>CAZIVF010000101.1:0-7512 GCA_964542725.1 uncultured Subdoligranulum sp. | reverse complement strand
CCCGCAGAGGGTTCCGATCAATCCACCTGGGAGGCGGCGACGGCGCAGGCGACGGTCATGCCGACCATCGGGTTGTTGCCGGCGCCGATGAGGCCCATCATCTCAACATGGGCAGGCACCGAGGAGGAGCCGGCGAACTGGGCGTCGCCGTGCATACGGCCCATCGAATCGGTCAGGCCGTAGGAGGCGGGGCCGGCGGCCACGTTGTCGGGGTGGAGGGTACGGCCCGTGCCGCCGCCGGAGGCGACGGAGAAGTACTTCTTGCCGTTCTCCAGCGCCCACTTCTTGTAGGTGCCGGCGACCAGATGCTGGAAGCGGGTGGGGTTGGTGGAGTTGCCGGTGATGGAGCACTCAACGCCCTCCATCTTCATGATGGCAACGCCCTCCAGCACGTCGTTGGCGCCGTAGCACTTGACAGCGGCGCGCTCGCCGTCAGAGTAGGAGGTCTCGCTGACGACCTTGACCTCGCCGGTCTTGAAGTCGAACTCGGTCTGAACATAGGTAAAGCCGTTGATGCGGCTGATAATCATGGCGGCGTCCTTGCCCAGGCCGTTCAGGATAACGCGCAGCGGCTCCTTGCGGACCTTGTTGGCGGTGCGGGCGATGCCGATGGCGCCCTCGGCGGCGGCAAAGGACTCATGGCCGGCCAGGAAAGCGAAGCACTTGGTATCCTCAGACAGGAGCATGGCGCCCAGGTTGCCGTGGCCCAAGCCGACGTGGCGCTGCTCGGCCACGGAGCCGGGGATGGTGAAGGCTTCCAGGCCCTCGCCGATGGCGGCGGCGCAGTCGGCAGCGCTCTTCAGGCCGCGCTTGACGGCGATGGCGGTGCCGAGGGTGTAGGCCCAGACGGCGTTGTCAAAGCAGATGGGTTGCACGCCGCGGATAATCTTGTCGCAGTCGATCCCCTTAGAGAGCAGCAGCTCGTTGCAGGCGTCCAGGCTCTCAAGACCGTTGGCCTTCAGGCAGGCTTCGATCTTAGGCATACGGCGCTCTTGGGATTCAAAAGTTGCCATAGTAGTATTCCTCCCTCTCTTATTCTTCGCGCGGGTCGATGAACTTGACGGCGCCCTGCTCCGCAGTGAAGCGGCCGTAGGTGCCGATGTTCTTCTCGTACGCTTCCTTGGGGTCCTTGCCGTGGCGGATATCCTCCATCATCTTGCCCAGGCGGACGAACTGGTAGCCGATGACCTGATCGTTCTTATCCAGGGCGGTCTTGGTGATGTACCCCTCGGTCAGTTCGAGGTAGCGCACGCCCTTCTCTTTGGTGGAGAAGATGGTGCCGGTCATGCTGCGCAGGCCCTTGCCCAGGTCATCCAGGCCGGCGCCCACGGGCAGGCCGTTCTCAGAGAAGGCGGTCTGGCTGCGGCCATAGACGATCTGCAGGAACAGTTCGCGCATGGCAACGTTGATGGCGTCGCAGACGAGGTCGGTGTTCAGCGCCTCCAGGATGGTCTTGCCGGGCAGGATCTCGCCCGCCATGGCGGCGGAGTGGGTCATGCCGGAGCAGCCGATGGTCTCGATCAGGGCCTCCTCGATGATGCCGTTCTTGATGTTCAGGCTCAGCTTGCAGGCACCCTGCTGCGGGGCGCACCAGCCCACACCGTGGGTGTAGCCGCTGATGTCCTCGATCTTATAGGCCTTTACCCATTCCCCCTCCTCAGGGATCGGGGCGGGACCGTGCTTGGGGCCTTTGGCGACCGGACACATATTCTGGACCTGTGCGGAGTATTCGATCATAACTTTCTCTCCTTTGCAATTTTGTGAAGCTTTTCACAGCTACTTTTATTATAGAATGGACTCCGCATTTTTTCAAGGTTTTCAATCAATTTTGCACATTTTTTTCGGTTATTTTTTGCTAATTATAGTTAGTTATCACTAATTTTCTCGTTTTTCCTCTCCATGCCCTAGAATAGGAAGGCAAACAAAAGATGAGACAGCGCCCCGCTGACCGCCATGGTGAGGATGGCCGCCGCCGCGATCCCCGCGGCGCGGGCCGCCGGGCGCGCAGGCGCAGGCGCGGCGGCGGGGCGCCTGCCGTGCCGGGCCGCCTTTTGGGAGGCGGCGCTCCTTGGGGCGGTTTCCCCGGCGGGGGCCGGCGGCGCGGTGAGGGCTGCCAGCAGCGCCAAGAGCAGCATGACCTCGGGGAAAACCATCGATACCCGGATGCTCACCGCCGCCTGGGCCAGGTAGCTGACCAGCGCCAGCGTGACCGGCGCGACGCCAGGGCGGTCCCATCCCTTTGCCGCCCGGCGCAGATGCACGGCCAAAAACCAAAGCCAGGCCGCCAGCCCCAGCAGGCCGGTGGTGAGCAGCTGTTCCAGGTATTCGTTGTGGGCGGCATAGAAGGTGGCCATGCGGGGGGTAATGGCGGCGCCGGCCCAGGCTGCCACCGCCTGGTTCATCATGCCGGGGCCGACGCCCACCAGCTTGCGCCACAGGGTGGCGTCCCTCCAAGTTCCCCAGGCGGCCCGCCAGGCGGTGCCGCGGTAGGTTCCCCAGTCATCGTTGAAGATCAGCAGGCCGTCCAGCCGCCCCAGGGAGGGGAAGCCCGGCCAGAAATTTGCCAGCAGGAACAGCGCCGCCGCCAGCGCCAGCAGAAGGACCGCCGCCCCCTGCCCCAGGCGCTGCAGCGGGAGGTCCCGCCCGGCGCGCTTTTCCGCCGCCAGCAGGGCCAGCCAGAGCAGGGCGCAGACGGCCAGGCCGCCGGTGGCCACATGGCCCAGCGCTGCCAAGAGGGGCTGCCCGCCCTGGGTGTAGACGGTCCGCCGCATATACTGCATAAAGCCTACCCAGAAAAAGAACGACATACCGATAAAGGCCCCCCGCCGCAGCACCCGAACGGTGAAGCTGCGGCTGCAGGCCAGCACCAGCGCCGCTGCGCCCAGACCCAGCATCAGCCCCTCGGCATCCACCACCGCCAGGGCCAGGCCGCCCACAAAAGCCGGCACGCCGTACGCCAGGGTGCGGCGGCGTCCCCTGGCGGTGAGGAAAGCGTAAAACACCGGCGGCAGCGCCACCGAGAGATAGCCGGCGTTGAAATTTTTCTGCCCCAGGGTAGAGAAGAACTGCGCGCGCTCCACCACGGCGGTATCGGCGTAGGCGCCGATGAGGTCAATGTTGAAGATGTTCAGCAGGTACAGCACCGTGACGATGCCGGAGGTCACGCCCAGCCCCAGGATCAGGGCGTCGGTATCCCCCGCCGGGGCAAAGGCCCGCACCGCCAGGTAGCCGGCGGCGGTGAAAAGAGCCATCATCAGGCCGCCGTAGTAGCCGGTCAGCCCCCAGGCGGAGGCCAGGGGCGAGAGGGACAGCAGGGTGGAAAGCGACGTTGTTCCCACTACCGCCGCCAGCGACCAGAGGGAGCCATCCCGCCGCGGCAGCCGCCCCGGCAGGGGCGGCGCGCCGACCAGACGGCAGGCCCCCAGCCAGAGGCACCACACCAGGAACAGGGTGAACACGCCGGTGAACTTGGTGACGCCGAGGTTGGAAAATTTATCAATGTACAGCGGATACACGCAGAGCGCCGCCGCCAAAAAGGCGGTGGCGGAGTTGGCGGTCAGACGGGCAAGGCGTTGGGTCTGCATGGGGTTCTCCTCTGCTGGGGGGGGGTGGCGTTCGGCGGGGATGCGGCGGCGCATCTATATAGGGTATTGTAGCGCGCCGGACCGCTTTTGGCAAGGGGGCGGCTTCCCCCCCTCCCGGTTCGGATGTCCGCCAGCGGGGCGGTCAACGACGGCGCCTTAACCGCACATTGCTTTGCCCCGGCTTTTTCTGCTCAATCCGCCAAAAGGCCGTGCCAGCCCGGCGGAGCCGGGTTGCCCCGGCCTCCCCGAGGATGGCACGGTCCTTACTTTACCGCCCGGTCCATCCGGATTGCCTTCACGCAGGCCAGCCCTGCCAGGGCGCAGCCGCCTGCCAGCCAGTGACGGGCTGGCAGCGCAAGCGCCTGGCTGCCCGCGTAGGAGAGCAGGCTGCCCGCGCTCATCCCCAGGGCGATGAAGCCGTAGTTCACCCCGGCGTGGGGCAGGCCGAAGAGGTCGGTGTTGAGGGCGGGCTGCACCGCCGCGCCGCCGGAGTAGCACAGCGTCAGCACCGCGTAGGCCGCCAGCACCCACCAGCCGCCGGCAAAGGCAAACCAGGCCGACCCGGCGGCCAGCCCGGCGTAGATGCCGTACAGCACCTTTTTGCGGCCCCACTTATCGCTGAGGGCGGGGCAGAGCAGCCGCCCCGCCGCGCTGGCCGCCGACCCCAGCACAATGCACCAGGGGGCGGCCTGCTCCGGCAGGCCCCGGTCAGCGGCCAGCTGCATGATTTCGGGGCTGAACAGCAGCACCGGCGGGGAGGAGAGCGCCACCGCCGCCACGCAGAGCTTGTACTCCCGTGTGCGGAGCATCTGTTTCGGTCCCAGGCCGGGGGCCGGCTTCTGCCGGGGCTTGGCGGGCGGGTCCCGCAGCGCTGCCGCCCCCGGCCCGCAGACCGCCAGCACCAGCGCCCCCAGCGCCGCAAAGCAGAGGCGCATCCC
This sequence comes from uncultured Subdoligranulum sp., assembly GCA_964542725.1. Classification (GTDB taxonomy): domain Bacteria; phylum Bacillota; class Clostridia; order Oscillospirales; family Ruminococcaceae; genus Gemmiger. Next base: position 2,990 of record CAZIVF010000101.1, on the reverse strand, counting down.
CCAGGCGCCGCCCACTCCCCGCACAAACAGGGTGAAGAACGCGCCGGAAAACCCCATCGCCACGCCGGTGACGCCGGTGGCCCAGCCCTTGCGCCCGGCATACCATTTTTGGGCGCAGGCCAGCACCGCCGGGGCCAAAAAGGCGCTGCCCAGCCCGGCGGGCAGGCTGTAGACCAGCAGGAACAGCGGCGCGTTGCCCGCCGGCACCAGCGCGGCGGCCCCAAACCCCGCCGCCAGCAGTCCCGTTCCCCACAGGGCGGCGCAGCGCGGCCCGCGCCGGTCCTGTAAAAGCCCGCCCACGGCGCATCCCACCCCGTAGGCCGCCACCAACACCGCAAAGGCCAGCATGGTCTGCCCACGCGTGAAGGCGTATTCCTCCGTTACCGGCCTTTGAAAAACGCCCCAGGCGGCCGGGATGCCGGTGAGCAGCTGCACCGCCGCCCCGGCCGCCAGCACCGCCGGGCCGCGCTTTTGTTGAGGCATAACGCCACCTCCTGTCCCTACAGGGAAAGTATGCCCCAAACCGCCGCCGCTAACCCCGCCCGATTGACAAAACCCGCCCCGCAGGCTATCATGATATTGTATATTTTTATGGGAGGAATCTGACAATGAAAACTCAACCTCTGAAGGGTATGCGGGATCTTCTGCCCCGCGAGCAGGCCCTTCGTGACTATATCCAGGGCATTATCCTGGAGACCTACCGCGCCGCCGGCTTCCAGCGCATCTCCACCCCCATCCTGGAGGATATGGAAAACCTGGACAAGAGCGACGGCGGCGACAACCTGAATCTGATCTTTAAGGTCCTCAAACGGGGGGACAAACTGGCCGCCGCCCTGAAAAAGGGGGATGAGAAAGCCCTCTCGGACATGGGGCTGCGGTATGACCTGACGCTGCCGCTCTCCCGCTATTACGCCGCCAACCGGAACAGCCTGCCCGTCCCCTTCAAGGTCATCCAGACGGACCGGGTCTACCGGGCGGAGCGCCCCCAGAAGGGCCGCCTGCGGGAGTTTGTGCAGTGCGATATTGATATTCTGGGCGACGCCTCCCCCAACGCCGAGGTGGAACTGATCGACGTCACCGCCCGGGCGCTGCTGGCCATCGGCTTCACCGGCTTCACCGTCAATGTCAACGACCGGCGAATCCTCCGGGCGATGCTCCGGTCCATGGGCTTTGCCGAGGGGACGCTGGATTCGGTTTGCGTCAGCTTCGACAAGCTGGACAAGATCGGCGGCGAGGGCGTTCACGCCGAACTGCTGGACAAGGGATTCCCCGCTGCCGCCGCTGACCGCCTAGGCGATTTCCTCCGCGCGGAGGATTTCAGCCTGGAGGCGGTCAGCGCCCAGATCGGCGACGACGCGCTGACCGCCGACCTGCGCTACGTCATCGCCATGAGCGAGAAGGTGGCCGCCGGGCGGTACGGCATCGTCTACGCCCCCAGTCTGGTGCGCGGCCAGGGCTACTATACCGGCATGGTGTTTGAAGTTACCTGCCCGCAGTTCAGCGGCGCGGTGGCCGGCGGCGGCCGGTACGATAATATGGTGGGCAAGTTCATCGGCCAGCAGGTACCGGCGGTGGGCTTCTCCATCGGGTTTGAGCGGGTCTGCGGTATTCTGCTGGAGCAGGGCTATCAGATTCCCGGCGCGAAGGCCCGGCTGGCGCTGCTCTACTGCAGCGATGCCGATTTTGCCGATGTGCTGGCCAAGGCGCAGCGGCTGCGGGCCGGGTACGATGTGACGGTGCTGCCCCAGGCCAAGAAGTTGGGGAAGCAGTTCGGCACCCTGGAGGCCGCCGGCTTCCAGGCCGTGGCCTTCGCGGATAATGAGGAGATCCGCACGCTGGGTACCCGGGGGTAAATTTCCATAACTTTGGCATGAAACTGTAACACACAGCCTCCTTTTCCCGTGTTATACTGATGAAAAGGAGGTTGACACCCATGAAAAAGAAGACGATGATCCGTTTGCTGGCCGCCCTGGCAGCGGCAGCCCTGCTGAGCGCCTGCGGAGCATCCGGCGGTTCCAGCAGCCAGGCGGCGGAGGACAAGGCCGCCTATACGGCGGAGGCCGATGCCTCCTACGCGGAACCTGCCCCCGACGAAACGGCGGGCGCTTACGACGCCGGCGAGGCGGGCGCGGGGAGCGCGCTGGATCCCCAGGCCAACACAGACCGCAAGATCATCTACACGGCCCATCTTTCGATGGAGTCCACCGATTTTGAGGCGGCACGTAGCGCCTTGCTGGCGGCAGTGGAGAGCCACGGCGCTTACCTGGAATACACCGACCAGTGGGGCAGCGCCCAGGACTATGACCGCTACGTCAGCTACACGGTGCGCGTTCCGGCGGACGAGTACCGGGCGTTCCTGGCCGAGGCCGGGGAGGCTGCCAGCCTCTTAAGTATGAGTGAGAGCGCCGAGGACATCACCAGCAGCTACATCGACGTAGAGGCCCGCCTATCCGCCCTGGAAAGCCAGCGGGACCGGCTGAACGAACTGGCCGATAAGGCCGAGACCACCTCCGACCTGCTGGAGATCGAGAGCCAGCTTTCCGAAGTGCAGTACCAGATTGAGAACTACACCCGGCAGCTTCGCTCTATGGATAATCAGATTGGCTACTCCACGGTGGACATCACCTTGCGGGAGGTTGCCACCCTGACCCCCACCGGCGTGACGTTTGGCGAGAAGCTGACCGACGCCTTCACCGGCGGCCTCAACGCCTTTGTGGGCTTTGTGCAGGGTCTGGTCCTGACGGTGGTCTACCTGCTGCCGCTGCTGGTGGTACTGGCCGTTCTGATCCCCGTCCTGGTGGTTCTGTACCGCCGCTGGCGCAAGGCCCACCCCAAAAAGCCCCGCATCCCGGCGCCGCCCGCCACCTATGGCGCCGAGACGGGCGACGGCGAACCCAAGCCGAAATATTGACCGCCTCCAAACGCTTCTGCCTGAATCCGCTTGAACCGTGGGCTGCCGCCGGTCGGCAGCCCTTTTTTGTAATGCGAAA
>CAZIVF010000100.1:0-7514 GCA_964542725.1 uncultured Subdoligranulum sp. | reverse complement strand
CATAAGAAAACAAAGCGCAGCAAGGGCGGGGGCGGCAGCGCCGCCCCCGCCCTTGGCGGAGTGCAGTTGGTTTTTGAGGGTTACAGGCGGGCGTCCCAAAGGCCGCAGAAGCTGTCGATGGGGTCGCTGCCTTTGAAGGCATCGGGGCCGGTGACAAGGGCCTCCGCCAGGGCGTCCAAGGTATCGGGCTTGGAGTCGTAGGCGTTGATGTAGGTGCGCACCTGGGGGATATCGGCCAGCATGGTGGGGGCGTTGACGCTGATGGCGACCACCGGCAGTTCAAAGACGTACCAGGGGATCTCGCCGCCGCCCTTGGACAAGCCGAAGGTCGGGCGGCCACTACTCACATCGCAGAGCGTGATGACCAGATCCTGCTGGGAGACAAAGTCCTTAATGGCGTTCTTGCCCGCAAAATAGAGGTTCAGGCTGGGCTTCTCGCCGGCGGCAATCTGCTTCTTCATCTTGTCCAGCGGGCTCTCATAGATGAAAGCGTCAAAGCCCTTGGCGATCAGCCGGTCGCGCAGCGCCTCGGCGGGGGTCTGGCGGGCGCCGGCACCACCCATCGCCATCTGAATCAGCGCGTCCATCGGGCTGGGCGCGCCCTTCACATAGACGATCATGATGCGCTTGGTCTTCTCGGGAGTGAGCGGCAGAACCCCTTCGTCCTTGTACTTGACCAGCGTGAGGCAGTCCTGGCTGATGGCCTTGGCGGCAGCCTTGTACTCGCCGCTCTGCAGGCAGGCCAGCGCGTCGGGCTGGGGAACCAGTTCCTCCTTGGCCTTTTTGTGCAGGCCCATGTGGGCTTTCAGGCCCAGGATGCGGGTGAGGGCCTCGGTCATGCGGGCCTCGGGGATGGTGCCGTCCCGGTAGGCGGCCAGCATGGTGGCAAAATCCTCGTCCGGGTCGTTGAAGAAGAGGAACATATCGCAGCCGGCGTTGATGGCGGCAGGCAGCATCGCCCGGCGGGTCATCCGGTCGGTCATACCCACCATGTGGGAGGCGTCGGTGACGACCATGCCGTTGAAGCCCAGTTCATCGCGGAGCAGGCCGGTCATCAGTTCGGGGCAGAGGGTGGCGGGCAGCATCTCGTCGTCGGTGATGCCGGGTTTGACCTCCCGCATGTACTTGGGCATCATGATGTGGCCGCCCATGACGGCATCCAGACCGGCGTCGATCAGCGTTTTGTAGACGTGGCCGTAGGTGGCCATCCACTCCTCGCGGGTAAATTCATTGATGTTGTTGGAGATGTGGGCATCCCGGAAATCCTGGCCGTTGCCGGGGAAATGCTTGGCGGCGCAGGCGAAGCCGGGGATGGTGTGAGCGCCCTCCAGGTAGGCTTTGCTCATCTCGGCCACACGGGCGGGGTCGTTACCGAAGGCGCGGGCCACGACCTCGGTGTTGAGCCAGTTGTAATGAATGTCGCAGACGGGGGCAAAAGCCATGTTGCAGCCGATGGCGGCAGCCTCCTCGTTGGACATGCGGCCCAGATCGCGGGCGTATTCGGCCTTGCCGGTGGCGCCGATTTTGATGCCGCTGGCAATATAAGTGCCGTCGGAGCAGGCACCGTTGCCGCCCGACTCGGTGTTGCAGGCAATGAAGATGGGGATCTTGGCATACTTTTGCAGGATACGGTTCTGGTCCTGCACCGCCTTGCCGGGCATGCCGTTGTAGCGGCAGCCGCCCAGGTGGTATTTCTCCATCAGTTCGCGCAGGTAGGCTTCATCCTGCCTGGCGGTCAGCTGGAAGAACAGCTGGCCCACCTTCTCCTCGTCAGACATGGCGGCGATGGTGCTCTCCACCCAGGCGATATCCTCATCGTTCAGGCAGTAGGGTTTGGCTTTCAGATTGATCATAGGGAACCTCCTTATCGGTAAGTGATTGAATCGGCTGCAAACTGTGCCTCCGCAAAGGCGCAGAAGTCCATCCAGTCGGCGGCAGTCAGGGCGTGGCCGCCCCGGCGCAGCCGGTAGCCCACCCGGCCCTCATGCCAGTGGGTGTCGGGCTGGGGGTAGTGGGGGCAGCGCAGGCCGGGCAGGCCTAGCAGCTCCCAGGCGGGGGAGGCGGCGGCGCAGGCGGCGTACTCCGCCTCGGGGCAGGACCAATAATCGGTGCTGCCGCTGGCAACATACACGGGGCGGGGCGCCATGGCCGCCAGAAGCATGTGCTGGTCAAAGGGCATCTCCTCCACGGGGCGGCCGCCGTACTGGCGGAAGGCCGGGCAGAACCAGTAGCCCATCATCATCTGGATGCTGGTCACGCTCTCGCCGTATTTGCCGGCGTTCAGCGCGCTGCCGCAACAGCCTGCGTTGTTCACAAAGGCGGCGGCGAACCGCTCATCCTGCACGGCGGCCCACAGGGCGGTCTTGCCGCCGCGAGAATGGCCGGCCACCGAGATGCGCTCGGGGGCGATGCCCGGCTCGGCGCGCAGTACATCCAGCACGCGGCTGGCGCCGAAAGCCCACAGGCTCAGGGCGCCGGGGGCGTCCTGGGCGGCTTGGGGCTGGGCGAACAGCGCGCCCGCGCCGCTGCCCTGCCAATGGGCGGCGCTGTCCGGCGCCAGATCCTCGGTGTAAAAGGCGGCGGTGGCCCAGCCGCGCTCCAAAAGGCGGCGGACCGGCCAATATTCCTTGTCCAGGTCGGCATCAATGTCCAGCGTTTGGGGGGCCTTGGGGGCCATCATGTCCTTGGCGAAGCTCTCCAGCCGTTCCCGGCTGCCCAGTAGCTGTTCCAGCATGGGCATCATTTGCTGCGCCTGGGCCGGGTCGATGTTGGGCGGCGGCGAGGGGACCCTGCCGTGATTGGAAACTAAGATCACCGCAGGGCATGGCCCGACCGCCTGCCGGGGAAGCCATAGGGTGAAGGGGAAGCGGAAGCTGCGCCCCTGCCAGGTCACGGTGATCTCATAGCGCCTGCGCCGGGCGCCCTCCACCTCGGTTTCATCCCGCAGGGCGGCAGACGCCTGCCAGCCTTCGGGAATACGGCCATACTCCTGGCCGGCAAAGAGCGCCGCCAGCTGGGCGCGGCGGGTCGGCCACTGGTCCGGGGGCAAGTCTTTCGGGAAAATCTCCTGCATGGTTTAATCCTCTTTCTGGGCGGTGAGCGTGCGGATCTTGACGGCGTTCTCCTCCACGGTTTTCTTGTCCAGCGGGTAGAGGAAAAGCAGCACCAGAAGCGCCCCCAAGAAGCAGACGCCGGTGATAAGAATATCGCAGTTAAAGATCGCGCCGCGCACCGCGTCGGTCTGGGTGACGGCCAGGTTGTCGTAGCCGATGGCGGAGAGGCTCCACGCGCCGATGCTGCCGGTCACTGCGCCCGCCAGCTTTTTGATGAAGCTGTACATGGCGTAGATGGTACCGTCCGACCGCTCCCCGGTGATCACAAAATGATTGTCGATACAGTCCGAGATCATGGCCCAGCTTACCATCGTGAAGATCCCCATGCCCAAGAAAGCCACGAAGGCGAACATCAGAAAGAGCTTGGCGTCCTGCAGGCGCATAAAGAATATGGCGAGGTAGGCGGCCACAGAAAGCGCCATCCCCACGATGCTGATCTCTTTCTTGCCGAAGCGCTTGCTCAGCCGGGTGGCGAAGGGAGCGCAGAGCAGCATGGCAAAGACCATCACCAGGCTGGCAAGGGACTGCATGGAGGTATCCTGGAACCAATCCAGGAACAAATAGGGGTTGAGGGACTGGAAGGCGCCGGAGGCGGCAAACACAAAGATGCTCACCAGCACGATGGAAAGCAGGGCGCGGTCACGGCAGACATCCACCAGGGAACGCCAGGTACTCTGCTTGCCGCCGCCGTCCTGCGCTTTGTTGGGGATATGTATCCGCTCCACACACCAGAAGTAGCACCCGGCGTAGCACAGCAGCGCCAGCACGCCGAAGACAACCGAGAGCAGCAGGAACCGGGGACCGTTGGCAACGCTGTTGCCCGCCTCATCCTTGGTGTAGACCACCAGGGGGATCGCCACGCCGATGACCATGCCCGCCAGGGTGGCGCCCACGCTGCGAAAGGTGGAAAGGCTGGTCCGCTCGCCGGGGTCTTCACTGATGACGGCGGCCATGGCGCCGTAGGGGATGTTGATGGCGGTGTAGCAGATGGAGCCGTACAGCAGGTAGATCACGCAGACATAGGCGATCTTGGCCCACATCGGCCAGCCGGCGATGAAGTAGTTGTAGACCAGGCAGCTGGCTACCACCACCGGCAGCGCCATGCGGCGGATCCAGGGGCGGAACCGGTCCCCGTTTTTAGCCACATGGGTATCGATGATGCGGCCCATGCCCACATCGGTGAAGGCGTCCACGAATTTGGTCAGCATGAACATTGTGCCGATCACCGCGCCGGAGACGCCCAGCACCTTGGTATAGAAGACCAGCAGGCAGCTCTGCAGCATCTGCAGGGTCAAATCGTTGCCCATATCGCCCAGGGCGTAGCCGATCTTATCTTTGATGCCGAATTTACGGATTTTCTTTTCCTCCATAGAGGAATTCCTCCTTGCGTGCAAGACGCACACGTATTTCTTTTGCCGGGGAGAAGCGTGCCAATACCCGTCGAACCCTCCTGCGCGACCCGGAGGCCGACACAGAAACCGCAGCGGTTCAGCGGCGGGTAGCAAGAGGTGGAGGCGGCCCAAACCGGGCCGCCCGCACCTGCGGCCATTTTACTTTTTGATCTTGATGAGCTGGGCGTTCAGGCTCTCCAGGAAGCCCTTGGGCATCGCGCCGCTCATGCTGACCATGCCCTCGGGAGTCATGCCCTTGAGCATATCCCACATTCCCTGGCCGGGGACGATATCGAAGTTGGAGGCCAGCTTGATGGCCTTGCGCACGATCTCCATGGCTTCCTCGTTGCCGTACAGCACCTCGATGATATCCTTGACGGAGTAGTACCCATCCGGGAACTCCATCGGGGCCTCCAGGTCCATGGTGCCGACAGTCTTGAACCAGTTGGCCACGCCCTCCATCCGGTCGTTGAATTCGGGCAGGACGTAGATGGCGGGTTCCTTCTCCACCTTTTCCAGCGTGATGCTGTCGGCCACATCGCCGGCAAGAGCGACCAGGATGTTCTGGCCCTCCGCCAGGGCAACCTCAAACTCAAAGACGCGGTGGGCGGTCTGCACGCCGGCGATCTCGCCGTTCAAGTACAGCGTGACGGTATCCTGATTGGAGTAGACCTTGACCTTGGTGGAGTCGCCGGCGCGCTGGGCGTAGCGGCGGCCCGCGATGCGAACCATCGGCTCCTTGCTCCAGTAGGCTTGGTAGACGTAGAAGCTGTCCTTGCGGGTCTTGCGGTCAATCGTGACCAAGCCCTTGTTGTTCCGCCCGCCGACGCCGCCCTCGTTGCGGGCCGCGCAGCCGAAGTCAAACATATTCCACACATGGGTGGCCCACAGCCAGGGGCGCTCGTCGATCATCTGGGCCAGGCCCTCGTGGTAGAGCGCCTGGTAGTCCTCGCTGTAATCCTTGCACTGGGGATTGGGGCTGTGATAGGTGACAATCCCCTCGCAGCCGTACTCCGAGAGGCCCAGGCAGATATCGGGGTGCTCGGCGTGGAATTTGTCCACCCAGGGGGCGTTATCCTCGATCTTGCCGCCGTACCAGCCGAAATAATGGTTGTAGCTCTCCACGTCGGTGATGCGGTGCATCGGGCCGTTCACCGGCGTACTGGACACATGGGCGATGGTGGTGAGCCGGGTGGGATCCAGTTCCTTCACCAGGGCGTTCAACTCGTGGTGGTTGTCCACCAGCTGCTGGCTGATGCCGCCGATCAGGATCTCGTTGGAGATACCCCAGAAGCAGATGCAGGGATGGTTGTACGCCTGGGTGATCAATTCCTTCATCTGGCTGATGCAGTTCTGGTGGGCGGCGGGATCCTGATTCATCACGCTGATGAAGGGGATCTCGGCCCAGATGATGAAGCCCAGTTCGTCGCAGGCATCGTAGAAATCGTCGCTGTGCTGGTAGTGGGCCAGGCGGATGGTGTTGGCCCCCAGCTCCTTGATGATGCGGGCGTCGTTGTAGTGATCCTCGCGGGTCAGGGCATTGCCCTTGTACAGCTGGTCCTGGTGGCGGGAAACACCCCGCAGCGGCAGCGCCGCGCCGTTGAGGATAAAGCCCTTGTCCGGCTGGCAGCTGAAGGAGCGGATGCCGGATCGGCAGCTGACCTCGTCGTAAGCCTCGTTGCGGCGCTGCAGGGCGGCGGTGACAGTGTACAGGTAGGGGTCGTCCACGCTCCACAGGTGGCCGCGGGGGACCATCAGCTTGATGGCGGTATCGTCCGCCGGGCGGCAGCCGCCGGCGACCTCTTTGCCCTCGGCATCCCGGATGGAGTAGAGCACCGTAAAGTTCTCGTCCGCATTGGAAACCCAGGTCTCGATCTCAAAGATCGCGCCGCCGCAGTCCAGCGGTTTGGGGGTGACTTTCAGACCAGGGCCGCCCAGGTAGTCCAGATCGAAGTGGGCGGCGGGGACGCTGATCAGGTTGGCGCCCCGGTACAGGCCGCCGTAGAAGGTGAAATCCGCCGCCTGGGGGTAAACGTTGGACAGATTCTCGTTGGAGCAGGCCACCGCCAGCAGGTTTTCGCCCTCGGCCTTGCAGACATCGGTGATGTCGGCGCGGAAGCGGGAGTAGCCGCCCTCATGGTAGGCAACCTTGACGCCGTTCACATAGACGGTGGCCTGCTGGCCCGCCGCCGGGAACTCCACATAGATGCGCCCGCCGGGCAGCGGCTGGGCGGGGGCGGTGAAGGTCTTAGCGTACCAGTAGCAGCCGCGGTCATAGCCGCCGTTGCCGTCCATGCCGTCCACGGCATTCCAGCTGTGGGGCAGGTCCACATCCTGCCAGTCCGTCGGGTAGGCGGTGGGCAGGCCGACATTTTGCTGAATAAACTTCCAGCCCTTGTTCAGGCTGATCACGTTGCGCATAACAATCTCTCCTTTTATCAGGGTAGCGAGCGCCCAAGGGCACATCCTCTCGGTACCAGCATACCCTTTGCGGCTGGAAAATGTTAGAAAAATTTTTATGATTTTGGGTTCAATTTTATGATATTGTCACAAAAAATCCATTTACAAACGCGGCGGCAAGGCGATACAATAGAGCATAGGCGGCAAGATCCGCTCTATACTCTATTTTGTGAAGGAGAGAATTTCTATGGCTGACCGTATTGTACTGAACACCATCTCTTACCACGGCCACGGCGCGATCGAGAACATCGTTCCCGAACTGACCGCCCGCAGCTACACCAAGGCCTTTGTCTGCTCCGACCCCGACCTGATCAAGTTCGGCGTCACCAAGAAAGTCACGGACCTGATGGACGCCGCCGGCTTCGCCTACGCCGTCTACAGCAATATCAAGCCCAACCCCACCATCGAGAACGTCCAGAGCGGTGTGGCCGCCTACAAGGAGTCCGGCGCGGACTGCATCGTTACCATCGGCGGCGGCTCCTCGATGGATACTGCCAAGGCCATCGGCATCATCATCAACAACCCGGAGTTTGCCGACGTGCGCAGCCTG
>CAZIVF010000099.1:0-7574 GCA_964542725.1 uncultured Subdoligranulum sp. | reverse complement strand
GTACATGCTCATCCGATCCTTGCGGTCCAGCAGGGTCTGCATGAACCAGCGGAAGTTCAGGTTGACCATCTGGCGCATCCGCCGCTCGGTGGGGGCAAGCCCCGGCCGCACTGAAGTTTCGGCCAGGGTTTGGCGGTACCGTTCGTCCACGAACTCCGCCGGGTCGGTGTCCCCCAAGATTTCGGGGCGGATGAAGGCTGCCCGGTAGAGAGTGCTCTGCGCCCAGGGGAAGCCCTCCCGCTCCCGGATGGTCTTATCCCGGTACCAGGGGTAGCCGCCGAAGATCTCGTCGGCACATTCGCCGCTGAGGGCCACCGTGGCGTGGGGCTTGATCTGCCTGCAGAAAAGCAGCAGCGAGGAATCCACATCCGCCATACCGGGCAGATCCCGGGCGTCCACCGCCTCATAGAGGGCGGGGACCAGGTCGGGGGTATCCAGCGTGACCCAGTGGTGTTTGGCGTGGAGGAAATCGTTCATCCTGCGGATGTAGGGCGCGTCGGGGCTGGGCTGGAACTTGGTGGCGTGGAAATAGGCCTTGTTGTCCTTGTACCCCACCGAGAAGGTTTGCAGCCGCTCCCCCCTGTGGGCGAACCATGTATCCGCCACCGAGGAGATCAGGCTGGAATCCAGCCCGCCGGAGAGAAAGGTCGCCACCGGCACGTCGGAGACCAGCTGCCGCTCAATGGCATCCATCACCAGGTCCCGCACCCGGGCGGCGGTGGCCTCAAAGCTATCGCCATGGTCATGGTCGGTCAGCTGCCAATATTGGCGCTTTGTCAGGCGGCCCGTGTCCGCCTCATAGAAAGCGCACTGGCCGGGCAGAAGTTCCCACACGCCCTGGAAAACGCCGCAGCCCGGTGTGCGCCCCGGGCCAAGCAGCATCAGCTCCGCCAGGCCGCCGGCGTCCACCCGGGGCGGCACGGCGGGGTGGCAGAGCAGCGTCTTGATCTCGCTGCCGAAGAGCAGGCTTTCCTCCCGCTGGGTACAGAACAGCGGCTTAACCCCGCAGCGGTCCCGCGCCAGGAAGAGCCGCCGCGCCCCCGCGCACCACACCGCAAAGGCAAAAATGCCGTTGAAGCGCTCCACGCAGCCCTCGCCCCATTCGGCAAAGGCGTGCAGCAGCACCTCGGTGTCGGAATGGCCCCGGAAGATGTGACCCCGGGCGGCCAGGGCGGCGCGCAGTTCCGGCGTATTGTACAACTCGCCGTTATAGACCAGGGTGTAGTCCTCTCCCCCATGGGTCAGCTGCATCGGCTGCTGGCCGCCGGCCAGATCCACCACCGCCAGGCGGGCGTGGATGAGCGCCGCCTGCCCGCTGATGTACATGCCCCGCTGATCCGGCCCGCGGCGGGATAGACTCTGCTGCATGGCACAGTAATCGGCATAATGGCTGCGGATCACGTGCGCATCGCGTCCCACCTGCCCTGCGATCCCACACATAATAAAATCCCCCTTACCCAAGGAACCTCTGAACAAGTCCCGCCCTGCGGGTCCGGCAGAGCCGCCGCTGCGGCGCGGCTCGTTCGGTAATCTACATAGTGATTCAGAGTTTCCCTTGATTGTCTGTAGACAATCTATGCGGAAGGGGGATGGTTTATGTACGGTGGCCTTACCGCAGGGCGGCGGCGATGCGCCCGGCAATCACCTGGGCCACCTCGTCCTTGCTCTGCAGGGGCAGCGGTTCCGCCCCGGCGGCGGTGATGAGGGTAACAACGTTGGTATCCACCCCAAAGCCCGCGCCGGGGGTCTTGAGGTTGTTGGCAACGATCATATCCAGCTTCTTTTTGTGCAGCTTGGCGGTGGAGTTTTCGATCAAATCCCGCGTCTCCATCGAGAAGCCGCAGAGGAACAGGCCCTCCGGCTTGTGTTCCCCCACCCAGGCCAGGATATCCTCGGTGCGTTCCAGCGCCAGGGTCAGGTCACCGTCCTTCTTTTTAACCTTATCGGCGGCTATGCTGACGGGGCGGTAGTCCGCCACGGCGGCGGCCATCACCAGCGCGTCGGCGTCCATGGCGTGGGCCTTGACCGCGCCAAAAAGATCGGCGGCGGTGGTGAAGGGAACCGTTTTGACAAAAGGCACCGGCGGCAGGTCGGTGGCGGCGGTGAGCAGCGTCACATCGGCCCCACGCAGCATACAGGCGCGGGCCACGGCGTAGCCCATCTTGCCGGTGGAATGGTTGGTGAGGCAGCGCACCGGGTCCATCGGCTCCTGGGTGGCCCCGGCGGTGACGACCACCCGGCGGCCCGCCAGATCCTTGGGGCCTGCCAACGCGCGGACCACATAATCCACCAGCACCTGTTCCTCCGGCAGGCGGCCTGAACCCACGTCGCCGCAGGCCAGCACGCCGGAGCCGGAGGGGATCACGGTGAAGCCGTAATGTTCCAGCGTTTTCAGGTTATCCTGGGTGATGGGATTCTCCAGCATATGGGTGTTCATGGCGGGGGCCACCAGCTTGGGGCAGGCAGCGGCCAGCGTGACGGTGGTGAGCATATCATCGGCTAGGCCGTGGGCCAGCTTTGCCAGCACGTTGGCGGTCGCCGGGGCGATAAGCAGCGCGTCCGCCGCGTTGGCCAGCGAGACGTGGGCCACGTTGTACTGGAAATTGCGGTCAAAGGTATCCACGATGCAGCGCCGGTTGGTCAGCGTCTCAAACACCAACGGGGTGATGAACTGGGTGGCGTTTTTCGTCATCAGCACATGGACGTCCGCGCCCATCTTGACCAGGGCGTGGGCCACATTGGGCATCTTGTAGGCCGCAATGCCGCCGGTGACGCCCAGCACAACGGTCTTGCCTTGCAGATTCATAGAGGCACATCCTTTTTTGTTTTGGTATTAGTATACCCCCGCCGCGGGCAAAAGTAAAGGCTGTGCTGCCTTCTGCGCGGTTCCCTTGGCAAATCCGGGATAAAATGCTATACTGGATGTACTTTGCATGCAGGAAGGGCGGCACTATGATTTTAGCAGTAGATATCGGCAACTCAAACATCTGCATCGGCGGGCTGGACGGCGCGCGGGTGCTGTTCACCACGCGGATGGTCACACGGCCCCGCTGCACCCAGGACGAGTATGCGGCGGAACTGAAATTCCTGCTGCGCCGCCTGCAGGTGGACGCTGCCGGCTGCGAGGGGGTCATTGTTTGCAGCGTGGTGCCGGGGCTGACCCGCGCGCTGGCGGGGGCTTGCCGCCAGCTGACCGGGCGGCAGGCGCTGGTGGTGGACCATACGATGGACACCGGCCTGACCTTTGGGGTGGACGCGCCGGAAAAGGTGGGCCGCGACCGCATTGCCGATGCGGCGGCTGCCGCCGACGCCTACCCCCTGCCCTGCATGACCGTCGATTTGGGAACCGCAACCACCTACAATGTGGTTTCTGCCGGGCGGGTATTCCTGGGCGGGTTTATTGTGCCGGGGGTGCAGACCAGCCTGCGGGCGATCAGCGCAGGCACGGCCCAGCTGCCCTCCATCGCGCCGGAGACGCCGGACAGCCTGATTGGCCGCAACACGGTGGAATGTCTGAACAACGGCGCGATGTTCGGCACCGCCGCCATGGTGGACGGGCTGGCGGAGCGCGTGGAGGCCGAGTTGGGCCAGCCTCTGACGGTGGTGGCCACCGGCGGCCTGGCCCCCTACATCACCCCCTGCTGCAAGCGCCGGGTGATATACGATAGGGACCTTCTGTTTAAGGGATTGGCGCTGCTCTATGAGAAAAACCGATAAGGCATCCATTACACCGTTGGTTCCACTGTATAAGCCGCGTTCCCTCCCGCGCCGCCTGATGATACAAAAGAGCCGCACCCCGGCGCGGGTGCGGCTCTTGGTATTTCAGGCGGATTACATGGCGGGAGTGACAGGCACTGCGCCGTAATTGCGGACGCTGAGCACATGGCAGGAGCCTTCGCCAAAGACTGCGTCGATAGCCTGGCGGTACTCCTCCAGGGCACTGCGGGGTACGAACGCCTGGATGGTCCCGGCGAAGCCGCCGCCCTGCAGGCGCCAGGCGCCGCGGCCCGCCAGCACCCGCTGGCTGATGGCCAGGGCCAGGGGAATCCCCTGCTCCTTGGGCGCTTTGATGCTGTAGGCGTTCTGGTTATACTCAAAGCTGGAGTGGCCGCCCTCGATGACCAGCTGCAGGAAGCGGTCAAACTGATCGTCCCGGATAGCGGCGCAGATAGTGGCGGCGCGGCGGCAGTCGTTATAGAAATGGATGGCGCGCAACACAGCGCGGTCCCCCACCTTGGTGCGAATCTGCGGGATGGCGGCCAGGAAATCCGCCTCGTCCACCTCGCGCAGCACCTTCTTGCCCATCTGGGCGGCAACGCTCTCCATCTCACGGCGGATGGAGGCGTAATCGTCGGTCAGGTCGGCGTGGCTACCCTTGGTATCGCTGATGCAGAGCACAAAATCATGGGCCGCCAGATCAAAGCGGGCCTGATCCACCACCGGGGCGGTGGGGTCCTTGAAGTCAATGGTGATGGCGCCGCCCACCGCGCAGGCGGTCTGGTCCAGAAGGCCGCAGGGCTTGCCGAAGAAGACATTCTCTGCATACTGGCCGATCTTGGCGATCTCCACCTGGCTGAAGGTATCCATATCATTGTTGTTATACTCGCCGCGCAGGATCGCGCCGATGCAGACCTCAAAGGCCGCCGAGCTGGAAAGGCCGGAGCCTCGCAGCACGTCGCTGGCGGTGTAGGCGTCGAAGCCGCCCACCTTGCCGCCCTTCCCGGCAATGCCCGCCGCCACGCCGCGAATCAGCCCGGCGGAGCGCTCTGCCTCCCGCTTTTTGGGGGTCAGGTCGGTGACACCCACATCGTCGATCTTGTCAAAGCCGTCGCTCTTCACCCGGATGATCTTCTCTTCATTGGGGGAAACCACCGCCACGATATCCAGGTTGACCGCCGCCGCCATCACGACGCCGTTGTTGTGGTCGGTATGGTTGCCGCCAATCTCAGTACGGCCGGGGGCGGAGTAAAGCCGCACGGTGCGGCCCTCGCCAAAGGTGGCGGCAAAACCGTCCACCAAAGCGGCATAGCGGGCGCGCTGGGCCGAGACGATCGCTTCGTCCTCCCCATAGAGCTTTGCAAAAGCTGCGTCATACACGCCGTCCAGAATTTGCTTTTTCAGTTCGCCGGTCGTTGCCATAGTTCCTTTCACCTTTCTTTGTTGTATGTAGAAGATTCTTCTATACGGTATGCACAAAATGCCCCTCGCTCTTTTAGGCAAAGCGCATAGCGGGCCGGAGGTGCTGCCGTCTCTTGTTTTCAGTATAACAAATTCTTGCAGGAAGTAAACACTTTTTTACCGCGCCTTTATGGACTTTTGATGAATGTATTGCTATAATAGAAATAATAAACCGCCCGCTCCCCCGGCAGGCGGATACGTCGGAGGCGTAAAGGAATCATGGAAACCCTGTCTAAACAATCCTATAAGCAGAGCTATACCGACAATGTGGAGCTTTCCATCTTCAACTGCGGGCATGAATACTGCCAGCCCGGCCACACCTGGGGGCCGGGCGTGCGGGACCACTACTTGATCCATCTGGTGGTGGCCGGTCGGGGCTTGTATCAGGTGGGCGGCATTTCCCACGCGCTGCAGGAGGGGGATCTCTTCCTCGCCAAGCCCAACCAGCTCATCACCTACGCGGCGGACGAGACCGACCCCTGGGAGTATTATTGGGTGGGCTTCAACGGGGCCTGCGCCAACCGGCTGGTGCAGGCGGCCCCCTTCACCGATGCCACCCCGGTCCACCACTGCAAGGACCCCCACACCGTGCGGGACGCGCTGTACAACATCTACCTTTCCCGCGGGCCGGAACCCCAGTGCGAAGCGCTGATGACCGGTTACTTGTATATTTTCCTGGCCCACCTGATGAAGGAGGCCCAGGACACCATGCCCCGCAGCGGCAGTTCCAGCAGCCAATATGTGCTGGCCGCCATCAAATATATCCAGTTCAATTATTCCCATGATATCTCGGTAGACGATATCGCCAAGGCGGTGGGAGTCAGCCGCAGCCACCTGTACCGGGTGTTCATGGCCAATGTGGGGCAGAGCCCCATTGACTACCTGACCAACTACCGCATTGCCGAGGCGTGCAGCCTGCTGCGCAGCACCAACCTTTCCATTGCGGAGATCGCGGTCTCGGTGGGATTCTTTGACCAGTTTTATTTTTCCCGCGTGTTCAAAAAGATCAAGGGGGTGCCGCCCAGCAAGTACCTGGCGGCGCTGGAGCGGGACGGCGCGAAAGGGTAAGCTATGCCATTGCAGAAAAACCAGATCGTTCAATTAGAGATAGAGGCGTTATCCAGCGACGGCAGCGGCGTGGCCCACTGGCAGGGCCAGGCCGTTTTTGTGCCGGGCTCTGCCCCCGGCGACAGGGTGGAGGCCCGCATCGTCAAGGTGCTGAAGAGTTATGCCTTCGCCCGGGTGGAGCGGCTGCTGGCGCCCGGCCCCGGCCGCGCCGAGGTGGACTGCCCGGCGGCAGGCCCCTGCGGCGGCTGCGGGCTGCGGCATCTGACCTATGAGGCGGAATGTGCCGCCAAGACGCAGTTTGTGCAGGACGCCTTCACCCGCCTGGGCGGTTTTACGCTGCCGGTGCAGCCGGTTCTGGGCGCCCCCCAGACGATGCGCTACCGCAACAAAGTGCAGCTGCCGGTGGGGGTGGATGCCGCTGGGCATCTGACCACCGGTTTTTATGCCGGGCGCAGCCACCGCATTGTCCCCTGCCCCGACTGCCTTCTGCAGCCGGAATGGATGAACGCCTTGGCCGCCCGCGCCTGCGCCCTGCTGGAGCAGACGGGCGCAGCAGCCTACGATGAAGCCGCCCACAAGGGGCTGGTGCGCCATCTGTATATGCGCCAGGGCTGGCACAGCGGCCAACGCCTTTTGTGTTTTGTGATCAACGGCAAAGCTCTGCCCCGGGAACGGGAACTCTGTGAGGCGCTGCGGCGGGAGTTTGGGCTGACGACGGTGCTTATCAACCGGAACACCGCCCGCACCAACGTGATCTTGGGCAGCGAGACCCGCACCGTGCTGGGGCCTGGCTTTATTGAGGATACCTTGAGCGGCGTGGCGCTGCGGATGGGGGTGCATGAGTTTTACCAGGTCAACACCCCCGCCGCAGAGGTGCTGTACGCCAAAGCGCGGGAATATGCCGCGCTGCGCCAGGGAGATTTTTTGCTGGATTTGTACTGCGGCATGGGTACCATTGGGCTTTCCATGCTGCCGGACTGCCGCCGCCTGGTGGGGGTGGAGGCGGTCCCCCAAGCTGTGGAGGGCGCCAAGGCCACCGCAGCCCGTCTGGGGCTGAATACGGCGCGTGCCGGATTTTTCTGCCTGGATGCCGGGCAGGCCGCCGCCCGCTTTGCCGCCGAAGGGCAGCATCCCGATGTGATCGTGGTGGACCCGCCCCGCAAGGGCTGCGACGAGGCCGCCCTGCGGGCCATTGCCCAGATGGCCCCGCGGCGGGTGGTGATGGTCAGCTGCAACGCCGCCACCGCCGCCCGCGACGCCCGCTTCCTGGCTGGGACCGGCTACCAGGTGGAGCAGGTGCAGCCGGTGGACCTGTTCCCTAGGACGAG
>CAZIVF010000098.1:0-7734 GCA_964542725.1 uncultured Subdoligranulum sp. | reverse complement strand
CTGCTGCTGTTGGGGGGCAGGGGACGATCAGCCCGGCTGCTTGCCGATGTAAGCGGCGATGCCGCCATCCACATAGAGGATCAGGCCGTTGACAAAGTCGGAAGCCTCGGACGCCAGGAAGACGGCAGGGCCGCCCAGGTCGGACGCTTCGCCCCAGCGGCCCGCCGGGGTCTTGGCCAGGATGAACTCGTCGAAGGGGTGGCGGCTGCCGTCCGGCTGAACCTCACGCAGAGGCGCGGTCTGCGGGGTGGCGATGTAGCCGGGGCCGATGCCGTTGCACTGGATGTTGTAGCCGCCGTACTCGGAAGCGATGTTCTTGGTCAGCATCTTCAGGCCACCCTTGGCAGCGGCGTAGGCCGAGACGGTCTCACGGCCGAACTCGCTCATCATCGAGCAAATGTTGATGATCTTGCCGCCGCCCATCTCGATCATGCCGGGGATGACGGCCTTAGCGACGATGAAGGGGGCGTTCAGGTCCACGTCGATGACCTGGCGGAACTCGGAGGCCTTCATCTCAAGCATGGGGATGCGCTTGATGATGCCGGCGTTGTTCACCAGAATGTTGATGGGGCCGACTTCCTCGGCGATCTGGGCCACCATGGCGTTGACGGCGTCCTCATCGCAGACGTTGCAGACGTAGCCGCGGGCCTCAATGCCGGCCTCCTTGTAGGCGGCCAGGCCCTTGTCAACCAGTTCCTGCTTGATATCGTTGAAGACGATGGTGGCGCCGTTGTTGGCCAGCGCGGTGGCGATGGCGAAGCCGATGCCGTAGGAAGCGCCGGTGACAAGAGCGATCTTGCCGGTCAGGTCAAAGGATTTGGGAGTGCAGACAGACATATATAGTACCTCCTTAAAATAATGTACGAAAAGACGGACGCCGCGCCCTGCGGCGGGAAAACGAAAGCGGGACCCTCAGCGCAGATCGGTGGTGGCGATATTGTCCATGTCGTCAAACTCCATGTTCTCGCCGCCCATGGCCCAGATGAAGGTGTAGTTGGAGGTGCCGACGCCGCTGTGGATGCTCCAGGACGGGCTGATCACCGCGTCATAATTGTGCATCACCACATGGCGGGTCTGCTGCGGCTCGCCGCACATGTGGAAGACAACCTGCCCCTCCGGCAGTTCAAAGTAGGTATAGATCTCCATGCGGCGCTCATGGGTGTGGCTGGGCATGGTGTTCCAGTTGCTGCCGGGTTCCAGCGCGGTCATGCCCATGGAAAGCTGGCAGGTCTTCAGCACGCTGGGGTGGATAAACTGGTTGATGGTGCGCTTGTTGCAGGTTTCCAGGCTGCCCAGGGGGCGCTTGGCGGCGTCAGCAATGGTGATCAGCTTGGTCTCGTACCGGGTATGGGCGGGGGCGCTGACCATGTAGAACTTGGCCGGGGCCGCCGCATCGTCACTCTTGAACGTGACCTCTTTGGTACCCTGGGTGATGTACAGACAGTCTTTGTAGCCCAGGCGGTACTCCACCCCGTCAGCCTTGATGACGCCGGCGCCCTCACCGATGTTGAAGATGCCGATCTCACGACGCTCCAGGAAGTAGTGGGTGCCGAAATTGGCCCAGACGTCAATGCCTTTGTCAATAGAGACCTCCTCCTTGACCGGCATGCAGCCCAGCGTGACCATACGGTCCACATGGCTGTAGACCGCCACGACCTCATCAGGGCGGTACAGGCCGGTGATAAGGAACTCATCGCGGGTCTCCTCGGTGGTGTAGCGCTTGAAATCGCGTTGGTTGCAGGAATAGCGGATATCCATCCAAATGCCTCCTTCGTGTAGGTGCGGGGTCGAATACCCCGCTATCACTTCTATTATACAGCATTCCGCCAAACCAAAAAAGGGAAAAATCGCACAAAATTTGCGCAAAATGTTGCCAAAAATGGTAGTATCCGCCGAAGGAGAGAAACATGAAAGATTTTCACTTTACAAATTAAATGGATTCAACTATAATCATACAAGTGCCGCGCCTGATCGGGGGAGGGGAAACGGGCCGAACCCGCCCTTTTCGCATCGCCTGGCCGGACAATGGAAAGAAACAGGAAGGGGAAACCAGCCACATGCTGACACTGGACAAGATCTACCACGCAAAATTCGTGTTGAAGGGCGTAGCCCGCAAAACCGATCTGATCGCCGCGCCGCGCCTGAGCGAAAACAGCGAACTGTACTTAAAAACCGAGAACCTGCAGGTGACAGGCAGCTTCAAGCTGCGGGGCGCCTACTATAAGATCAGCCAGCTCACCGCGGAGGAGCGGGCCAAGGGGGTCATTGCCTGCTCGGCGGGCAACCACGCCCAGGGGGTGGCGCTGGCCGCCACCCAGATGGGCATCCCCAGCGTGGTCTGCATGCCGGACGGCGCGCCCATCATGAAGGTGGAGAGCACCAAGCGGCTGGGCGCCAAGGTGGAGCTGGTCAAGGGGACCTATGACGACGCCCACGACCGCGCTGTGGAACTGCAGCAGAAGACCGGCATGACCTTTATCCACCCCTATGACGACGAACTGGTCATCGCGGGGCAGGGCAGCATCGGCCTGGAGATCCTGGACCAACTGCCCGATGTGGAGGCGGTCATCGTCCCCATCGGCGGCGGCGGGCTGATTGCCGGCGTGGCCTTCGCCATCAAGAGTCTGCGCCCCGATGTGAAGATCTACGGCGTGCAGGCGGCGGGCGCGGCCAGCATGTACAACGCCTACCATGACCATACCTATGAGACGCTGAGCAGCGTGGATACCTTTGCCGACGGCATCGCGGTCAAGACCCCCGGCGAGACCACCTTTGAGATGGTGCAGAAATATGTGGACGATGTGGTCACTGTCAGCGAGGACGAGATCGCCGCCGCGATCCTGACCCTGATGGAGAACCAAAAACTGGTGGCCGAGGGGGCGGGCGCTACCCCGGTGGCGGCGGCGCTCTTCAGCAAGCTGCCCATCCAGGGCAAAAAGACGGTCTGCCTGATCTCGGGCGGCAACATCGATGTGAACATCCTCTCCCGCGTCATCACCCGCGGCATGATTATGAGCGGCCGCAAGTGCAACCTGATGATCGCCCTGGAGGATAAGCCCGGCCAGCTGACCCGCGTCAGCGAGATCATCTCGGACTGCGGGGCCAATGTGGTCAGCGTGCAGTACGATCTGGCCGACCCCAACATGACCATTACCAGCTGCTTCCTCAAGCTGGGGCTGGAAACCCGCGACGCCGCCCAGATCGAGGAGATCAAGAGCCGCCTGACCGCCGAGGGGTTCAAGCTGGTCAGCGAGCGGGTCTGAAAACTGGAGCAGAGGGCAAAAAAAGAGAGGGAAGAGGGGAAGCGGCCTTCGACGCCGACATCCCGCTCTTTCCTCCCCGCTTCCCGTTTACAGCTTTACGCCCGCCGCGAGCAGCTCGATGAACTGCTTGGCCACGCGGGGGCTGCGGCCCCCCGCGCGCAGGGCGAAAGCCGCCCCCTTGATGTACAGCTGGTCGCTGGGCATCTGCACCTTGTACTGCCGGGCCAGCTGAAGCAGGATGGCGTCAAAACGCTCCTTATCCGGCTGCTGGAAGGTCACGGTCAGCCCGAACCGGGCCGAGAGACTCATCAGCTCCTGGCGGGTATCGGCGGCGTGAATATCGTCCCCCTCCCGGTCGCTCAAGGTCTCTTTGATAAGATGGCGGCGGTTGGAGGTGGCGTACACCACAATGTTCTGGCTGCGCCCGCCCACGCTGCCCTCCAGAATGGCCTTTAGGGCGGCAAAATTGTCGTCGTTGGCGGTGAAGCTCAGATCGTCTATGAAGAGGATGAACTTCAGCGGGTTGTGGGCCAGCTGGTCCATCAGGCCGGGCAGCTGATACAGCTGGTTCTTTTTGACCTCCACCAGCCGCAGCCCTTCCGGTGCAAACTCATTGGCAATGGCCTTCACCGCGCTGGATTTGCCGGTGCCGGCGTCGCCGTACAGCAGTACGTTGTTGGCCGGTTTGCCCGCCAGCAGCGCCTGGGTGTTGGCGATGACCTTCTCCCGCTCCCGCTCATAGCCGGGCAGGTCGCTCAGGCGCTGGGGATCGGGGTAGAGCACCGGCGCCAGGGCGCCGCCCTCCACGGTGAACATGTGGTGCCGGGCAAACAGCCCGTAGCCCTTGCGGCCCACCTCAGCCCGGCGGGCGGCGTAGGCGACGGAGTAGTCGGCGGCAGGATCCACCTCCCACCGGGGCAAAAAGGCCGGCGCGCCGGGCAGCAGGTCATCCAGAGCGGTCTGGCCCAGCTGCTGCAAAAAGGCCAGTTCCCCGGCCAGCGCGCCCTCCAGCACCGGGCCGGCATCACCGCCGGCAGCCCTGCGGAGGCAGATGTTCTCGTCCTCCAGGATGGCCTCCAGCAGTTCGGCGGTCCAGTTGGTGCCTCTCTCAAAAAGCGCCGCCTCAAAGGCGGCGGCGGCTCCGGGGAAATCCTCACCGTCGGCGGAAAGCATCCCGCAGAATTTTTCCAGCACCGGGTCGGCCAGCAGCCCCCGGAACACCACCAGCCCTTGCAGGCGGGTCAAAGCCTGTTTCCGTTCCATCAAAACAACATCCCTTTCAAGTGAATACCACCCCCAGTATACCGCGCCGCGGGCCGTCTTGCAAGTTTTCTGCCGGAACCCGGGAAAAATCTTGACAAACCCCGGCGGATGCGGTATGATGATTGAAAATTAAATGCAACGATGGGAAGTAGTAACGGCGCGCGAAGGCTTCCAGAGAACTGCCGGACGGTGCAAGGCAGCAAGCGTTCCAACCGCGAACTGGTCCTTGAGCAGACCCGCTGAAGGTGTTGAGTAGGCGGGGACGGGCGCACCCGTTACAGTGCAGGGCTTTGTTGGAAGCCCGGCGAGGGGGGCCGTGAGGCCCAAGAAGAGTGGTACCGCAGAGTGCTTTGCAGCCTTTGTCTCTTGTGAAAGGGGACAGGGGCTTTTTATTTGCAGAGAGAAGCCTGCAGCGGCAGGCGATTTCAGGAAAAGGAGAAAAACCATCATGAAGCTGACAGGTTCACAGATTTTCGTGGAGGTCCTTGTGGAGCAGGGCGTCGACACGATCTTCGGCTACCCCGGCGGGGCCGTCCTTAATCTTTATGACGAACTGTATAAAAATTCTGATAGAATACAGCATGTATTGACCGCCCACGAGCAGGGGGCCTCCCATGCGGCGGACGGCTACGCCCGCGCCACCGGGCGCACCGGCGTGGTGCTGGCCACCAGCGGCCCCGGCGCCACCAACCTTGTCACCGGCATCGCCACCGCCTATATGGACAGTGTGCCGATGGTGGCCTTCACCGGCAACGTGGCCACCACCCTGCTGGGGAAGGACAGCTTCCAGGAGGCGTATATAGAGGGCATCACCATGCCCATCACCAAGCACAACTACACGGTGCGCCACGTGGAGGACCTGGCCGATACGATGCGCGCGGCCTTCCGCATCGCCCAGAGCGGGCGCAAAGGCCCGGTTCTGGTGGACATCCCCAAGGATGTCACCGCCGCCGTCTGCGAGTACGAGCGCCGGGAGCCGGAACTGATCCGCACAGTGACCCGCTATGACGAGACGCAGGTCCGGCAGGCGGCCGAAATGATCAACAGCGCCCAGCGCCCTGTGATCTACTTTGGCGGCGGCGTGCGCAGCGCGGCGGGCTGCCAGCCGCTGCGGGATCTGGTCTACAAGGCGGATATCCCCGCCACCTACACCCTGATGGGTACCGGCGTGCTGGATTACGGCGACCCCCGCAACCTGGGTATGATCGGCATGCACGGCTGCTACACCGCCAACAAGGCGGTGGCCGAGGCCGACCTGGTGATCGCGGTGGGGACCCGCTTCAGCGACCGGGTGGCCCTCAACCCGGATACCTTTGCCTCCAAGGCCAAGATTATCCAGATTGATATCGACCCCAGCGAGCTGGGGAAGAACGTGGCGGTGGACCTGAGCCTGACCGGCGACGCCAGCTATATCCTGCAGGCCATCCTGCCCTATGTTGACCGCAACTTCCACATGCGCTGGATGGAGCAGATTGAGCAGTGGCAGCGCAACGATTATAAACCCAAAGACAGCGAAACGGACCTGAAACCCCACCAGATCATCCATGAGATCTGCGAGCAGGCGGGGGAGGACGCGGTCTATGTGACCGACGTGGGCCAGCACCAGATGTGGGCGGCCCAATTCCTGCACCACACCCAGAGCCGCGGCTTCATCACCAGCGGCGGCCTAGGAACCATGGGCTTCGGCTACGGCGCGGCCATCGGCGCCCAGATGGCGCTGGGCCGCGGCCAGCGGGTGGTTATGCTCACCGGCGACGGCTCCTTCCACATGAACCTCAACGAGGCATGCACCGCCGTCAGCTATGAACTGCCCATCATCACCGTCATCTTCAACAACCAGGTGCTGGGCATGGTGCGCCAGTGGCAGACCAGCTTTTACGGCAAACGCTACTCCAACACCGACCCCCAGCGCAGAACGGATTTTGTCAAGCTGGCGGAGGGCTTCGGCGCCAAGGGCTACCGCGCTGAGACGCCGGCGGAGTTCCGCGCCGCCTTTGCCGACGCCATGAAGCAGAGCGGCCCCACCTGGATCGAATGCCGCATCGACAAGGACGAGAAGGTGCTGCCGATGATCCCCGGCGGCGGCGATATCACCGACATTATCATGGAGTGAGGAGGCAGCAGCAAGATGGAACAATTACAACAGCAACAGACCCCCGCTGTCAAGCGCCGGGTCATCAGCCTGCTGGTGGAGAACCAGCAGGGCGTTCTGGCCCGGGTGTCCAGCCTGTTCTGCCGCCGTGGCTTCAACATCGACAGCCTGACCGTCTCGGCCACCAACGACCCGACGGTCAGCCGCATCACCGTCACCCTCAACGGCAGTGAGCAGGCGCTCAACCAGCTGCTTCTGCAGACCGAGCGCCTGGAGGTCACACGCCAGATCTTTGAACTGAACGAGGACAACAGCCTCCAGCGGGAACTCCTGCTCCTCAAGCTGGCCTGCGATAACCAGAACCGCGCCGAACTGCGGGAGATCGCCAGCATCTACAAGGCGAAGATCATCGACCTCTCGCCGGACAGTATGGTGCTGGAACTCACCGGCAAGCCGGAGAAGATCGACGCCTTCCTGACGATGTTCAGCGGCTACGATATTCTGGAACTGTGCCGCACCGGCGTCACCGCCCTGGAGCGGGGCGGCAAGCATGAGCATATCCAGAAGCCGACCCAGGAGGTCCGCGCTGTGCAGCTGCCCTTTACCCAGAAGTGCGTAAAGTAAAATGGCATCCCACCGCGCACCCCGCATCCGTTTTCCCGCCCATCCCCGGGCCTGAAAGATAAAACATAGTTCCAAACCAAAAGGAGAATGTATCATGGCTATCAAAAAGTATTATGATTCCGACTGCAACCTTGGCATGCTGGACGGTAAGACCGTCGCTGTCATCGGCTTTGGCTCCCAGGGCCACGCCCATTCCGAAAACCTGGCCGAGAGCGGCGTCAACGTGGTCGTCGGCCTGCGCAAAGGCTCCGGCCACTGGGAGAAGGCGGCCAAGTTCGCCGAGACCCACGAGAACTTCCAGGTCATGGAGGTTGAGGAGGCCGCCAAGGCCGGCGACGTGGTCATGATGCTGGTGCCTGACGAACTGTGCGCCGATATCTACAACAGCCAGATTGCCCCCTATATGACCGAGGGCAAGGCCCTAGCCTTCGCCCACGGCTTCAACATCCACTTCAAGACCATCGTGCCTCCCAAGAATGTGGACGTCATCAT
>CAZIVF010000097.1:0-7781 GCA_964542725.1 uncultured Subdoligranulum sp. | reverse complement strand
GCTTTAGGCGTAGCCGCGAATTGTGCGGTGTTGCCTTAAGGCGGGCCGCCCCCGGCCTGCCGCAAAAAGTCTGTTTGAGAAGGGCTTCCCCCGGCTGCCGCTGCGCAGCGGGGGGAAGCCTCTGCCCCGCCGGTTCCTGCGGCGCGGCCCGTTGACGGGCCGCCGCGCAGGGCCGGCGGGCTTTTTGTTTTTTTACCCATTTTACAGTTCTTTTGCAGAAGCCCGGCGGGGTTGATCGAAATTTTACGGCGATTGTACCGGCGCATGGTCGAAACGGCGGGCGGGCTGCGCTACAATAAGACCGTACCCGGGAGGAAGCCCGGGCTGAGACCGACAAAAAATCAACGATATAAGGAGAAATCAAACCATGAAACGCAGATCTGCTTTGAGCCTTTTCACCGCCGCTGCCCTGGCCGTGAGCCTGGCCGCCTGCGGCGGCGCCCCTTCGTCCGCCACCCCGTCCTCCGGGACATCCGCCAGGGAGGCCGCGCCGGACTTTGACCTGACCCAGGAGATCACCGTGATCTCCCGCGAGGATGGCTCCGGCACCCGGGGCGCTTTCATCGAGCTGACCGGCGTGGAGCAGAAGGACGCCAGCGGCAGCAAGGTGGACCTGACCACCGCGGCCGCCGCCATCCAGAACTCCACCAACGGCGTCATGACCGCCGTCGCTAACGACGAGGCCGCTATCGGCTACATCAGTCTGGGAAGCCTGAACAGCGACGTGAAGGCCGTCACGGTGAACGGCGTGGAGGCCAGCGCCGCCAACGTTTCCAACGGTTCCTATATTCTGGCCCGCCCCTTCAACATCATCACCGATGGGGAACCATCCGACCCTCTCGCCGTGGATTTCATCGGCTATGTGATGAGCGCCGAGGGCCAGGCCCTGGCCACCGGCGCCGGCTACATCGGCGGCGAGGGCACCGACTTCACCAGCGCCCAGCCCGCCGGCAGCCTCACGGTGGGCGGCTCCTCCTCGGTCACGCCGCTGATGGAGAAACTGATTGAAGCGTACAAGGCGGTCAACCCCAACGCCACCGTTGAACTGCTGACCACCGACTCCACCACCGGTATCACCGGCGCGCTGGACGGCACCTATACCATCGGCATGGCCAGCCGCGAACTGAAGGAGGAGGAGGCCGCCTCCGGCGCCCAGGCCACTGTTGTGGCGATGGACGGCATCGCGGTGGTGGTCAACAACGCCAACCCCACCCAGGATCTGAGCGTGGAGGACATTCGGGCGATCTACACCGGCGAGGCCGCCGCCTGGGACGAAGTGAAATAACATGGTATGAATTAAGATGTACCCTTCGGGTGCGATTGTGCAGCGGCTCCGTTTTTTCAAAAGCGGCGAAGACGCACCATAATTGATAACATTCATACCATTTTTACCATTGATACCTTATCTTCGTACCGTTTGCGGCATTCGATTTTGGGAGTGTGCATAACAATGAAATCCTTGTCCACCAAGGCGGGGGAGCGGGTGATGCGCTGGGTCTTCACGGCCTGCGCCTGCCTGTCCATCCTGGCCGTCGGGCTGATCTGCCTGTTTCTTTTTGCCAACGGTCTGCCGACCCTCTTCCAGATTGGCCCGCTGGACTTTCTGCTGGGCCAGACCTGGCAGCCGGGCAACGATGTCTACGGCATCCTGCCGATGATCTTGGGCAGCCTATATGTTACCGCCGGGGCGATCCTGGTGGGGGTGCCGGTGGGGCTGCTTACCGCCCTGTACATGTCCCGCTTCGCCACGCCTCGGGTCAACCGGGTCATGCTGCCTGCGGTGCAGCTGCTGGCGGGCATCCCCTCGGTGGTGTACGGCTTCTTCGGCATGATCGTGCTGGCCCCCGCCGTGCAGGCTATGGTCAAGAGCGACTTCTTCAGGAATGTGCTGGGGGTCAGGAACGGCAAGGGGATGTCCCTCTTCACCGCCAGCGTGCTGTTGGGGATCATGATCCTTCCCACCGTCATCACCGTCAGCAAAACCAGCCTGGACGCCGTTCCCCAAAGCTACTACGAGGGCAGCCTGGCGCTGGGCGCCACCCATGAGCGCAGCGTCTTTTTCACAGTGCTGCCCGCCGCCAAATCCGGCGTGCTGTCGGCGGTGATTCTGGGGGTTGGCCGCGCCATCGGGGAGACGATGGCCGTGGTGATGGTGGCGGGCAACCAGACCTGGATGCCCCAGGGCCTCTTCAAGGGGCTGCGCACCATGACCTCCAACATCGTCATCGAGATGGGCTACGCCGCCGGCCTGCACCGGGACGCCC
Organism: uncultured Subdoligranulum sp.; assembly: GCA_964542725.1. Classification (GTDB taxonomy): domain Bacteria; phylum Bacillota; class Clostridia; order Oscillospirales; family Ruminococcaceae; genus Gemmiger. Next base: position 5,517 of record CAZIVF010000097.1, on the reverse strand, counting down.
TTATCGCCACCGGCGTGGTGCTTTTCGTCTTTATTCTGCTGATCAACCTGTGCTTCAGCCTGGTGAAGGGAGGAAAAGAAAATGCCTGAACTGACCGCCCACGGCGGCGCCGCCCCCGAACTGAGCCGGTCTGCGCCCCGCGTGGTTCCCCCCGCTGGTAGCCGCAACCGCACCGCGGCCCGGGTGCAGGCCGGGGTGCTGCGCTGGCTGGTTCGGCTGGCCGCCGCCCTCACCGCCTCGGTGCTGTTCTTCCTCATCGGGTATATCCTGGTCAACGGTATTCCCAACCTGAAGCCCTCCCTGTTTGCGTGGGAGTACAATTCCACCAACGTATCCCTGCTGCCGGCCCTGCTGAATACGGTGCTGATGACCGCCTTCGCGCTGGCCGTCGCCACCCCGCTGGGGATCTTCGCGGCCATCTGGCTGGTAGAGTACGCCCCCCGCGGCTCCCGCCTGGTCAAGCTGGTGCGCCTCACCACCGAGACGCTGCAGGGGATTCCCTCCATCGTCTACGGCCTGTTCGGCATGCTGTTTTTTGTCACCCGGCTGGGATGGGGCTACAGCCTCATCGCCGGCGCCTTCACGCTGGCCATCATGGTGCTGCCCGTTCTTATGCGCACCACCGAGGAAGCCCTGCTGGCGGTGCCGGACTCCTACCGGGAGGGCAGCTTCGGCCTGGGCGCGGGCAAGCTGCGCACCGTTTTCACCATTGTGCTGCCGTCGGCCATGCCGGGCATCCTGTCCGGCGTGATCCTGGCCACCGGCCGCATCGTGGGCGAGACCGCCGCCCTGATCTACACCGCCAGCTCGGTGGCCGCCCTGCCCAAAACCGTGTTCAGTTCCACCCGCACCCTGGCGGTACATATGTACCTGCTCTCCAGCGAAGGGCTGCATGTGGGCGAGACCTACGGTACCGCCGTGGTGCTGCTGCTGTTGGTGCTGGGGATCAACTGCCTGTCCGGCTTGATCGCCGGGCGGCTGACCAAACGATAAGAGAGGCAGCCTGTATGAATAAATTTGAAGTGGACAAGATGGACCTGTATTACGGCAGCTTCCACGCGCTGAAAAATGTCAGCATGGCCATCCCGGAGCGGGAGATCACCGCTTTCATCGGGCCGTCCGGCTGCGGCAAATCTACCTTCCTCAAGTCGCTGAACCGGATGAACGATCTGGTGGAGGGCTGCCGCATCAGCGGCGGCATCCGGCTGGACGGAGAGGACATCTACAGCGGCAGAATGGACGTAAACGTGCTGCGCAAGCGGGTGGGCATGGTGTTCCAGAAGCCCAACCCCTTCCCCATGAGCATCTACGATAACATCGCCTACGGCCCCCGCACCCACGGCGTGCGCGGCAGGGCTCAGCTGGACGGAATCGTCGAGCGCTCGCTGCGGGGCGCGGCCATCTGGGACGAGGTGAAGGACCGGCTGAACAAGAGCGCGCTGGGCTTGTCTGGCGGGCAGCAGCAGCGGCTCTGCATCGCCCGCGCTCTGGCCGTTGAGCCGGAGGTGCTGCTGATGGACGAACCGACCAGCGCCCTGGACCCGATCTCGACCTCCAAGGTGGAGGAGCTGGCGCTGGAACTGAAGAAGGAGTACACCATCGTCATGGTCACGCACAATATGCAGCAGGCCGCGCGCATCAGCGATAAAACGGCGTTTTTCCTGCTGGGGGAACTGGTGGAGACGGGGCCGACCGAGCGCCTTTTCGCCACCCCGGCGGATCGGCGCACCGAGGATTATATTTCCGGCCGTTTCGGCTGACGCTTCGGGAGGGAGAACCATTTCTTACAGCAACCGCAAGGAATACGATGCCGCCCTGCTGGAACTGGATACCATGCCGGCCCGCATGGGCCGCGCAGCAGCAGGCAAGCCATTCTCTTATTTTCCTATACCAACCCGGAGGCCCCGCCGCAAGGCGGGGCCTCCGGGCGTTTTGCCGCAGGCGGGCATCACAGGGTGGGGCGGCCGCTTTGTCCACAATTTGGAAATAATTGGCGGGATTTTCCGCCCTGTATAAGAGTTTTGCACGTTGAAAATGTTGAAAACCCTGTTGAAACCGTTGAAAACTTCGCTGTACCGCTTTTGCCCTTCAGCCCTTCAGCATCGACAGGAAAACTGTTGAACTCTGCGGCAAAAAATGGTATGATGATAAACAAGAGTACCCCCGCACAATCCCCGGCTGCGCCCAAAGCGCCGCGCCGTACCGGCCTTCTGTGTTGTGCGGCGGGACCCGAGCTTTCCACCTGTGCGTTTCTAAGGAGGACCGCCATGCACTGGACTGATAAACTGGAACGCCGTTTCGGCCATCTGGGCATCCCCCATCTCGTCAACGGCATTTTGGCCGGGCAGCTGATCGCCGGGCTGATCACCCTGCTTTTCAACCGCAATCTACCCTATTACCTCTTCCTCACCGGGGCCGAGGTGCTCCGCGGCAGGATCTGGCAGCTGATCACCTTCCTGTTTTACCCCGATTGGGTGTACAGCATGCTGGGCATCCTGAACCTGCTGTTCTACTGGTGGGCCGGCAACGCCCTCACCCGGGTGTGGGGAAATTTCAAGATCACCCTCTACATCGGCCTGGGTGTGCTGGGGGCCTGGATCAGCGCCTTCACGCTGGGCTATGGCACGGCCAGCGGCATTTTCCTGAGCCTGTTCTTCGCCTATGCCTGGCTTTGGCCGGAGCAGCAGGTGCTCTTGTTAGGGATCCTGCCCCTCAAGGTCAAGTGGCTGGGTTGGTTTGAACTGGCGATGTGGGCCGTGCAGTTTGTGCAGAGCGGCCCGGCGGGCAAGCTGAGCCTGGTGCTGGGTCTGGCCGGGTTTATCGGCTTTTATGGCCGGGAGGTGCTTACCTGGTGCCGCGACGCCGTGGTGAATTACAAGCGCCGCAGGGATTGGCAAAACAAATTCAAATAGGAGGGATCGGCCATGAAACTGGTCACAGCGATTGTAAATAAAGAGGATTCCAAGGCTGTCTGCAATGAACTGCTGAAAAAGAAGTTCTACGTCACCCGCCTGGCCACCACCGGCGGCTTCCTGATGGCGGGCAACATGACGCTGATGATCGGCACAGAGGACGAGCGGGTGGACGATTGTATCGCCTGCATCGCCAAGTGCTGCAAGCAGCGCACCGAGATCGTACCCGGCACCGCCACCATCGGCATGGGGCTGGAGAGTACGATGCCGATGGAGGTCACTGTGGGCGGCGCCACCGTCTTTGTGACCAACGTCGAGCGGTTTGAAAAGCTGTGATGCTGGACCGCCTGGCCGGTAACGAGGCGCTGAAAGCCGACTTATCGGCCGCTTTGCGCAGCGGCCGCCTGGCCCACAGTATTCTGCTGGTGGGGGAGCCGGGCTGCGGCGCCGGGTTCGCCGCCCGCTGCCTGGCCGCCGACTACCTGTACCCCCAGGGCGGCCCCCACGCCGAGGCCGTGCTGAAAGGGGAGGATACCGAGTGCATCGCCCTGCGGGGCGAGGGCGCGTCCGGGCAGATCCCCGTCAAGCGGGTGCGGGAAGCGCGAGAGGCCATTCAGCACTCGGCGCTCTCAACCGACGCTGCGGGCCGGGTCCTCTTTGTCTACGGCGCGCAGAATCTCAACGGAACCCAGGGCTCGGCGGCTAACGCCATGCTGAAGATCATGGAGGAACCGCCCGAGGGGGTGCTGTTCCTCTTCACAGCGCCCAGCGCCGCCGCCGTGCTGCCCACCATCCGCAGCCGCTGCGCGGCCTACACAGTGGCCCCGGTGGATCCGGTCCAGTGCGCCGCCGCCCTGCCCGGCCTGCCCCGCCACAGGGCCGAGGAGCTGGCCTTCTTGTATGAGGGGCATATCGGCACCTGCCTGCGGGCCTTGCGGGACGAAAAGTACAAGTCTACCCTGGCCGCCGCACGGGAACTGTGCGGCTACGCCGCCCAGCACGATACCTACCGCGCCCTGGCGCTGCTGACCCGCTATGAGCGGGACCGGGAGGGGGCCTTGCTGCTGCTCTGGCAGTTGGGCCAGCTGTGCAGCGCCTGCCTGCGCCGCCCCGGGTTTGAGGAGCTTTTCAGCGAGGCGGGCGCGCCCGCCCGCCTGAGCCGCGCCGCCGCCCAGGCGCGCAAAAGCATCGCCGCCAACGGCAACCTCCGGCTGGCGCTTGCCGTTCTGGCCGGGGACGCCACCGCGATGGGCTGATCTGCACCGGGGCGGGCGCCGCCGCGCTCCATGAGCATACTGACAGAAGGACGTAATTCTATGAAAGTTATCTCCGTTAAATTCAAAGAGAATGGCCGAGCGTACTATTTTAACCCCGGCGCACTGAGCCCTGCCGTGGGCGATTTTGTGATCGTGGATACCGCCCGCGGCACCGAATGCGGCGAGGTCATCCGCGCCGCCCATGAGGTGCCTGGCTTCAATAAGGAGGTCAAGCCGGTGATCCGCATGGCGGACGCCGTCGACGTGCGTCGGATGCGCCAGAACCGGGCCGATGTGAAGGAAGCCTACCGGATCTGCGAGCAGCGCATTGAGCAGCACCGCCTGAAAATGAAGCTGGTGGACGCCGAGTACACGCTGGACCGCAGCAAGCTGGTCTTCTATTTCACGGCCGACAACCGGGTGGATTTCCGTGAGCTGGTCAAGGATCTGGCCGCCCAGTTCCACACCCGCATCGAACTGCGCCAGATCGGCGTGCGGGACGAGAGCAAGATGATGGGCGGCCTTGGGATCTGCGGCCAGCCCTTCTGTTGCAGCCGGTTCCTCAAGGGGTTCCAGCCGGTCTCCATCAAGATGGCGAAGGAACAGGGGCTGAGCCTGAACCCCGCCAAGATCAGCGGCAGCTGCGGGCGGCTGATGTGCTGCCTGGCCTACGAGCAGAAAAGCTATGAGTACCTGAACAGCATCACTCCCCAGCCGGGCAGCGTGGTGCGTACGCCGGACGGCGAGGGGACCGTGCTGGAGGTAAACGTGGTTTCCGGCACGCTGAAGGTGCGCAGCAATGTGGAAAGCCTGACCCCCCGCGTCTATAAGCGGGAGGAGTGCGTCTACCTGCGGGGCGGCAAGCGAGCGCCCCGCCCGGCGGACCGGGAGGAGGACCGGCAGCAGTGAAATTCAACAAAAATGCAAAAATAGTGGTGGTTTGCTTTGGCTAACTACCACATCTTGCACTTGCAAAATGCCGGAAAAGATGCTACAATAAGATAAACGCAGCGATGCGTAGCCCGCCGGGGTGCAGCCGTGCAGGACCGGATGGGGAAAATCAATCAGCACGGAGATAAGGAGTATCACGATGGCTCATACCGTTACCGACGAGTGCGTTGCCTGCGGCGCTTGTGTTGACACTTGCCCCGTTGGCGCGATCAGCATGGAGGACAAGGCTGTGGTCGACGCTGCTTCCTGTGTCGATTGCGGCGCTTGCGAGGGCGCCTGCCCCACCGGCGCTATTCAGGCCGAGTAATCACACCCAATAAACAAGGCGCATCCCACGGCTCAATGTCAGTAAGTTAAGCTGGCACATTCCCCTACACTCAGGAAATGAGATGTAGGGG
>CAZIVF010000096.1:0-8008 GCA_964542725.1 uncultured Subdoligranulum sp. | reverse complement strand
GGCGCCAGCAAGGCGCTGGGGATCCTGGGCGGCAATACCGGCCGCGCCATCGCGGAGGGGCTGGAAAAGCTGGGCCTCAACTGTTCCTTCCTCTACGCCGAGGGGGAAACCCGCACCAACCTCAAGATCATCGACCCGGTCAGCCACACCAACACCGATATCAATGAACCCGGCGTTCAGGTCAACGAGAATATCCTGAACACCCTGCTCCAGCATCTGACCTGGATGATCAAACCCGGCGATATCGTGGTGCTTTCGGGCAGCCTGCCCGTCGGCGCCCCCCGCGATACCTACCGCACCTGGGTAGCCTGCTGCAAGGACGCCGGCGCAAAGGTCTTTTTGGATGCCGACGGCGCCCTGCTGGCCGACGGCCTCAAGGCGGTACCCTACCTGGTCAAGCCCAACAACGATGAACTCTCCCGCCTGATGGGCCGGGAACTGACCACCACCGAGGAACTGGCCGACGCCGCCCGGACGCTGTTGGGCTCCGGGGTCGAGAAGGTCATCGTTTCGATGGGCGGCCGGGGCGCGCTCTACGTCACCCGGGATGCCGTACTCTATGCCGAAGGGCTCAAGGTTCCCGTCGGCAGCACCGTCGGCGCGGGGGACAGCGTGGTTGCCGCGCTGGCCGTCGCGGAGGATAAGGGCCTGACGTTGGAGGAGGCCGTCCGCCTCTCCACCGCCACCGGCGCCGCCAACGTGATGTGCAGCGGCACCCAGGCCGCCGAGTACAGCGTCATTGAAGAATTGATGCCGAAAGTCGTTTTCCACAAGCTGTGATTGCTTTTTCCCGCTCAACCTGTTATACTGATAAAGGAGATTTTTATAATGAAAGCGAAAGCCGTTCGTCTGCATGCCGCCAATGACCTTCGTCTCGATGAGTTTGAGCTGCCCGAGATCAAGGACGACGAGATCCTCGTCAAGGTGATCTCCGACTCCATCTGCATGTCCACCTACAAGTGCGCCATCCTCGGCACCGCCCACAAGCGTGTGCATGACGATGTGGCGGAGCATCCCGCCATCATGGGCCATGAGTTCGCCGGCGATATCGTCAAGGTCGGCAAGGCCCACCAGAACCGCTTCAAACCCGGCATGAAGTTCACCCTGCAGCCCGCCCTAAACTACAAGGGGACCATGTGGAGCCCCGGATACTCCTATGAGTTCTTCGGCGGCGATGCCACCTACTGCATCATCCCTGCCGAGGTCATGGAACTGGGCTGCCTGCTGGAGTACAAGGGCCGCGCCTACTACGAGGCTTCCCTGGCCGAGCCGATGAGCTGCTCCATCGGCGCCTTCAACGCCGCCTACCACACCAAGATGGGCGTCTACCATCATGAGATGGGCATCAAGGTCGGCGGCAAGCTGGCGATCATGGCCGGCGCCGGCCCCATGGGCCTGGGAGCTCTGACCTATGCGCTGCACCGCAACGTCCGCCCCTCGATGGTGGTTGTCACCGACGTCAACCAGGAGCGCCTGGACCGCGCCGCCCAGCTGTTCCCGGTGGATGAGGTCAAGGAGAAGGACGGCATCGACCTGCACTTTGTCAACACCGGCAAGATGGAGGATCCCGCTGCCGAACTGCTGAAGATCAGCGGCGGCACCGGCTTCGACGATGTGCTGTGCTACGCCCCCGTGGCCGCCGTGGTGGAACAGAGCTCCGCCGTGCTGGGCCGCGACGGCTGCCTGAACTTCTTCGCCGGCCCCACCGACAATAAATTCAGCGCCAAGATGAACTTCTATGACGTTCATTACAATTCCACCCACGTCATGGGGACCACCGGCGGCAACACCAACGATATGATCGAGTCCCTGGAACTGACCGCTGCGGGCCGCATTGATCCTGCCGTCATGGTCACGCATATCGGCGGTCTGGATGCCGTGGCCGAGACCACCCTGAACCTGCCCAAGATCCCCGGCGGCAAGAAGCTGATCTACACCCATATGACCATGCCGCTGACCGCTTTGACCGATCTGCGCGCCAAGGGCGCGGAGGATCCGCGCTATACCGCCCTGGCCGATATCGTCGATGCCAACAAGGGCCTGTGGTGTCCCGAGGCCGAGGAGTATCTGCTGGCCAACTTCATCAATGAGTAACCCCTGACCGGGGTGAACGCGAAAAAATCGCGCTGCCTCCTTGTACGCCCGGTGGCGCGCAAGGAGGCATTTTGTTATGATGGAATCCATGGAACAGCGCCGCAGCGCCATTGTGGAACTGGTCACTGCGAAGGGGAACGTGAACTTTGCTCAACTGAAAGAAGCCTTCCCCCAGGTATCCGATATGACGCTGCGCACCGACCTGAAAGCGCTGGACGCCGCCCGCCGCCTGGTGCGGATACACGGCGGCGCCAAATCGGTGGAGGTGGTGGTGGGAACCGACGACCTGCTGGGCCGCCGTGCCGCCCGCAACGCCGACGCCAAGCAGAAGATCGCCCAGAAGGCGGTGGGGCTGCTCCACGCCAACACGACCTTCTTCCTGGATTCCGGCTCCACCGCCACCGCCGTGGCCCGGGCCGTGCCGGACGAACCGTACTTGATCTACACCAGCGGGCTTTCCTGCGCGATAGAGCTGGCCCGGCTCACGGTGCCGCGGGTATTTTTGCCCGGCGGCGCGCTGAACCGCTACAGCATGAGCGTCTGCGGGGTGCAGAGCCTGCAGGATATACAGCGCGTCAACTTTGACTTGATGCTGCTTGGGGTGACTTCCTACAGCCCTGAGGCGGGCTTCACCTGCGGCGTGGAGGAGGAAAGCCAGCTTAAGCGCGCCGTGATGCGCCGGGCTGACCAGGTGGCCGTGCTGCTGGATTCCAGCAAGCTGGGGCTGAAAACCTCCTTCACCATCTGCGACCTGCCGGATGTGGATATCATCCTTTCGGATGGGAACCTGCCGGAGGACTTTCTCACCGAATGTCGCCGCTGCGGCGTAACGGTGTACTGACACCCCGCCCTGCCAAAGGAAAAAGCGCCCCGCCGGGCCTGCGCAGACCCGGCGGGGCGCTTGCACTGCTTCCCGGTTTCGGTTTGCGGGGATTTTCCCAGCCAAGGGAGGATCATTGACTTTTCGCAAAACATTGCTATAATAAATACAAATTTTGGCGGAAAGAAGAGTGCGGCGGCAAAACGGTTGCTTTATCGCGCGCAGCGGCGCACCTGGAGGAGGTCAATCCATGGCAAAGGAAGCCAAAACCAACGCGATGCGGATGCTGGAGCGGGCCAAGGTGGCCTACATCGCCCACGAATACCCCCATGAGGAGGGGCAGGCGGTGGACGGCGCCACGGTGGCCCGCCTGACCGGGCAGGACCCGGCGCGGGTCTTCAAGACGCTGGTTACACAGGGGGCGGACCGGAACTATTACGTCTTTGCGGTGCCGGTGGAGGCCGAACTGGACCTGAAAAAAGCCGCCAAGGCCGCCGGGGTCAAGAGCGTGGCGATGATCCATGTGGCGGAGATCAACAAAGTCACCGGCTATATCCGGGGCGGCTGCAGCCCGGTGGGGATGAAGAAACAGTTCACGACCGTCTACGATGAAAGCTGCCTGGCCCAGCCCACCATGCTGGTTTCCGGCGGGCGCATCGGCACCCAGATCGAGTGCGCGCCCGCCGACCTGATCCGGATCACCCGCGGCAAAACCGCCGCCATCACCCTATGATGCGGCTGGATAAGCTGCTGGCCGCCCGCCTGGGGGTTCCCCGCAGCGAGAGCCGCAGGCGCATCGCTAAGGGCCAGGTGACGGTGGATGGCCGTCTGTGCAGAAAATCGGACGCCCAGGTGGAGGAAACCGCCGCCCTGGCGGTGAACGGCCGCCCGCTGGAAGCCTACCGAGCGCATGTCTACCTCATGCTGAACAAGCCCGCCGGGGTGGTCAGCGCCAGCCGGGACGGGCGGGAGACCACCGTGGCTGACCTGGCGGCGGACGCCTACCCCCGGCGGCAGCTCTTCCCGGCGGGCCGGCTGGACAAGACCAGCACCGGCTTTGTGCTGCTCACCGACGACGGGGCTTTCGCCCATGATATCCTGGCTCCCGGCCGCCATGTTCCCAAGCGCTACCTGGTGGAGCTGGATACGCCGCTCACCGACGCGATGCGGCGGGGCTTTGCGGCGGGCGTCACCCTGGCGGACGGCGAGAAGCTGCAGCCCGCCGGGGCGGAACCGGTAGGGGAGAACCCCTGCCTGGCGCGGGTCACGCTGCACCAGGGCGTCTACCACCAGATCAAGCGAATGTTCGGCGTCTACGGCGCGGGGGTGAACGCACTGCACCGGGAGGCCATCGGCCCCGTGGCGCTGGACCCGGCCCTCGCCCCCGGCCAATGGCGGGAACTGACCGGGGAAGAACTGGACGCGCTGCGCCGCGCCGGGCAAAGGGAGGGCGCAGCGCGCGGCGGAACGTTTCCGCCGCGCGGCCCGGGCCAAGGGTGCCAACCTGAAACTGCGGAAAAGTGAACACAAAACGGAGCCGCCGGGTCGATCGCCCGGCGGCTTCTATCGTGTCAAAAATACCAAAACAGACGGCCCGCGTCAGATCAGCCCCCTTTGGGCGGCGTATTCCTCCAAAAGTTCCCGCTCGGGGAAGGGCGTTTTGACCCCCAGCCGGTCCCGATAGGTCTCATGCCCCTTACCGATCACGGCGATCAGATCGCCGGTCTCGGCGTGGTCCAGCGCGTAGTGCAGCGCATCCAGCCGGTCCGCGATCTCCACGCAGGGGGCAGGGCGGGGGACGCGGGCCATCCCGGCGCGGATGTCCGCCCAGATATCCTCCACCCGCTCAAAGCGGTTGTTGTCCTCGGTCAGGATGCACAGGTCAGCCAGCCGGGCGCAGACCTCGCCCATGCCGGTGCGGCGCAGCCTGCTCCGGTTGCCACCGCAGCCGAACACCACCACCAGCCGGTGGGGGCGGTAGGCCCGCAGAGTGGTCAGCAGGCTCTCGGCGGCGGCCTCGTTGTGGGCGTAGTCCAGCACCACGGTGAACCGATCGCTCACCGGCACCAGCTCCACCCGGCCCTGCACCGCCGCCTGGCACAGGCCGGTGCGGACCGCACACTCCGCAGCGCCCAGCGCCCGCGCCGCCGCTGCGGCGGCCAACGCGTTGTATACGCTGAACCGCCCCGGCATACCCACCTGCAGATCCAGGCGGCGGGCGCCCGGCTCCCACAGGGTAAATTCCACCCCCAGCATGGCGGGGGTACGCAGCAGGCGGTAGTCCGGCTCGGCCCGGTAATCCGCCCGGGCGTCAAAGCCGTAGGTAAGCAGGGAGCAAGTATGCCCCGCCAGCAGGGCGCCGGCGTTTTCGTCGTCTAGGTTCACCACGCCCACTTGGCAGCGGCGGAACAGTTCGCCCTTCCAGGCGCGGTATTCCTCAAAGCTGGCATGCTCGCCGGGGCCGATGTGGTCGGGATACAGGTTGGTAAACACCCCCACATCGTACCGGATGCCCGCCACCCGGTCCATCATCAGCCCTTGGCTGGATACCTCCATCACGCAGGTATCGCACCCCGCATCCACAAGACGGCGAAGCAGGCACTGCAGATCCCGGCTCTCGGGGGTGGTGCGGTCCAGACTCTCGTGCCGCCCCGGCAGATACGCCCCGTTGGTGCCGATCATCCCCACCCTCCGCCCCGCCGCCGCCAGCACCGCCCGCAGCAGATGGGTTGTGGTGGTTTTCCCTTTGGTACCCGTAACCCCCACCATGCACAGCTGCCGCGCCGGGTACCCCCAGAACGCCGCCGCCAGCAGCGCCATCGCCCTGCGGGTGGAAGCAAACTGCACCACCGTCACGCCGGGGGGCGTTTCCGCCAAAGGATACTCCACCGCCAGCGCCGCCGCCCCCGCGGCTGCGGCCTGGGCGGCCAGGGCATGACTGTCCTGCCGGGCACCGCGAATGCAGACAAAGAGCGCCCCCGGGATCAGACGGCATGTGTCGTAGCAGATATCCTTCACATCCTGCTCCAGGCTGCCCTGCAAAAGAGTACAGCCCAGGCCATCCACCAGCTGCTTCAATCTCATAGGCACACCTCAAGGCCGGGCTGCCCCGCGGCCATCCGGCCCAAAAAATTCGTTGTACCAGATCAAAAAGGTCAGCACGCACCAGATCTGCCGCCAGTTGTCTCGCCGGCCCCGCCGGTGCTGCTCCAACATCTTATGCAGTTCCCGGACGTTGAAGAACCTCCGCGCCGCCTCGCCGCAGAAGGCTGAACGCACGGCGGAATAGTACGGCTCCTCCCGTAGCCAGTCCCGCACCGGCACGGGGAACCCCAGCTTTTTCCGCTGAGCCACCGGTGTGGGCAGCACCCTGGCGGCGGCCCGGCGCAGCGCGATCTTGGTCTGCCGGGCATCGGCCTTGCAGCAGGCCGGCAGGCGGCAGGCCAACTCGAACACCTTTCGGTCAAGAAAAGGTACCCGCAGTTCCAGGGAATTGGCCATGCTCATCTTGTCGGCCTTGAGTAAAATATCCCCGGCGAGCCACAAAGTCAGGTCACACAGCTGCATCTGGGCCACCGGGTCCTGCCCCGCGCTCCCGGCAAACAGCGGGGCGCTCAGGTCGGTGGGGCACACCGCGCCGGTGTAGTGCCGCAGCAGCTTTCGCTTGCGGCGCTCCCCCATCAGGTTGGTGTTGCCGATATATCGCCCGGCCAGCGGGCGGGAGCGCCGCACCAAAAAGTTTACCCCCGGCACCGGCGGCAGGCGCTCGGCCACGGCGCCGATGCCCCGCCGCAGCCAGAGGGGCAGTTTGTCGTACCATACGGCGGTGAAAGGCTCCTGGTAGATGTTGTACCCGCCGAAAAATTCGTCCGCCCCCTCGCCGGATAGGCAGACCTTCACCTTCCTGGCGGCCTCCCGGTTGACGAAGTAGAGCGCCGCTGCCGCCGCGTCGGCCAGCGGTTCATCCATGTGGTACTGGATGCGCCCCAACTCGGCCCAGTATTCCTCCGGCGTGACGCGGCAGGCGGTGTTGCGGACCCCCAGGGCGCGGCTGAACCGGCGGGCGTACGCCGCCTCGTTGTAATGCCCGTCGGCAAAGCCCACGGTGAAGGTCTCCTGCGCGCCGGAGAGCGCCGCCAGATAGCTGGAATCCACCCCGCCGGACAGGAAGCTGCCCACCTCCACGTCGGCAATCAGGTGGGCGGCCACACTCTCCTCCATGGCGTCGCCGATGGCATCCACCCATTGGTCCACGGTGCGGCTGCCGTCGGGGTCAAAGCGGGGCTGCCAATAGCGCTGCAGGGTGATCTCCCCCGCCTGCCACTCCAGCCAGTGGGCAGGCGGCAGTTTCTTCACGCCCCTAAAAAAAGTATCCTCCCCCGGCGAATACTGGTAGCTCAGATACAATTCCAACTGCGCCTCGTTCAGTTCCTTCTTAAAGGAGGGATGATCCAGGAAACTCTTGATCTCGCTGCCGAACAGAAAGCTGCCGTCCTCCGCCCGGTAATAGTACAGCGGCTTGATGCCAAAATGATCCCGGGCGCAGAAGAGCGCCTTTGCCCGGCGGTCCCACAGGGCGAAGGCGAACATCCCCCGCAGCCGGTTCAACAGTTCCTTGCCCCACTCCTCATAGCCGTGGAGCAGCACCTCCGTGTCCGACTGGGTGGCAAAGCTGTGCCCGGCGGCCTGCAGTTCGGCGGTCAGCTCCCGGTAGTTGTAGATCTCGCCGTTGAATACCACCGCCAGGCTGCCATCCTCGTTAAACATGGGCTGGGCGCCGCCCGCCAGATCGATGATGGAGAGGCGCACCTGCCCCAGCGCTGCGTCGCCCTCCACAAACTGCCCCCGGTCATCCGGCCCCCGGTGGGCGATGCGCGCCATCATCCGCTGCAAAACTTCCCGCGCATCGTCCCGCGCGCCCACAAATCCCACGATCCCACACATACCATGGCCCTCTTTCCCCAGTCTATTGTTTAGTATGTGCAGATCAGGGCGGAAAGAACCTGGAGCGCCGTTCCATAAATTCCCGGCGGGAGGCCGCCCGCCGTTTTCCCGTTTCGACAGACTATGCACCCCTTTGGCGCTACAATGCCG
>CAZIVF010000095.1:0-8046 GCA_964542725.1 uncultured Subdoligranulum sp. | reverse complement strand
TTGTTCCTCCTGTCTGCGGGCCTGCGGGTGGTAGAGAATCGCCAGCGAACCGTCGGGGCGGGGCAGAACCTCGGCCTCCACCTCATAGACGCGGCGGATAAAATCCGGTGTCAGCAACTCCCGGGGGCGCCCCTGGCCGACGATGCGGCCCTCCTTGACGGCATAGAGGCGGTCACAGTACATGGCCGCGATATTCAGGTCGTGTACGGCGGCAATGACGGTGCGTCCCAACCCCCGCACCAGATCCATCAGCTGTAATTGATACTTGATATCCAGGTGGTTGGTGGGTTCGTCCAAAATCAGGCAGGGCGTTTGCTGGGCCAGTGCCCGGGCCAGGATGACCCGCTGCTGCTCCCCGCCCGAGAGAGTGGAGAAGGAACGTTCCGCCATCTCCGCCATGCCGACGGTGCGCAGCGCCTCATCCACAATGCGGTAGTCCCCGGCATGATCCCGTTCCATGGCACGCTTGTGGGGGCTGCGGCCCATCAGGACCACATCCCGCACCGAAAAATCAAAATTGTAATAGTTGTGCTGGGCCACCACGGCAACCCGGCGGGCGCTCTGCTTATAAGTATACTCCTTCAGCGGCCTGCCGTCCAGATACACCGCGCCGCCGGTGGGAGCCAGCACCCGGTAGATGCATTTGAGCAGCGTGCTTTTGCCGCTGCCGTTGGGGCCGATGACCCCCACCAGTTCCCCCGCGCCGGCCTGCAGGCCCGCGCCCCGCAGGATCTCGCTTCCGCCCAGCGTCACGCAGAGTTCTTTTGCCTGTATTTCCATCAGTCGCCACCCCCAAAACCGTAGCGCTTGCGCGCCATCAGGTAGATGAACACCGGCGCTCCCAGCAGCGAGGTGAGGATGCCGATGGGCATCTCATTGCCGGGCAGAATGGTGCGGCAGAGCACATCCGCCCAAATGAGGAAAACCGCGCCGATCAGCGCCGAGAGGGGGATCAGCTTTTTGTGGTCGGTGCCGAAAACAAGCCGAACGCCATGGGGGATAATCAGCCCCACAAAGCCGATGACCCCCGCGTTGTACACCGCGAAGCCCACAAGCAGGCTAGCTACCACCAAGTACAAAATCCGCCAGCGGTGCAGGTCGGTGCCAAGGGTGACGGCGCTGTCGTCCCCCAGCAGCATCAGGTTGAGGGTGCGGAACTGGGTGCAGAAGAAGAGCGTTCCCGCCGCCACCACCGCCGCAATGACGGCGTTGGAACTCCAGTTGGCGGCAGCCAGGCTTCCCATCATCCATTTAATGACCTTGCCGGACGCCTCCTTGGCGTCGGAAATATAGATGATGAAGTTGGAGCCGGCGCTGCAAAGCGCCGACAGCGCCGACCCCGCCAGCAGCAGCTTGACCGAGGTAGCCCTGCCGCCGATATTGGCCAGAGCCACCACGGCCAGGCTCATGGCAAAGGCCCCGGCAAAGGCCATCAGGCCGATGTAGTTGCCGCCGAAGGTGACGCCCACCCCCAGCATGACTGCCAGCGTGACCCCCAGCGACGCGCCCGAGGAGACGCCCAGCACATAGGGATCGGCCAGCGGGTTTTTGACGATGGCCTGCATGACCACGCCGCTGACCGAAAGCCCGGCCCCCACCACGGCGGCCAGCACAAGGCGGGGCAGGCGGATCAGCCAGACCACGTCGTGCAGCGGCGCGCCGGCGGTGTACGCCTCGGGGATAGGGCGGCGGAGCAGCAGGCTGCCCAGTTCATAGCGGATGACGCTGTACACATCGCGCAGGGGTAGGCGCATGGTGCCGAAAGTGACCGCCGCCATAATGGACAGCGGCACCGCCGCCAGCAGCACGGCCAGTGTGACCAAATAGAGGGGTGTGCCGTTCAGCACACCATTCCGGTTCCTATACGCGCCGCCCATCTCAGGCCGCCAGATCGGGATACATGCCCTCGGCCAGCACCTTCAGGCCGTCGATGGTGCGGGGGCCGCTGGCGTACATATCGCCCAGCATAATCAGGTTGACGCGGCCGTTCTGCACGGCAGAGAGGCTTGCCAGCGCCGGATCGTCCTGGATGACCGCCAGCTGGTTCGCCATGACAGTTTCAGGGTCGTCCCCGGCGTAGGCCATGTAAACCACAAAGATCACATCGGGGTCGCAGGCCAGCAGATCCTCCTTGCCCATCTCGTTGCCCTCCGGCTTGGCCAGCACGCCGCCCAGCTGCGTCACCATGTCGCCCGCCAGGGAGTTGGCGCTGTAGTTGGTGATCTTGCCGCCCAGCGGCTCCAGCACCGCCACGGTGACGGGGTCCTGCCCCTCGGCGGCGGCCAGGGTATCGGCCACCTGGGCCTTCATCTCGTCCACCAGGGCGTTGGCCTTCTCCTCCACGTCAAAGATCTTGCCGATGTTCAGGATATCGGTGTACTCGTTCTCAAGGGTGCGGGGGGTCGCGCTGGAGCGGGTGTTGCTGTTCATGTAGGTGGCGATGCCCTTCTCGTTCCAGTCATACACATCGCCCAGCGTTTTTTCCCCGAACAGCGAACCCCAGGAGAAGATCATATCGGGGGCCAGCATAGTGACCGTCTCTTTGTCTGGGGCAAAGACATCCTCGTTGTAATTCATCTTCTCAAAGCCGGCCTTCCACTCATCCTTGACCTCGTTGTCCAGGCCGTAGCTGGCAAGGACGTGATCCTCCAGCCCCAGGGCGATCATCGTCTCAATGCTGCCCTGGTAGACGGCGATGACCTTTTCGGGGGCCTTCTCGTAGGTGAACTCCACCGGATTACCGTTGTAGTCATAGTTGGTGATGGTGACGGGGTAGTGGCCCTCCGCCTCCGCCGCAGCCTCCGCCGGGGCAAGGGCCGGTTCGGCAGCCTCACTGACGGACGCGCTGTCTGTGGCGCTTTCCGCGGCAGCGCTTTCCGCGGCGCTCCCGCCGCAGGCGGCCAAGCCGGCGGCCATCGCCAGGGCCAAAGTCAGGGACAACAGTTTTTTCATGGTTCCATTCTCCTTTATGTTGTGTATTTATGGTCAGCCGCCGCGCTGCGGATCCTGGGGATTCCGGAATAGCTCCGGCAAGAGCGCGCCAAGCCCGCAGAGCGGGATGGATGCAGTTCTTCCCCGGGCCGCCGCGCGTAGCACGCCAAACAAAGCGGGCCGTGCCATCCGCAGGATGGCACGGCCCAAAGCAACACAAAGGAGGCCGCAGCGGCAAAGCGCTACGGCAAACCAGACCGTCCGCCGAAGCGGGCAGCCTGACAAACCGGCGACGGTCTGTTTCGGTGCGTGGGACAGGCTGCCTTCTGCGGAAGCATTCTGCCTCAAACCGCAGGCAGCAGGTCTCCTGGCTTACGGGTCTGCACGGTCCCGCGCCTTCTCACTTTCGCAATGGCTGCCGGGGCATAGCCGCCGGCCTGCGGGGTCGCTCGCCGTTTCACAGTGACCGGATCGCCCAGGATTTGCACCTGGTTCCCTATTATCTTCCCCCGGCCCGGTAGCCCGGGTGGGAAGCACTGCCTACGGGGCATATTCGGTTGTAAAGCGGGGCTGCGCCCCTTTTGGCATTATACGGCCATTTTCCCTTCTTGTCAATCACCCACCGGCGCCGTAGGAAAATTTATCCCCTGCCCGGCGCGGGCATCCTTCTGCACGGCGCGGTAATACTGCTTGGGAGTCATGCCGTACTCCTTTTTGAAGGCGCGGAAAAAGTGATTGTACCCGCCGAAGCCGCCCAGCTGGTAGACCTCGGTGATAGGCAGCCCCTGCTCGATATACCGGCAACAGAGGTCCAGCTTGGCCTTGATGATGTACTGATGCACTGTTTGGCCGGTGCGGCGTTTGAACTCCCGGGCAATGTGGCAGCGGTCCACATAAAAGACGCTTTCCAGCTGGGCCAGGGTCAGTTCCTCCGTCAGGTGGGCGCGGATGTACAGGAAAACCTGGTCCATGATAAGCTGGCTGCGGCTGCCCGCCGAGCGGTGTTCCTCGGCATGGATACAGGCGCGAAGCACCAGTACAAGGAACATCTTGAGCAGGCTCTCCTCATAGAGGGCGGCAGCATACTGGTCCCGCTCCTCCGGCAGATGGTAGAGTTTTTGGGCCAGATTTTTGACGAGCATGGAATCGGCGCTGCCGGCCCGAACCAGTGCCCGGCGCTGCGGGATCACGTTGAAGCCTGCCTCCAGGTCGGTCTGGGCGTCCGAGAGGGCGGCTAGCGTTTCCGGCGCCAGCTGCACCCAAAGCACCGCCAGCGGGCCATGCCCGCCCAGGCAGTGCAGCACGGCGTCCGCCCCGGGTTTGAGAAGCAGCAGTTCCTCGGGGCCGCAGGGGTAATGGCTGCCCTCCCACCGGAAAAAGCCCTGCCCCCGGGCCACCAGCACCAAGCTGTAATACCGCCCGGCAAACAATTCCCGGGGGCTGCCGGCCTCCACCTGCCAGGCTTGCACAGCATAATCCACCAAAAATCGCCTCCCACTTTGTGCATTTTCCCGTCTTCTTCCCATTGTTTGTTCAGTTTTATTGTTCTATTTTTATAATACATCAATTTTTGCTAGTTTTCAATCAACTTTTGTATATGTTTTTGCCCGGCGCAACGGTATAATGTAGGCAATGGGCGGGCGGTCAGGCCGGCGGCCCATCCACGTCAGGAGGTTCCCGGGCTGCGGCGCGCCCAGCCCCCGGCGCTGACCCAGGGCGCGCCAGTTTGCAAGGAGGTTTCCCATGTCAGAGCTTCGCATCTTCCAGCCGATCGAGATCGGCGGCCAAACGTTCAAAAACCGGCTGATGTTCCCCCCGTTGACCACCGGCTATGAGGAGCGGGACGGCAGCATCGGCCCCCAGAGCCGCGCCTTCTACACTCGCCTGGCCCAGGGCGGCGTGGGGTACATCGTGTTGGGCGACGTTGCGCCTATCCGCAGCTTCTCCCCCACCCCCAAGCTGTTTGACGACAGCCAGATTCCCAGCTTCCGCGCCCTGGTCGGCAGCGTCCACGCTTACGGCGCCAAGCTGGGCGTGCAGATCTTCTATCCGGAGTACGATGTGGACGCCATCAACGTCCTCTTTGCCCAACAGAAATTTGCCGAGATGCGCCAGCGCCTCCACCACGACATGATGTTCTTCACCGACGAAGTGACCGAGGAACAGCTGATGGCCATCATCGGCAAGATGTGCGCCTGTGCCAAGCGCGCCCAGCAGGCCGGTGTGGACGTGGTGCAGGTTCACGGGGATCGCCTGGTGGGCTGCCTGTGCAGCACCCGGATGAACCACCGAACCGACAAATTCGGCGGCAGCCTGGAAAACCGTACCCGCTTTGCCCTGATGCTGGTCCGCGCCCTGAAGGAGGCGGTTCCCGGCATGGTCATCGACTATAAGTTTGCCGTCGTCACGCCGGAGCGAGGCAAGGGCGGCATCGACGCCGCCGACGCACCCCAGTTTGCCCAATGGCTGGAGGAGGCCGGGGTGGATATGCTCCATGTGGCCCAGGCCAACCACACCGGCAACATGGCGGACACCATCCCGCCCATGGGTGTTCAGCCCTACGGTTTCTTTGTGGACATTGCCGGCCAGGTCAAGCAGGCGGTCTCCATCCCGGTGAGCACGGTGGGCCGCATCATCGATCCGGCTATGGCCGAGCGTGTGCTGGAGAGTGGCAAGGCGGATATGGTTGCCCTGGGCCGCCCGCTGCTCTGCGACCCTGACTGGCCCAGCAAAGCCGCTGCGGGACGCGCCTGCGATATCCGCCGCTGCATCAGCTGCAACAAGGGCTGTACCGACAATATCCAGAACCGTTCCTTCCTGGCCTGCGTCCTCAACCCGGAGAACGGGTACGAGGAGCACCGCGCCATCACCCCCGCTGCCGCTTCCAAGAAGGTGGCCGTGGTGGGCGGCGGCATCGCCGGGCTGGAAGCCGCCCGGGTGGCGGCGCTGCGCGGCCACCGCGTAACGCTGTACGAGCGCGGCACCGTGCTGGGCGGTCAGCTGAACATCGCCTGCGTGCCGCCCCGCAAGGAGGAGATACGCCGCGCCGCCGCCGACGCGATCCACGCGGCGCAGGCCGCCGGCGTGCATCTGGCTCTGGGCGAGGAGGCCGACGCCGCGCGCCTGCTGGCCGACGGCGCCGAGGCCGTGATCCTGGCGGTGGGCGCGCAGAGCGCGGTGCCGCCCATCCCCGGCAGGGACGGCCCCAACGTGGCCGACGCCTGGAAGGTCCTGGCCGGGGAGCAGCAGGTTTACGGGCGCGTCGCCGTGATTGGCGGCGGCATGGTGGGCTGCGAAACCGCCGAGTATCTGGCCCAGCGCGGCTGCGCCGTGAGCGTGGTGGAGATGCTGGACAAAATCGCCGCCGGCGAGAGCAGCACCATCCTGCCCACCCTGCTGGCCAACTATGAGAAGCTGGGCGTAGCCCAGTACCCCAGCCACAAGGTCAAGGAGATCACGATGACCGAACTGATCTGCGAGGATAAGGACGGCCAGGAAGTCCGCCTGCCCTGCGATTATGTGGTGATGGCCGTGGGCGCCCGCCCCGCCGCTTTTGACGCCGCCGCGCTGGAAGCCGCCGGCGTACCCGTGACCCGCGTGGGGGACTGTGCCGAGCGCGCCGCCGATATCTCCCACGCCACCAAGACCGCTTACGATGCCGCCTGCGCGGTGTGAGCGCCCACAGCAGCGCAAGGAGGCCGCCCGGAAGGGCGGCCCCTTCTCTCACAAAAAACAGGGGGGCAAAGATTCCCGCAGCCGCTGCGGGGAGGGGCGGCCTGCGGATACCTTGCAAGGCCCGCCGCATGGCATTTCAAGCTATCGGGGCGGCGGGGGCGCCTCCCCGGTCACACTGTGCGGCCGGCGGTCTTTTGGTGCAGGCTCTCCGCCATCAGGAACATGAGCAGCAGCAGGATGGCCAAGTACCAGGGGTAGAGGCCCACCCCGATGGTTTGGGCCAGCAGGCCGAAGAGAGGCGGCATCAGGCAGGAGCCGCAGTAGCCAACGGCCATCTGTACGCCGGTCATTTCCAGGCTGAGGGCGCGGCCAAAATTCACGGGGGTCTCATGGATGATGCAGGGGTAGACCGGCGCGCTGCCCACCCCGATCAGCAGCAGCCCCAGGAACAGCGCCGCGCTGCCCCTAGGCAGCAGAAGAAGAGCCACCCCCACCGCTATGACGGTCTGGCCCAGGCGGATCATCTTCCTGTCGCTGAGGCGCATCGTCAGGAAGCCGGAGGCGAAGCGCCCCGCCGTGATGCCAAGATAATACAGGCTGGCCCAGCTGGCGGCGGTCTGGGCGTCAATGCCGCGGGCCAGAGTGCAGTAGCTGGCCGCCCACATGCCGGCGGTGCTCTCCAGCGCGCAGTAGCAGAAGAAGCAGAGCAGCACCTCCGGCACGCCGGGCAGGCGGAGCAGTTGGGGCAGGCTGCGGTGCTCCGGGGTGAAGGCGGCCTCGTCCTTCAGGTCGCTGGGGCGTTTCCACAGGGGCAGGCTGCACACCAGCACCGCCGTGAGGGCCACCTGCAGCAGCGCGATGATGCGGTAGCCCCGGTTCCAGCTGCCGCCGGCCAGCGCCCAGCTCATAATAAGGGGGCCGATGCTGGCCCCCATCCCCCACATGGCGTGGAGCCAACTCATGTGGCGGCTTTGATAATGCAGCGAGACATAGTTGTTCAGCGCGGCGTCAACACTGCCCGCCCCCAGGCCGTAGGGAACGGCCCAGAGGCAGAGCTGCCAGAATCGCTCGCTGACCGAAAAGCCGAACAGTGCCGCCGCCGTCATTGCCACGCTGAGAGCGGTAACGCGCCCGGTCCCCAGCTTGGCGGTGAGACGGTCGCTGGCCAGGCTGGATGCGATGGTTCCGCAGGAGATGAGCATGGAAAGGACGCCCGCCCAGGAGAGGGAGGCCCCCAGCTGACGGTACATGCTGGGCCAGGCAGCCCCCAGCAGGGAATCGGGCAAGCCCAGGCTGATAAACGCCAGATAGATGACCGGCAGCAAAAGTGACGCCATAAAAAATACCTCCGTTGATGGCGGCGGGGTTGCGCCCACCGGAAAGTTGTATTAGGGAAGTTCTGAATAAATCTGGTGCGCAGATTGCCGAGCGAGCCGTATC
>CAZIVF010000094.1:0-8068 GCA_964542725.1 uncultured Subdoligranulum sp. | reverse complement strand
CTACGAATCAGAAGGCCGGGGGTTCGAGTCCCTTCCAGCGCACTTGTAAAAGAACGCATCTAGGTTGGCTATGCCGCCGGGTGCGTTCTTTTTTTGTTTTGCCCATCCCTTTCAGACTCCCCCTGCCGGACCGGCACGCTGCCTGTGAGCCGGACCGGCAAAGAAGGCGATCCCCATACCCCCCTCAACCGGAGCAACCATCCGCAGGGGACGGGCGGCCTGTACTGCGGCGCTTCCAGCCGCACAGATCCTTGACCACCTCACCGGCAAGGAGCAGGCCGGCGGCAGCGGGAACGAAGGCGTTACTCCCGGGGATATCCCGCCGGATGGTACACTTGCGCGCGGTGCCGGGCGGGCAGATGCAGTGCGCCCGGCAGCTGATGCTCATATCCTCCTCCGGACGGATCGGCAGTTCCTCACTGTAGACCACCTTCAGGCGGTCTATGCCCCGCTTGCGGCACTCAACGCGCATCACCCTGGCCAGCGGGCAGTTTTTGGTGGCATAGATATCCGCCACCCGGAACGCGCCGGCATCCATCTTGTTGCCCGCGCCCATGCAGCTGATGATGGGGGTGGAGGCCGCCCGGGCAGCCTCCACCAGCGCCAGCTTGCCCTTCACGGTGTCAATGGCGTCCACAACATAGTCGTACTGGGTGAAGTCAAACTGATCCTGGGTGTCCGGCATAAAAAACACCGGGTAGCGGCGCACGGTGATCTGCGGATCGATCTCGGCAATGCGCTGGACGGCCACATCCACCTTGTATTGGCCCACCGTCTTGTGGGTGGCCAGGATCTGCCGGTTCAGGTTGGTCAGGCAAATCCGGTCGTCGTCCACCAGGTCCAGCTGGCCGACGCCGCTGCGCGCCAGTACCTCCACCACATAGCCGCCCACGCCGCCGATGCCGAACACCGCCACGCGGGATTCCCGCAGGCGGCGGATGCCCTCCGCGCCCACCAGAAGCTGGGTGCGGGATAATTGATTCAACATAAGAACTACCTCCCCTTATTGAGCGGCGGGGGAATCCGCTCGTTCAACATACTGTTTCGATAGGATTATAGCGCGGCGGCGGGTTCCTGTCAATCGGCGGACGGGACGGTGCAGAGCGGCCCCAGCGTGCTTTTGCAGGGAATCCTCAAAATGGCAGCCGGCGTGTGCATGATCGTCATGGGCGTCAACATGCTTGGGCTGCTCCCCGGGCTGCGCCGGTGGACCATCCGCACGCCCCGCTTCCTTGCCCGGCGGGCCGGGGCGGGAAAACCCTAAAAACCAATCAACATACCAGTTTAATGTTGACAAACCGGCCTGGATACGCTATCATAGGGGTAACACAGAACGTGAAATGCGAGGAAAGAGAGAGTATCCCGCGGCTCCCCTGCAGAGAGTGCTCGGCCGGTGAAAGGGCATAGGGGAAAAACGGGGGAAGATGGCTCTGGAGCGGCGGACCGAGACGCCTTTGGCGCCAAGGCTCCGACGGGGACTGCCCGTTACAGCAGTGCGGCGCTGCGCCCGCAGGGGCAAGGCGCTGGCAGAGATTCCCGCAGCATGGACCGGGAATGAACGGAAGTGGTACCACGGGTTGCAAGGCTCGTCTTCTTTTGGCAAGAAGACGGGCCTTTTTCCACCGGCGGGGCCGGACGCAAGCAAACCGGCAGCCCAATAGAGAAGGAGTATGATCGATATGCCTGAACTGCCCGCAATCGAAACGCGATGTATCCACGGGGTGTCCCACGCCTACCGGGAGGACAGCCGCGCCATCAGTTTCCCCATCTACCAGACGGCATCCTTCGCCCATATCGAACCGGGGCATAACGGCTCCGGCTTTGACTATACGCGGGAGTCCAACCCCACCCGCGCCCGCCTGGAGGAGACGGTGGCCTCCCTGGAGGGGGCGGCCCAGGCCATCGCCTTCTCCTCCGGCATGGCGGCGATCTCCACCTGCTTTGCGCTGTTCGCGCCGGGGGATCACATCCTCTGCTCGGAGGATTTGTACGGCGGGGTGGTCCGGCTGCTGAACACGGTGGGGGTCCAGAACGGGCTGCAGGTGGATTTTGCCGATACCGCCGCCCCGGAGGCGCTGGCCGCCGCCCTGCGGCCCAACACCCGGGCGATCTATGTGGAGACGCCCAGCAACCCCATGATGAAGGTCACGGATCTGCGGGCCTGCGCGGCGCTGGCAAAGGCCCGCGGGGCGATGCTGATTGTGGATAACACCTTCCTCTCGCCCTATCTGCAAAATCCGCTGGCTCTGGGGGCCGATTTGGTGGTCCACAGCGGTAGCAAGTTCCTGGGCGGCCACAACGATACCATCTCCGGCTTCCTCTGCCCCGCCACGCCGGAACTGGCCGGCAGACTGCGCCTTCTGGCCAAGACGGTGGGGAACACCCTGGCCCCCTTTGACAGCTGGCTGACGCTGCGGGGGATCAAAACCCTGGCCGTGCGAATGGAGCGCCAGCAGCAGACCGCCGGAACCTTGGCGGCCTGGCTGCAGCGGCATCCCCGGGTGAGAAAGGTCTACTATGTGGGTCTGCCGGAACACCCCGGCTATGCGGTCAACGCCAAGCAGGCGCGGGGCAGCGGCAGCATGATCTCCTTCGCGGTGGACTGCGAGGCCACGGCGCTGCGGGTGCTGAAAAAGATCCGCCTGATCACCTTTGCCGAGAGCCTGGGAGGGACCGAGACGCTGTTGACCTACCCCATGGTGCAGACCCACCCCGACGTACCCCGGGCGACGCGGGAGCGGCTGGGGATCACCGGGACACTGCTGCGCCTCTCGGTGGGGCTGGAGAACGCGGAGGATCTGATTGCCGATTTACAGCAGGCGATGGAGGAAGACTAGATGACGGGGGTCGATTTTGATGCGGTGGTGGACCGCCGCAACACCAACAGCCTGAAATACGATTTTGCGGTGGAGCGGGGCCGCCCCGCCGATGTGCTGCCGCTGTGGGTGGCGGATATGGATTTCCCGGCGCCGCCCTGTGTGCTGGAAGCGCTGGAGGGCGCCGTGCGCCACGGTATTTTTGGCTACACCGAGACGAAGGAAGCGTACACCCAGGCCGTCACCGGCTGGTTCGCCCGGCGGTTCGGCTGGCAGCCGCGCCCCGAGTGGCTGGTCAAAACGCCGGGGGTGGTCTTTGCGCTGGCGATGGCGGTGCGGGCGGCGACTGAGCCGGGGGATGCGGTGCTGATCCAGCCGCCGGTCTACTACCCCTTCTATGAGGTCGTACGGAACAATGGTCGCCGCCTGGTGGAGAGCGAACTGCTCTACCGGGACGGGCGCTACGCCATCGACTTTGAGGATCTGGAACAAAAGATCGCCGCCGAAGAGGTCAAGCTGTTCCTGCTGTGCAGCCCCCACAACCCGGTGGGCCGGGTGTGGACGGCGGAGGAACTGCGCAGCCTGGGCGAGATCTGCCGCCGCCATGGCGTGACGGTGGCCGCCGACGAGATTCACTGCGATTTCGCCTTCCCCGGCCACCCCCACACCCCCTTCCTGAAAGCCTGCCCCGAGCTGGCCAGCAGGACGCTGCTGTGTACCGCCCCCAGCAAGAGCTTTAATCTGGCGGGGCTGCAGGTCTCCAACATCTTTATCCCCGATGCGGCGCTGCGGGGCCGCTTCCAAAGGGAGATCGCCGCCACCGGCTACTCCCAGCTGAACACGCTGGGGCTGGCGGCTTGCCAGGCCGCCTACCGGGGCGGCGAGGCGTGGCTGGAGGAGGCCGGCGCCTACATGGCCGGCAACCTGGCGTTTTTGCGCGGCTATCTGGCGGAACATCTGCCCCAGATCAGGCTGGTGGAGCCGGATGGCACCTACTTCGCCTGGCTGGACTGCAGCGGCCTGGGGCTGAGCAGGGCGGAACTGAACGACCTGATCGTCTACCGGGCCAAGCTCTGGCTGGACGCCGGGCATATTTTCGGGAAAAACAGCGCCCAGTTCCAGCGGATGGTGCTGGCCTGCCCACGCGCCACGCTGGCGCAGGCGCTGGAGCAGCTGGATCGGGCCGTCAACGGGCAAGGGGGGAAGCCGGGATGAATGTGATTTTTATTTCACCGCACTTTCCGCGCCATTTCTACCAGTTCTGTGAGCGGCTCAAAAGCCGGGGCGTCAACGTGCTGGGCATCGGGGACTGCCCGTGGGAGGGCATCGGCCCGGCCTGCCAAAATGCCCTGACCGACTACCGTGCGGTGGCCAGCCTGCAGGACTATGACGCGGTCTACCGGGCGGCGGCAGGGTATATCCATCAATATGGGCGCATCGATTTTGTGGAGAGCCAGAATGAATACTGGCTGGAACTGGACGCCCGCCTCCGCACGGATTTCAACATTGCCACCGGCCCTAAGTTGGACGCCATGCCGGCGATGAACCGCAAATCCCGTATGAAAGCCGCCTACCGCCGCGCCGGAATCCCCGCCGCCCGCTGGACCCTGCCCAAAACGCTGCGGGCCGCTCAGCTGTTCGCCGCCAAGGTCGGCTACCCGGTGGTCTGCAAGCCGGACCGGGGCATGGGAGCCAGCGATACCCACCGCCTGAACAGCGCCGACGAATTGGCCGCCTTCTGGGCGGGGCGGGACCAGGCCGTGGCCTACATCGAGGAGGAATGTGTTCCCGGCCATGTGGAGACCTTCGACGGCATCACCGACAGCCGCAAAAACCTGCTGTTCTGCGCCAGCCAGGTGCTGCCCCGCAGCCTGATGGATGCCGCTCACGGGGAGGATATCGTGAGCTACTGCCAGGCTCCCGCCGCCGATCTGCGGACGGCGGGGGAGCGCCTGCTGCGGGAGTTCGATACCCGGAACCGGTTCTTCCATTTTGAGTTCTTCCGCCTGGACGCCGATAAGCCCGGCCTCGGCGGGCGGGGGGAGATCGTGGGGCTGGAGGTGAACATGCGCGCCCCCGGCGGGCGGATCCCCGACAAGATGAACTACGCCTTTGACACCGACGTCTACACCATCTGGGCGGACAGCTTGATCCACGACCGGTGCTATATGAACAGCGCGTTCCGCCACACCGTCACCCACATCGGCCGCCGCCATGCCATCGCCTACGCCCACAGCGACGGGGAGATCCGCGCCGCCATGGGGGACCGCCTCATCGAGGATTTTGAGGTGGACGCCGCCCTGGCCGCCGATATGGGGGACCACGCCTTCCTGCTCCGGGCGGACACCGAACCGGAATGGAAGTGGCAGATGCAGTACATAATGGAAAGGAAATGACGATGAAGCGAGAATACATTGCGCAATACAGCCAGTGCCTCAGCCGGGAACTGCATCTTTTGGCCTACGGGTGGACCGGCGTGCCGGTTCTGGCCTTCCCCTGCCAGGACGGCATGTGCAACAACTGGGAGAGTTTCCAGATGCCCGACACCCTGGCGGATTTCATCGACTCCGGCAGGATACAGCTTTTCTGCGTGGACACGGTGGACGCCGAAAGCTGGTCGGATAAAAGCGGGGATAAGGGCCGCCGCGCCTGGGTGCAGGAGCAATATTACCACTACATTGTGGACGAGGCCGTACCGCTGATCCACCGGATCAACGGCACCGGCGCCCTGCCCATCGCCGCCGGGTGCAGCCTGGGGGCCACCCATGCGGCCATCGTGTTCTTCCGCAGGCCGGATCTTTTCGGCGGGGTGCTGGCCCAATCCGGCTGCTACCACGCCCCCTACTTTTGGGACGGCTGGTGCGATGCGACGCTCTACGATAACTCCCCGCTGGACTTCCTGGCCAACATGCCCGCCGACCACCCCTACATCAGCCTGTACAACCGGCGCGGAATCGTACTCTGCGTGGGCCAGGGCCGCTGGGAGGGGGAGTGCCTGCGCACCACCCGGGCCATGGGGGAACTGCTGCCCGCCAAGGGGATCAACGCCTGGGTGGACCTGTGGGGATACGATGTGGATCATGACTGGCCCTGGTGGAAAAAGCAGATCCGCTATTTCCTGCCCTACCTTTTAGAAGAGAAAGCGTGAAAACTATGCTGCATACAAACGACCCCGCCGTCCGCGCCCTGCTGCTGAAGGGAAATTTCGGCCTCGAGAAGGAGAGCCTGCGCGTCACGCCGGAGGGGCGGATGGCCCATACCCCCCATCCCTTCCCCGACGACGAGCACATCGTCCGGGATTTCTGCGAGAACCAGACCGAGATCAACACCCCGGTGCTGCACAGCCCGCAGGAAGCGGTGGACGCCCTTTTCGCCTACACCTGCCAAATCCAGCGCCGCCTGGCCGGCCTGCCCAGGCCGGAACTGCTGTGGCCCTTCTCCAACCCGGCCTACCTGCACAACGAGGCGGATATCCCGGTGGCGCAATTCAGCGGCGGACATGCCGGCAAGACCGGCTACAGGGAATATCTCTCGGACCGGTATGGCCGCTATAAGATGACGCTGTGCGGCATCCATGTGAACTACTCCTTCTCAGACGAGCTGCTGGCCGCCGGCTTTGCCGCCGCCGGCGGCGGCGACTTTGCGGCCTACAAAAACCGGCTCTATCTGGACCTGGCGGAGGGGGCCGCCGCCTACGGATGGCTGCTGACCGCGCTGACGGCGGCCAGCCCGCTGATGGATTCCTCCTTTGTGGAGAAGGGCCGCTTCGGCGAGGACGAGTTCAACGGCATGGCCTCCACACGATGCAGCGAGCTGGGGTACTGGAACTATTTCACCCCGATCTTTGATTACAGCGATATCCGCGCCTATGCCGGCAGCATCCAGCGCTATGTGGACGAGGGCTTCCTGGCCGCGCCCACCGAACTGTATTACCCCGTCCGCCTGAAACCGGCGGGCAAAAACAACCTGGACACCCTGCGGGAAAAAGGGGTGAACCACATCGAACTGCGCATGTTCGATCTGAACCCCCTGGTTCCGGCGGGCATTGACGTGCGGGATCTCCTCTTCGCCCAGCTGCTGCTGGTATGGCTGGCCGCCCGGCCCCGGCAGCCGCTCACCCCCCGGGATCAGGTGCAGGCGGCGCAGAACTTTAAGAGCGCCGCCCACTATGACCTGAAAACCGTCAAGATCGTACCCCTGAGCGGGGAGGTTTGCTCCGTCGCCGCCGCCGGGGTGCGGGTCATGGGGCAGCTGTGGGAGTTTTACCAGGGATTCCCCCAGGAGGTCTTCGATGTGCTGGCCTACCAGGAGGCCAAACTCTTGGAGCCGGAACGCCGCTATGCCTGGCAGGTGCGCCGCCGCTTTGACCATGGCTTTGTCCGCAAGGGGCTGGAACTGGCCCGGCAGCAGCAGGAGGAAATGATCCATGTGTGAATTGCTGGGGCTTTCTTCCGCCCGCAAGATGCAGGTAAACGCCTACCTGAAAGAATTTGCCGCCCACAGCGTCCGCCATCCCCACGGGTGGGGGCTGGCGGTGTTTTACGGCAACGCGGTCAGCCTCGAGAAGGAGCCTATCCCCGCCTACCAGAGCGGCTACCTGCGGGAGCGGCTGCGCCATCGGCTGGAAGTGACCGATATGATCGCCCACATCCGCCTGGCTACTCGCGGCACGATGGACTTTGAGAACTGCCACCCCTTTGTAATGCGGGACAGCAGCGACCGCACCTGGACGCTGGCCCACAACGGCACCATCTTTAACTGCCCGGTGATGGAGCGCTACGTCCACACGCAGGAGGGGCATACCGACAGCGAGCGCATCCTCTGCCACATCATCGCCAGGGTGGACCGGCAGCAGGATGCGCTGGGCCGCGCACTCACCGCCCCGGAGCGCTTTGCGCTGATGGATTCCGTCGTGTGTGAGGTGGCGCCCCGCAACAAGTTGAACCTGCTGGTGTACGACAGCGAACTTCTGTATGTACACACCAACTACGCCAACTCCCTGTACTGCAAAAAGTGGGGTGGCGCCGCGATGTTCGCCACCGTCCCGCTGGATCAGGGCGACTGGCAGCCGGTGGCGTTTACCCGGCTGCTGGCCTACAAAGCCGGCCAGCTGGTGTACAGCGGAACCACCCACGGGCAGGAATATAAAGACAATCCCAAAGATATGCAGTATCTATTTGTGGATTACTCCGTCCTGTAGGGCGGCGGGGCGGTCGCCCCCTGACCCCGCCAAGCACAACAGAAAAGGCGAA
>CAZIVF010000093.1:0-8134 GCA_964542725.1 uncultured Subdoligranulum sp. | reverse complement strand
TTTGGAGCTAGTAGCCGGACTTGAACCGGCGGCCTGCTGATTACGAATCAGCTGCTCTACCAACTGAGCCATACTAGCGCGAAAAACACAACAATAATAGTATACCGATTTTTTCGCGCAAGTCAAGAGGCAGAGCCCAAAAAGTACAATTATTTTGCCCGCTTCGAGGGGGAACCCTTGGTTTGGAAGGCGGTGCGGACGAACTTGTCCACCTCGGCTTTGGTGTCGTAGCAGGCAATGGCCACCTGGTTGCCCATCGCGCCCGCCAGAGCGTCCGGCATACGGGTAAAGAGGCGGGCGTGGGAACCGCACTGGGCCTTCAACTCGTCCAGCGTCAGCTGGTAATCCACACCGTCGCGGCGGCCGGCATAGATGCAGTAGCTGGGCTTGCCTTTATATGTATGGCGGCTCTCGTCAAAGGCAACCATGTCGGCCCAAATCTGGTAAACGTCAACGCATTGGCCGTAGTTGAGCATCTCGGTGGTGAAGCCGCCCGCCGGGCGCATGTTGACTTCCAGTCCTACGATATCTCCCTTCTCGCCCAAGTCGGGTTTTGCCTCCGTCAGGCGGAAAAACTCCAGGTGGAAGAAGCGGCTTTTGACGCCGAACGCCTTCAGCGTGGCCTTGCCGGCCCGCTCCACGTCGGCGGGAATCTTCTTGTCCACATAATAGTAGGTGGGAACGCCCTCGTTGACCATATCCATGATGGAGTTCGCGGTGATGTGGCTGGCGGCAAACAGTACCTCCCCCTTGGAGTTGCAGATGCCGTCGTAGGTCGTGACCATGCCGGTCACATACTCTTCCATCAGATAGGGAACCGGCGGGTAATCGGCAAAGAAGGCTTCCAGATCCTCGTTGTTCCGCAGGCGGTAGGTGGCGTTGGCACCCACGCCGTTGTCCGGCTTGACAATGACCGGGTAGCCCACCTGCAGCACAAAGTCGTAGGCTTCCTCCAGGGTAGTCACCGGCAGGCAGCGGGCGCAGGGGATCCCCGCCGCATGGTAGAACTCCTTCATCTGCAGTTTGCTCTTGTAGTCGTTGATCTTGTCCAGCTTGGGGCCGGTGGTGATGTTGAAGGCGGTGCGCAGGGCGGCGTCCATCTCCAGCCAATATTCATTGTTGCTTTCCAGCCAGTCGATCTTGCCGTAGCGGAAGGTGAAGTACCCCATGGCGCGAACCATCTCGTCGTAGTCCTCCAGGCTGCCCACCCGGTAATACTCGGTCAGGCAGGCGCGCAGATCGGGGTGCAGTTCGCTGTAGGCGGCATCCCCGATTCCCAGTACATTGACGCCGTTCTCCTTCAGGCGCAGGCAGAACCAGCGGTAAGTTTCGGGGAAATTGGGGGAGATGAAGACGAAATTCATCAACAACACGACCTTTATTTTTCAATTTCAGGGGTCCCCGGTTCCGTTTGCTCCGGTTCCCTGTCAAAAACCACGGGGATAAAGCGCTTGACAAATTTGCCTTTGCCGCGCCCGCGAAGATAGAAGAAGCCGATGACAGAGAAGGTCACGGCGCCGATAAAATTGACGAACAGATCCTCCATCGTGTCCAGCAGGCCGATATCCAGGTAGCCGCCCAGGCCCAAAGCGGTCTGGGTGCCGTCCGCCTGCACCACAATCACGTCTGTGATGCCCTTTAGCGTTGTGGAGTGGTTGCCGCCCGCCGGATCCAGCATGATACTGCCGATGGAGTGGACAATGGTATCCTTCTGCATATCCAGCAGGAAGAGCCGGTCCATGCCGAACTCAAAAAATTCCCACAGAACGCCCACCGTCATGGAGAAACAGAAGGCGACCAACGCCAGGAACAGCGGGGACATATGGAATTTCAGATTGCCCTGCCGGTTCAGGATGTCCATCAAAGAGAAGCCGATGGCCGCGCAGAGGAAGCCGTTGAGAGTATGAAGGGTGGTATCCCAGTAGGGGAACGCCACATAGTAAGCGCCGATCTCCCCCAGAATCTCCGCCGCATAGATGAACAGCAGCACGATGATCTCCAGCGTATCGGGGAAGTCTATGTGCAGCCGCCGCTCCAGCATGGTGGGAACGGTGAAGAGAAAGAGGGTCAAGACGCAGAGAAACACATTCTCAAAGTTGCGGTTGAATATCTGCGCGATCAGCACCAGAATGACCGAGAGGCGGAGGAAAATATAAACGATGGTGACAAAGCGTTTGGTATTCCAAGCTTCGCGGAATTCCTCCCGGGCCTGGAGGCGGCGGTCTCTTTTTTTGTTTTGATCCATAACAATTCCTTATTGGGTTACTCCAGAGTGAAATCGGTGGGGTCGAAATGAGGCAGCTTCTGACGGTGCGGCACCCGAAGCAGCGGGTCGTAGCGGAAGCGGCGGCAGGAATAATGGGGCGATACCACCCCACGCCGTTTGCAGAACACCATCTTTTGGTCGGCGGCGGGGAGGCCGTGGGCGCAGTAGGCGCAGGCGGGGGCGATCTTGCTGCCGTAGGGCGGTTTTCTAAACATAGAGTGCGCTCCTTTCCGTCCTATTTATGCACACTTATTGAATTATTATAAATCTTTTCCCGCACCTTGTAAAGGGCCGCGCAGAGAAAGATTCCGCAGACCACCGCAGCGTCGGGGGGCAGGCGGCTGGCAGTGATCACCCGCGGCGCCAAGCTGGAATAGACGGCTGCGGTGCCGGGCAGCAGCCGGGCGCACAGCGCCGCCAAAGCGGGGTAGAGCAGCAGATGCAGCCCCCGCGCGGCCAGCAGCGGCGTCAGCGGCAGGCAGCCGCCCAGCAGCAGCCGCAGCTGCGCCCAGACCGAAATCCCCAGCCCGCTCAGGCAGGCGCAGCAGCCCGCCAGCGCGGCCCGTCCGCTCAGCGCAGCGTAACCGGCGCAGCCGGCGCTGATCTCCAGCACGGCGCTCAGCAGGGGGCTTTCCGGCAGAAGACCCCCCAGTGCGGCGCTGACGATGCGGAAAAAGACCACGCAGCCGCAGACGTTCAGGGAACTGCCCACCCCGTGGGAAATTGCCTCCGGCAGGCTAACCGCCGGCAGGGCCGGCGCTTGGGCGGGGGCGATTTCCTGCGCCGGGGGCAGAAAAGGGCAGATCAGGGCAGTGGCCAAAAAATTGGCTGCCAGCTGCACAAAGTACAGCATCACCCCCAGGGGGACCGAACCCAGCAGGAGGCCACCCACACAGCCCACGACGAACCCAGGCCCCGAGCAGCACCCCAGCAGCAGAAGCAACTGCGCCTCCCGCTCGCACAGCTGGCCGCGCAGCCGACGCACCGTCTGGGCGCAGACCGCATAGCCGCCCAGCCAGGAGAGCAGCAGGGCCAGCGGCGCGGCGGGGTGGCGCAGCCCCAGCCGGCGGGCCGGGCGGCGCAGCGGCAGAGCCAGAAGATCCGCACCCGGGGCGGCCATCACCAGTTCGCAGATCACAAAAAAGGGGAAAAGCGCCGGCAGCACGCTGGTAAGGCACAGCCGAACGCCGCTCTGCAGCCCCTGCGCCGCCGCCTGGGGAGAAGCCAGCAGAAGCATCCCCAGCGCCAAAGCGGAAAACACGGTAAACCATGAAGTACGATTCATAACCTGAACACCCCCGCTATATATTTGAGTGACTACAAACGCAAAGGGGGCCGCCGATGGAACACCGCAAACCGCACCCCCGCAAACCGATGCATAGATGGTACGCCCGCGACCTGTTCGCCCAGCCCGCCCAGGACTTTTATCGGCTGCCGGAGTTGGAACTGCGCGGGGGCTGTGTGGTGACAGACGGCTGCCGCAAGGTGCTGGACTTCACCCCGCAGAAACTCTGCCTAGATATGGGGCGTCTGATAGTAACATTGTATGGGGAAGAACTTCGGATAGAATCTCTCAACGGCAAAAGATTGGTGGTGGCCGGGCGGATCAGCCGCATGGAATTTACCAACAAATGGGAGGGCCGGCATGACACGCTGTAACACCTGGCGCGCCGATTCCTTCCGCTTTGCGGTCACGGGGCGGGGCGCACAGCATTTTTTGACCGGGGCCGCCCGGCAGGGCATACGCCTGCAGCGGCTTCGCTGTGAGGCGGACGGCTACTCCGCGCGGGCGGCGGGCGCAGACAAAGCGGCGCTGCAGGCCCTGGCGGCGCGGGGGGCCTGGCAGTTCACGGTGCTGGAACGCCGCGGGCCGGGCCGTATGGCGGAGCGGGCGCTGGCCCGCCCCGGTCTGCCCTTGGGGGCGGTTTTGTTTTTGGTGCTGCTCAAGCTGCTTTCCGGGTTTGTGTGGGCGATGGATTTTGGGGAATTGGATCCCACCCAGACCGCCGCGCTGCGCGCCCTTCTCACAGATTGCGGCGTTGAGGAGGGCTGTTATCTGACCAAGGAGACGCTGACGCAGGCACAGCAGAAGGTTTCGGCCCAGAGCGGAAGCTTCGGCTGGGTAAGCCTGAACTTCACCGGCGGCTGCCTGTTCATGGAGAGTACCCCGGCCCAATACCAGACCGTGCGCGCCGAGGCCGACGCGGCTTCGCTGGTGGCCAGGGCGGGCGGCCAAGTGCTGACCGTGCGGGTGGAAAGCGGTTTCCCCGCCGTGCAGGTTGGCCAGTATGTGGAGCAGGGCCAGCTGCTTGCCAGCGGCGTCAAGGCGGATCGCAACGGCGCGCCCGTGACCCAGGCCGCCGCCGGCGCTGTGCTGGCCAGGGTGGAGAAATGCTACCTGGCTGAGCAGCCGCTGCAGGCCGGGCAGACTATGCTCACCGGCCGGCGCACCGCCCGTCAAACCCTCCGTCTGCTGGGCCGGATCTACACGTGGGAAACGCCGGAAGGCCAGGGGCGCCTGCAGCGGGAATGGCTGCCGCTGCGCTTGGGGAGGCTGGCCCTGCCTGGCTGCCTGGTGCGGGAAACCTGGTGGGAGGAGCAGACCCAGACTGTCTCCTACACCCCCGAGACTGCGCAGGCAATGGCCCGGCGGGCCTGCCGCCTACAGCTGCTGGCGGAATTCCCCGACGCCCGGATCGAGAGCCTGCGCTACGAGGAGACGCAGCGGGAGGGGGTGGCCTACTGTGCGGCAACCTATATCTTCTGTGCCGATATCGCGGAAGGCTCCGACTTCAGCCCGCCGCTGGAAACGGAGGACCCCTGAAGGAGCCGGGGAAGGCTCCGCCGCCCGAAAAGGGGAACCTGCCGCAAAAAAACTGCCCTTTTCGGCAGTTTGACAAGGATTATTTGAAATTTTGTGTAATATTCACAGTTTCTTTTGCACAAAACTGTGATATAATCTAAATGAGAAAGTAGAGTACCAAACACTACAGGAGGACTGACGATTGGCAGAAAAAGCAATCGAATTGGACAGCATCGAGTTGGCGACCGCCATCTTTGGCAACTGTGACCAGAATGTGCGCCTGCTGGAACATGAATTCCATGTCACGGCGGTGTGCCGCGGTTCGGCGCTCAAATTCACCGGCGCGCCGGAGGATGTGGCCGCCGCAGTTCATGCGGTGGAAGGGATGGTCACTCTGATGCAGAACCACACCCCGCTGGAGGAGCAGACGGTGCGCTACTGTATCAGCCTTGCCCGGGACGGGGAGGAAAAACGCCTGCGGGAACTGACGGACGATTTTGTGGCTGTCACCGCCAAGGGGCGGCCTATCCACCCCAAGACGCTGGGCCAGAAAGAATACCTGGCGGCGATCCGCAGCCACGCCGTTACCTTCGGCGTCGGCCCCGCCGGCACCGGCAAGACCTACCTGGCGGTGGCGATGGCGGTGAAAGCGTTCAAGAGCAAGGACGTCAGCCGGATTATCCTGACCCGCCCCGCCGTGGAGGCGGGGGAGAAGCTGGGCTTCCTGCCGGGGGACCTGCAGAACAAGGTAGACCCTTATCTTCGCCCACTGTACGACGGCCTGTTCGATCTGCTGGGCGCCGAGACCTTCCAAAAACTGTTTGAGAAGCAGATCATCGAGGTGGCGCCGCTGGCTTATATGCGGGGCCGTACCCTGGACGATGCCTTCATCATCCTAGATGAGGCGCAGAACACCACCCCCGAGCAGATGAAGATGTTCCTGACCCGCATGGGGGTGGGAAGCAAGGTGGTGGTGACTGGCGATGTGACCCAGGTGGATCTGCCGGAACGGACCCGCAGCGGCCTGGTGGACGCCCTGGAGGTACTGCGGAACGTGGACGGCATCGCCCAGATACGCCTGACGGAGCGGGATGTGGTCCGCCACCGCCTGGTGCAGCAGATTGTAAAAGCGTATGAAAACGCTGCAAAGCATAAAACACCATAAGGAGGAATGTCCCATGTCTAATAAAGTGTTGATCAGCAACGAGCAGAACGCGGTCAAGGTGCCGTCGGGCCTACGCATCCTGATCCGCCGCAGCTGCAACGCCGTGCTGGAATATGAGCACTTCGACGGCCCGGCGGAGATCAGCGTGACCTTTGTGGACAACGCCCGCATCCATGAACTGAACAGGGAATACCGCGGCAAGGATTCCGCCACCGATGTGCTCAGCTTCCCCCTGGGGGAGGACGGGCATTACGATATCGATGAGGACAACGGCTGCAAGATTCTGGGCGATGTGGTCATCTCGATGGAGCGTGCGGTGGAGCAGGCCGAACTGTACGGCCACAGCCTGCAGCGCGAGGTGGCGTACTTAACGGTCCATTCCATGCTGCATCTGCTGGGCTATGACCATGAGACCAGCGGCCTGGAAGCGGTGCGTATGCGGGAAAAGGAGGAAGCGGTGCTGGTGCAGCTGGGGCTGCCGCGCACTGTCTCGTACACAAACGATGAGATCTGAACTCAAACGCTTCGGCCACGGTTTTATTTATGCGTGGAACGGCATCCGCGCCGCCCTGCAGGAGGAACGGAATTTCCGGTTCCACCTGGCGGCGGCCTGCTATGTGTATGCGGCGGCCTGGCTGGCGGAACTGGACGCCGTCGGCCTGGCCTTGGTTACGCTGTGTGTGTTTGCCATGCTGGGTATGGAACTGATGAACTCCGCCGTGGAGCGCGCGGTGGACAAGCCCGATACCAACCATTGGTGGAGCGCCGGCGCCGCCAAGGATATGGCCGCCGGTGCGGTGCTGGTCACGGCGATGGGGGCCGCCGCTGTGGGGGTCTGCGTGCTGGGGCCGCACCTGGAAACCATTTGGGCCAAGGCGACGGTCTCGCCGGTGCAGATCGCGCTGTGGCTGGCCTCGCTGGTCATTGCCTACTGCTTTGTGTTCCGCTACCACCATCGAAAAGAGAAAGGCGAAAATCCGGATGGCAAAAATGATTCTTGAGGAACCTTCCAGCGTCTTTGTGGCGCTGGTGGGCCGGCCCAACGTGGGCAAATCCAGCTTGACCAACTACCTTGTGGGCGAGAAGGTCGCCATTGTGACCCGCAAACCACAGACCACCCGCAACCGCATCACAGGCATTGTCACCAGGGGGCCTGTACAGTATGTTTTGATGGATACCCCCGGCATCCACGTCCCCCGCAATAAGCTGGACGCCCGCATGACTCAGACTGCGTCGGCCAGCCTGCAGGATGTGGATGTGACGCTGATGCTGTTTGAGCCGGCGGGGGAGTTTACCGAGTCGGAACTGGGCATGGTGGAGGCCCTGAAAAAGGCAGGCCCCGCCATCGCCGTGATCAATAAGGTGGATCTGTTGGACCATTTCGCCGCCCTGGAGGCGCGCAGGCAGCAGGTGCAGGCGCTGGGCGCGTTTGAGGCGGTGACTGCGGTCTCGGCCCAGGACGGCACCGGCTGTGAGGCGCTGTTCGATCTGCTCAAGCCCTACGGCAACCCCGGCCCTCACTTTTTTGACGACGAAGCCTTCACCGATATGCCGGAGAAGGAACTGGTGGCCGAATTGGTGCGGGAAAAGGCGCTGCTCTTCCTGCGGGAGGAGGTGCCTCACGGCATTGCCGTCACGGTGGAGCGCTTTAAGGAGCGCCCCGATTCCGATTTGATCGATATCGAAGTTAACATCATCTGTGAGCGCAGGAGCCATAAGGGGATGATCATCGGCAAGGGCGGCCAGATGCTGAAAAAGATCGGCTCGGCGGCCAGAGCCGATGTGGAAGCGCTGCTGGGCGCGCGGGTCAACCTCCAGTGCTGGGTCAAGGTGCGCGAGGATTGGCGGGACAACGAACTCCTGCTGAACAACCTAGGTTTCGCCAAGCCCTGAACAGTTT
>CAZIVF010000092.1:0-8228 GCA_964542725.1 uncultured Subdoligranulum sp. | reverse complement strand
GCGCGGGGGTTGTCCCAGGAGCGGAAGACGGCCTTGACGGCGCCGATCAGCTGCTCTTTGGGGTCCTGCGGGAACTCGCTGCCCTGCTTCTCCAAGTAGATGGCCTTGAACTGGGCGACCAGCTCCTTCAGGTCGTCGGCGTTCAGGTCAACGTCCTGGGTCACGCCCTTGGCGGCCTTCATCTCGTCGATGCGCTCCTCAAAGAAGCTCTTGCCCAGCTCCATGACGACGTCGGAGTACATCTGGATGAAGCGGCGGTAGCAGTCGTAGGCGAAGCGGGGGTTGTCGGTCTTTTTGGCCAGGCCCTCAACAGCCTGGTCGTTCAGGCCCAGGTTCAGGATGGTGTCCATCATACCGGGCATGGACTGACGCGCGCCGGAACGGACGGAGACCAGCAGCGGGTTCTCGATATCGCCGAACTTCTTGCCGGTCTGCTCCTCCAGGATACCCATATACTTGAAGATGTCGGCCTTGATCTCCTCGTTGATCTCGCGGCCGTCGGCATAGTACTGGGTGCAGGCTTCGGTGGTGATGGTGAAGCCCTGGGGCACCGGCATGCCGGCGTGGGTCATCTCGGCCAGGCCGGCGCCCTTGCCGCCAAGGGTGTTCTTCATGGCAGTCTGGTCGCCGCCGAAGGCGTCGTGGCCCTCTTTGAACAGGTACAGGAATTTCTTGCTCATTACATAACCTCCATTTTGGATTTCGGTTTCCGGCGCACCCTGCTTTCTGTGCGCCATGCAGTAACATGGATCATGTTTGCATAGTCCATTATAACAGACTCCAAGAAGAATTTCTATAGGATTGTTAAAAAACTGCTCAATGGATTTGCCGAAAATATGATGAATTTTACCGCTCAAATACTTGCAATTTGACCAAAAATTAGGTATAGTATAATGGGTGGGAAGTTGGGAAAGTATGGCTTTTTCCCCCATTCCGCCTAAGATTTCCAAACCCCGTGCTGCCCAGCCTCAGCGGCAGCGCGGCGCTTTTTGCTGCCGGCAAAACAGTGATCCTGGAAGGGGTTTGACCATGAGGGCGACCAGGCGGAACTTCGGAAGATGCTGCAAAGCGATGCAATACCGCGCCATGCCGCAGAGTACACAATCGATCCAAACAAAAGGAGGAACCCTTTATGTCTACTGCCAAAGAACGCTATGAGATGGCACGCGCGCGCTACGCCGCCGCCTTTGAAAAGCACCTGGAAAACGGCGTCGAGTTTGTGAGCGACGACGTCTACATTGACCCGGAGGTTGTGATCGCCCCCGGCGCCACCATCCTGCCCGGCTGCATCCTGCGGGGCAAGACGGTGATCGGCGCGGGCTGCGTGATCGGCCCCAACACCCTGCTGGAAGATACCGTGGTGGAGGATGGCTCCGCGATCAACGCCAGCCAGTGCTACCAGAGCCACATCGGCCCCCGCAATAAGATCGGGCCGTTTACCCATGTGCGCACCGGCACCGTCACCGGCGAGGGCGTTCACCTGGGCGCCTATGTCGAGACCAAGAACGTCACCTTTGCCGAGGGCAACACGGTGAGCCATCTGACCTACATTGGGGATGCGACCGTGGGCAAATACTGCAACTTCGGCTGCGGCACCGTCACCTGCAATTATGACGGCGAGGGTAAGTTCCACACCACCATCGGGGACTATGTGTTTATCGGCTGCAACACCAACCTGGTGGCCCCGGTTACAGTGGGGGACCATGCCTTCACGGCGGCCGGCTCCACCATCGGCCGGGATGTCCCGGCGGGGGCGCTGGGTATCGAGCGGGCCAAGCAGGCCAACATCCCCGCCTGGGGTGAAAAGAAGCTGCAAAAATACGTCGCCAAAAAGCAGAAGCTGGAGGCGGACAAGAGGGGAGAGTGAGCCGGCTGGCCGTTCTGGAAACTACCCTGCAGGGGGACTTTGAGGAAGTCCTGCTGCAGCTGGAGCAGGCTGTGACCCAGAGCATCTCCGCCATCATGTCGGGCGGCAGCCAGGCAATGTTTTTCAAGGTCAACATCTGGGGGAGGAAGCCTTCGTGGATACGATCCGCGAGACGGTGGAGCACTACCGGTAACGCCGGGCAGGAAACATAAAGGCAGGAGAAGCTATGGCATTATTTACATCCGGGGCAGACTGGCTGATCGCCGGCCTGGGCAACCCCGAACCCAAATATGACGGTACCCGCCACAACGCGGGATTTGCCGCCCTCGATTACCTCGCCCAAAAATGGGGGCAGCCTCTCAACAAGAGCAAATGGCAGGGGCTGTACGGTGTGGCGGCGGTGGACGGCCACAAGGTTGTGCTGCTCAAACCGCTGACCTACATGAATTTGAGCGGCCAGAGCATCGCCCCGGCCGCCCAGTTTTACAAGATTCCCCATGGCCACATCATCGTGCTGTGCGACGATATCACCCAAGCCCCCGGCCATCTGCGCATCCGGCCCTCCGGCTCGGCGGGCGGGCATAATGGCCTGAAGAGCATCATCGCCAGCCTGGGGGGCGAGGATTTCAACCGGATCCGCGTCGGCGTGGGCGCCAAACCCCGGCCCGAGTACGATCTGGCCGACTGGGTTTTGAGCCGCTTCCCGCCCGAGGACGCCAAGGCCCTGGCGGACCGCTTCCCCGACGTGGAGGACGCCTG
This sequence comes from uncultured Subdoligranulum sp., assembly GCA_964542725.1. GTDB lineage: Bacteria > Bacillota > Clostridia > Oscillospirales > Ruminococcaceae > Gemmiger. The sequence goes on along the minus strand of CAZIVF010000092.1, from coordinate 5,602 downwards.
CCGCCTTATTATGGCCGGCCACCTGGACCGCGCCCAGAACCAATACAACCGCTGAACCAGCGCCGCCCCCGCGCAAAAAGCGAATGGTATAAAAGACAGATAAAGATAGAAATGTTATAAAATATAGGTGCGCCCGTTGGGCGCAAATTGAAACGCGGTGTAGCCGCGCCTTACTTTATAACATTCTTAACTCTATTGACATTCGCAACATTCCCCCTACCCCCGCGCGGCGAACCAACGCTCCAGCCGCCGCACGAACAAACCGTACAGCCCGTAGCATACGGCGGCGCACAGCAGGTACACCGCGGCGAAATACCCCCATCCGTCCCCGGTGGGCAGCACCTCCAGCATCAACGGGTGGAACAGATACAGCCAGAAGCTCCCGCCGCTCAAAAACGAGAGCCAACGCGCCGCCCTCTCCCCCAACTCCGGGGCGGGGCAGACCAGTGCCAGCAGCACCAGCGCCGCCAGCACGCATTCCGGCGCGCCCCGGCTGAAATCCAACAAGACCGGCAGCAGCAGGCAGAACCCGCCGTAGAGAAGGGCCTTGCCCTCCCGCAGCGCATGCCAAAGCGTGGTGCCGAAGAGGAAACAGTAGAGCACCATCACCGGCGTTTTGGCGCTGAACTCATGGATGTTGGCCTCCGGCGGCCAGTCTGCCAGGGCGCCCTCGATCAGGGCGCCCAGCCTGCCCTTGCAGAGTAGCAGGATCAGCAGCGCCCCAAAGCTGGGCCAGAAGCCCCGCAGCAGCCGGTGCAGCCAGGGGGCCAGCAGGTAGAAAAAGGCGAAAGCGCTCATTGTCCACAGCACGTTGCGGTTGTTCCACAAATTCCAATCCTCGCTGGGAATCCACATCTGCAAAAAGACGAAATACCGCAAAAAACGAGCGCCGCAGGGGGTGCCGCGCACCGTATCGAACACAAAGCGCACTGCCAGCAGCAGCCAATAGACCGGCAAAATGCGCGCCGCCCGCCGCTTATAATAGGGCAGGGGGGCGGCGCTTCGCGCCAGAGACGCTTCGCTTAAATAGCCGCTCAGGATAAAAAACAGCTGCACACCGTAGGCGCCGGTGCGGGTCACACTGTCCACGCCGGCCAGCTGGCCGGTATGGACCGCCAATACCATGGCCGCCGCCAGAACCCGCAGCAGATCCAGCGCCGGCAGTTTGGGCGTCTGTGTCATCTCATTCCCTCCGTGACGGTTTCTTTTTCCCTATTATAGCCAAATTTTGACGATTCTACAAGAGGACATCATGTTTGAACAGCTCTTTATACAGACGCAGGAATACCAAAAGCTGGCGCAGGCCCTCGCTGAACCGGGGGCCAGCGCTTTGTTCGGCCTGCCCGCCGCGGGCCGGGCGCTGGTGTACGCGGCGCTGGCCCGGCAGCTGGGCCGCCCTCTCTGCATCGTCACCCCCGGCGAGGCGGAGGCCACCCGCTTTGCCGCCGACCTGAACACCCTGGGCCTGCCCGCCGCCGTATTCCCGGCGCGGGACTACCTGCTGCGCCCCATCGAGGGGACCGCCCGCGAGTACGAATACCGCCGCCTGGCCGTGCTGGGCGACCTGGTGGGCGGGCGCCTGCGCGCCGTCTGCGTTCCCAGCGAGGGGCTGACCCAGTACACCACCCCCCGGGCGGATTTCTGCGCCAATACCCGCACGCTGCACCCCGGCGATACGCTGCCCCGCGGGGAACTGACCGCCCTGCTCTTCGGCGCGGGCTACGCCCGACGCGCCCAGGTGGACGGCCCCGGCCAGTTCTCTATCCGGGGCGAGATCGTGGACATCTATGCGCCGGATATGAAGCAACCGGTGCGCATGGAGTTCTGGGGCGACGAGATCGACACGCTGCACACCTTTGACCTTTCCACCCAGCGCCGGGAGGAGCCGGTGGAGAAGATGTACGTCAGCCCTGCGCGGGAGGTACTTTTCGGCGCGCCCGCCGATGCGGCCCAAGCGCTGCGGGCCTACCTGAAAAAGCAGCGCGGCAAAAAGAAGACCGCCATGGAAAAGGTCATGGCCCCCGATTTGGCCCAGCTGGACGCCGGCGTGCTGCCCGTCACGATGGACCGCTACCTGGCGGTGCGCTACCCCCGCCCCGCCACCCTGCTGGACTACCTGGAGGATCCGCTGCTGGTGCTGGAGGAACCCGCATCCATCCGGGAGGCGGAGCGGGCCACCGCCTTCCGCCGGGGGGAGGAGACCGCCTCCCTGCTGGAGGAAGGGCTTCTCTGCGCCGGGCTGGACGGCCTTTATGCCGACCCGGCCTGGCTGTGGAGCCGCACCGGCCAAACCCGCACCCTCTGCGCCGAAAACTTTGCCCGCAGCCTGCCCGACCTGCCGCTGAAAACAATGGTCAACACCCCCGCCCACACGCTGCCCGCCTGGGGCGGCGAGGTGGCCGCCCTGCTGGACGATCTGCGCCCCCTGTGCGGGCAGGGGACGGCCGTCACGGTGCTGGCCGGCACCCAGCGCGCCGCCAACGGCCTGGCGGTGGATCTGCGCGCCCACGGCCTGACCGTCACCACCGACCCGGCGGCGGCCCCGGCGGACGGGGCTGTGCAGGTGCTGCCGGGGCATCTCTCGGCGGGGTGCAGCCTGCCCTTCGCCCGCTACGCCCTCCTTACCGCCCGGGCTTTTGGCGAGAGCAGCGTGCGCAGGCGCAGGCGCAAAGCCAAGGATGCCTTCAACAGCCTGACCGAGATCACCCCCGGCGACCTGGTGGTTCACCAGAACTATGGCATCGGCCGTTACACCGGCATCCAGCAGGTGACGGTGCAGGGCGTCACGAAGGACAGCCTGCGCATCGAGTACGCGGGCAAGGACGTGCTGTACATCCCCGTCACCCAGCTGGACTTGCTCTCCCGCTACACCGCCCCTGGCGACCGAGATGAGGTGAAGCTGAACAAGCTGGGCGGCGCCGAGTGGACCAAGACCCGCCGGAAGGTGCGCGCCGCCACCGAGCAGATGGCCCGGGAACTGATCGCCCTCTACGCCCGCCGTCGGCAGGCCAAGGGGTATGCCTTCCCGCCGGACGATACCTGGCAGGGGGATTTTGAGCAGCGCTTTGCCTACGACGAGACCCCCGACCAGCTCACCGCCGCCGCCGAGATCAAGGCCGACATGGAGAACCAATGGCCAATGGACCGTCTGCTCTGCGGCGATGTGGGCGTCGGCAAGACCGAGGTGGCGCTGCGGGCGGCCTTCAAGTGCGTGATGGGGGGCAAGCAGTGCGCCATTTTGGCGCCCACCACCATCCTGGCCTGGCAGCACTTCAACACCGCGCTGGCCCGTATGGAGGCGTACCCCATCCGCATCGGTCTGCTCAGCCGCTACCGCAGCGCCAAGGAGCAGAAAGAGACGCTGCGCGGGCTGCGGGACGGCACGGTGGATATTGTGGTCGGCACCCACCGGCTGCTCTCCTCCGATGTCCGCTTCCGGGATCTGGGGCTGGTCATTGTGGACGAGGAACAGCGCTTCGGCGTCAAGCACAAAGAAAAGCTGAAAGAAAACTTTATCGGCGTGGATATGCTCACTCTGTCGGCCACGCCCATCCCCCGCACGCTGAACATGGCGCTTTCCGGCATCCGGGATATGTCTCTGATCGAGCAGCCCCCCGTGGAGCGCCGCCCCGTCGAGACCTATGTGCTGGAGTACGACCCCGGCATCATCGCTGAGGCGGTGCGCAAGGAACTGGCCCGCGGCGGCCAGGTGTACTACCTGCACAACCGGGTGCAGACCATCGAGGAGTGCGCCGCCCGGCTGGGCAAGCTGGTGCCGGGCGCCCGCATCGGCATCGCCCACGGCAAGATGACCGAGGAACAGATATCCTCGGTCTGGCAGCAGCTGCTGGACAATGAGATCGACGTGCTGGTCTGCACCACCCTCATCGAGACCGGTGTGGACGTGCGCAACTGCAACACCCTGATTATCGAGAACGCCGACAGAATGGGCCTCTCGCAGCTGTATCAGATCCGGGGCCGGGTGGGGCGCTCCGCCCGCAAGGCCTATGCCTATTTCACCTTCCAGCGCGATAAAGTGCTGACGGAGATCGCCTCCAAACGGCTCTCTGCCATCCGGGAGTTCACATCCTTCGGCTCGGGCTTCCGCGTCGCCATGCGCGATTTGCAGATTCGCGGCGCGGGCAACCTGCTGGGCCACAGCCAGCACGGCCACATGGAGGCCGTGGGCTACGACCTGTATGTGAAGATGCTGGGCCAGGCCATCGCCGCCGCCAGGGGCGAAGCCCCGGAGCCGGACAAGAGCGACTGCCTGGTGGACATTACGGTGGACGCCTTTTTGCCGGAGGAGTATGTTCCCGATGCGGCGGGCCGCATCGAGGCGTACAAACGCATTGCCGCCATCGAGACCACCGCCGACGCCGAGGATGTGCTGGACGAACTGATCGACCGCTACGGCGACCCGCCCCGCAGCGTGCAGAGCCTGGTGGATGTCTCGCTGATCCGCGTCACAGCGGCCCGCGTCGGCATCAGTGAGATCGTCCAGCGGGGGGATCTGCTGGTGCTCTACTCCGATGTGATCGGCCCCCGCCAGCTTGGTCCCGCCATGGAGTCGCTGCCGGGCCGCATCCGTTACAATGCCCTGGGCCGGCCCTACATTTCGGTCCATGTGCAGCGGGGGGAAGCGTCGCTGACCATCCTGCGCGACTTTCTCACCGCCCTGCCCGGCGCCGGCGGCAGCCCTCCGGCCTGACACGCGGATGAAAACCGGCGGCGATAGCCCGCCGCCGAAACATGGCACGGATTCTACTGTTTACAATCGGAGCCGGGGAGCATTGCTCCCCGGCTCCCTCTGTTCCCTCATAAAACCGGCTCGATGACCGCCCGGAAATACCGGTCCAATTCCTCCGGCCTCTGGCGGCGGCCGCCCCGCAGCCACCAGAGCACCATCTCCACAAAGCTGCCCGAGATATGGTTGACCAAAAAATCGTCGGGCAGATCGCAGCGCCGGGGCCGCGCCCGATCTACAAACTGCGCCCGAATCAGCCCGTTCAGGCTGTCCTTAAAACAGCGCAGAAATATTTCGTTGCTCTCGCAGGTCAGCAGGCCCAGAATGTTGTAGTCGTTCTCCTCCAGATGCTGCAGAAGATGGCAGAACACCGATTCCGGCTCATGGTTGGTGTCCAGGCCGTGGGTGTGGGTGCAGTCCTCGGCGCTGCTGACGATATGCCCGAACAACTCCCGGCAAAGCTCCTTCAGAAGGTCATCCTTCGTCTCAAAATGGGCGTAAAAGGTGCTGCGCCCGATGTCTGCCTCGCCAATGATCTCCTGCACGGTCAGGCTGCCGTAGCTTTTGCGCTCCAACAGAACCCCCAAGGCCCGGAAAACAGCCTCCCGCGTCCGTTTTTGCCGTCTGTCCATGGCCGCCTCCCGGCACAATTTGCCCCGGCTGTTCGGTAACGAACAGAACGGGGAATTTGGTTGTTGCGTTTGCCCCCGAAATCCGTAGAATAAAAGCGAACAGATTGTTCTGTAATAAACAAAGTATACTGTATAGAAAGAACGGAGTCAAGGGGGGCTTCCTGTGCTGAAAAAACTCAACAATCTGCTGGCCGGATGGCCGATGACGGCGGTGGGCGGCGTG
>CAZIVF010000091.1:0-8240 GCA_964542725.1 uncultured Subdoligranulum sp. | reverse complement strand
TTTCGGCGATGAAAGGGGCGTTTTATCGAAAAGCCTCTTGATTTGCTCCGATACAGCCCGTATAATAAAAGGTAAAGGAAATTCTGAATCAATCCGGTGTGCAGATTGCCCGACGATCCATATCGGCGGCGCGGCGCACGCCGAGCTGCCGCGCCGCGTCCGCAGGGCGGGCTTGGTTCGGAGGTTTTTAGGTACGCAATCAAAGGGAGGGGTCTGCCGATGATCGACGGAACCGGTTACATAGAACAATGCGGAGTGCGCAAGGTGCGCTTTGGCGGGTACGAGCCGGAGGATGTGCGCACGGCGCTTCGGACGCTGGCCGCCGACTGTGAGCAGCGCGTGACCCAAGCGGAGGAGGATGCCCAGCGGCTACGGCAGGAGAACGACGCCCTGCAAAAGCATTGTGAGGCGCTGACGGCCCAGAACCAGACGCTCTCGGCCCAAAACGCGGCGCTGGCCGGCAGCAGCGAGCGGTATTCCCGCCGGGGGGACGAACTGGACGGCCAGCTTTCCAGCCTGCGGGACCGCAACCATTCCCTGAATGACCAGATCGCCCGGTTGCGGCTGCAGAACAACGATCTGACAAGGGACAACGCGGCCCTTCAGGACCAGGTGGAGCAGGCCGAGGCCACGCTGCGCCACAAGGGCGAAGCGCTGGATAAAGAGCGCAGCGAACTGGCGGCCCGCAGGGAGCGGCTGCTGGCCGAGGCGGAGGCCGAGGCCACCCGGCTGGTGGAGGCAGCCCGGCGCGAGGCGGCTCAGACCGAGGCCCAGGCCCGCCAGAACGCCGAGGCCATTGAACACACCGCCCGGGAGCAGGCCAAGGCCCAGGCCCGCCGCATGGTGGACGCCGCCACCGAGGAAGCCAACGAGATCCAAAATGCCCACCAGCTGCGCCTGCTGGATCTGCAGGGCAAGGTGAGCGGGCTGGAAAACCGCCGCGACCAGCTGGCGGACTATCTGAGCCGCATCGGCCAGGAATTGCTGGATACCCGGCGCCGCATGGAGGAAAACGCACCGGTGGAGGAACTGCCCCCGCCGGAGCAGCCCCTGGAACTGCAGCCGGTGCCAACGCCCGAACTGGAGTTGGACCTCTCGCCGGAGAAGGTGGCCCAGGCCGCCGCAGCGCTGGCGGCGGATCGCGCCGCGCCCGCCGCCCCGCCGGAGTCGGCCTTCCCCGACGCCACGCCGCTGGTGGAAGCCGCCCCCACGCCGGACAGCCCCGCCCCCGACGGTCGCGCCCCCGCGCCGCACCGTGGTTTCACATTGGTGCAGGGGGAGGATGCGCCGGGGAGCGCCGCTGCGGCGGAAGGCCCGGCTTTTTATGAGACCCCCTCCCGCGCCGCCGAGACGGTGGAGGTGCCGGGGGCTATCTTCTCTTACCCGATTCGACGCCCGGCGGACGAGCCCATCCTCGACGATGAGCCGCCGGTCCCCGGCCCCCGGGATCCGGTGCTGCCGGTGCTCCCCTCCGAGGAGGACGAGGCCGCCGCCGGCGAGGTGCTGGACGCCCTGGATCTGCTGAGCGGCCGCCCTGGAGTGATCGAGCCGCCCAAGGCCCCGGCGGTGGGCGGCAGCGCGCTGGCAGTGCGCCGCAAAAAGGCCGTGACGGCGCTGCGGGCGCTGGAACGGATGGCCCGGGAGCGGGGATTTTGAGGGCGGGCAACCGCCCCTTCACCCGGGGAAACCCTCACCGCCGGAACGTTCCGGCCCAGCAGGAAGGAGGCTGCCGTGAAACGAGGACTTAAACTCATCGCCGTCTGTGCCGCGCTGCTGGCGGCCGCCGCCTGGGCGACGCCCGCCTTTGCGGCGGAGAGCACCGGCGCCATCGGCGGGGCCAGCTTCCGGGTGGAGCAGGTCTATGTGAACGTACCTGAACTGGATGTCTTTTTCTACGCCGCCGACTCCGACGGGGAGGCGATCTCCCCCACCATGGTGCAGGCCGCCGGGGTGGAACTGCGCCTGGGGGACGAAGTGATCGACACCGGGGCCATCAGCGTGGCCGCCAGCCCCATCTGCTACTGCCTGGTGGTGGATAACAAGGCCACCCTGGATGCCGCCGCTCTGGCCGCCTGCAAGGCGGGGATCCGCCAGCTGATCCAGAGCAAGGGCAGCAGCGACCAGGTGGCTCTGTTCACCACAGCGGGCGGCACCGCCTGCGTTCTGGAGGCCACCACTGACGGCGAGGCCGCCCTGGCCGCGCTGCAGGGCATCACCCTGGCCGAGGGCCAGAGCGTACTGACCGCCGTAGCCGCCGACGTCTACCGCTATGTGAATGACAATTATCAAAGCCTGGCGCCCCGCAAGGCTCTGTTTGCGTTTACCCAATCCAGCGAGGTGCTTTCCAATTTATCGCTGGCGGCGGCTTTCACGAGCGGCGCCGTCGACGGGTTGAACATGGCGGTCTGCACCGTCGTCTGCAGCGAGGAGCCCGAGCTGCTGGAGAACGCCGCCGCACTGGCCGACGGGCAGCTGGAGGTGGTGCGCCCCCAGGACGTGGCCGCGCTGCTGGCCGAGAAACAGAGCAGCCTGGCCGCCGCGCTGGAGATCAAGACGGACATCTCCGAGGACCGCTACGGCGAAAAGCTGGAGCTGCTGACCCTGACGGTTCCCAATCTGGGCAGTGCGGTGCAGTGTACCGCCACCGTCTATATGGGGCATCGGCTGGCCACGCCCGCCGTAGAAAAGGTCCTGGTGGTGGGCCGCAACAAGCTGATGGTCACATTCAACCAAGCGGTGGACAATGCGGGCCGCCCCGGCAGCTACCGCATCACCAGCAGCGATATCTGGAATTTCCGGGTGGGTGTGCGGGAGGTGCAGCTGGCCGAAAACGGGCGCTCCGCCACCCTGATTACCACCGAACCGCTGTATGAGGGGACCTACGGCGTGGCGCTGAAAAACGTCACCAGCCGCCTGACCGCCGCCAACGTCAGCGACGCCCAGGAAGAAACCGAGTTCCGGGTGGCGGTGTGGCCGCGGGACCAGGGGTTCTACCTGGCGCGGTTGCGCTGGCCGCTCTGCCTGGCTGCCGTGCTGCTGCTGGCGCTGGCAGGGGGCAACCTTTACGTCCGCCGGCGGGACCGCGCCGCCGAACAGGCCGCCGAGGCGGAGCATCTGCTGAACGCAGGGCGGGACGCCGCCTTGCCCCGGCGGTGGGTCAGCCTGTTCCTGTGCGGGCGGCGCTCCATTGCCGAGACGCGGTGGTCCGGCGTGGTGGAAAGCAGCCTGCTGCTTGGCAGCGACGCCGCCCAATGCGATCTGTGCGTGGCGGACAGCCGGGTGGAACCCCAGCACTGCGCCTTGCTGGTGGACGGCGACGCCCTGGTGGTCTGCCCGCTGGGCAAGGCCCGGGTGCGGGTGAACAACGAGATCATCGGCGGGGAGCACCGCCTGCAAAACGGCGACACCATCGGCATCGGCCGGACCGACATCCGGGTGGTTCTGTGAAGCCGCCCGCAGGGCGCGCTCCCAAGACTTCCCCTCCAAGGGGAGGCTGTCGCCGCCGATGACGGTGACTGATGAGGTGGCTTGCCCTATGGCGGCCGACCATTGCCCGGCAGAGGTTCCACCGCAACCCACCGCCAAACCGCGAACCGGTTGTTTCGCAAGGCTCTCGGGCGGATACAGGATCCGCCCCTACGGTCTCGGCGGTAAAAACTGCGTTCTGCGGCTTTTGCCCTTCTCTCAAAAAATCCCCACAAGGAGGTCTGTTATGAAACTGACCAAATGCACTGCCGGGCATTTTTATGACGGCGACAAATACCCCGACTGCCCTTACTGCAACACCGATCTGCAGGCTGACGCCCGCGCCATCGTGTCCGCCGCCGGGGAACGGGAGGCGCCAAACCTGGCCGCCGCCCCCGCCGGGCCGGTGGCGGGCTGGCTCGTGGTGCTGGACGGCCCCGCCCGGGGTCGGGATCTGCGCCTGGGGCCGGGCCGCACCGTGCTGGGGGCGGACCCCTCCGGCTGCCCGGCCACACTCTCCCACGATGCGCCGCTCTCCGCCCGGCAGGCGGAGGTCATCTACGACCCCCAGGACGGCAGCTTCACCTTGGCGCCCGGGGCGGCCCAGGAGTTGGTCTACCTGGACGGCAAACCGGTTGTGACCCCCCAGCCGCTGGAGGCGGGGGCCGGGCTGCAGCTGGCCGGGGCCGCACTCCGCTTTGTGCCGTTCTGCGGCGAATTCCGCTGGTAAGGGGGTGGACGGCTTGGCAAGCGAGATCATCCTGATTGTCACCGAGCGGCGCAACCGCCAGCGGCTCACCTTGCCCTCCGGGGGCGCGCCCTACCGGTTTGGCCGGGGCGCCCAGTGCGACTATGTGCTCCGCCGCAACAATGTGGGGGACCACCAATTCACCCTGAACTGCCAGAACGGCGCCTGGCTGCTGGCGGACGGCGGATGCGGCGGCACCTGGTTCAACAACCGCTACATCCACCCCGGCGAGGTCTGCGCCCTGCAGCCGGGGGACGTGATCGGCCTGAATACTGACGGCGACGAGGCCACCCAGGAGATCACCTTCCGGGTGGAGGAGATCACCGAAGCCGGCGAGAACGCCGCCCCCCGCCGGGAGAACACCGCCGACGCGGTGCTGCGGGAGCTGGATGTGAAGAAAAAGCGCCGCATCGTCATTGGCCGGGGGGAGGACTGCGACGTCAAGCTGGCCAGCGACCGCGTCTCCCGCCATCACTGTGAGATCGTCTATAAAGACAGTCACTATGAACTGCACGATCTCGGATCCACCAACGGCACCTATGTGGGCGGTCAGCGGGTGAACCACACCGTGCTGCAAAACGGCGACGTCATCAACGTTCCCACCCAGGTCTTTGCCTTCACCGGCGGCGTGCTGCACTACCATGAACACCGCACCGGCGTCAGCGTCCAGCTGCTGGACGTGGTCAAGACGGTGAAGGACCGCAACACCGGCACCGGGCTGAATATCGTCGACCACACCAGCCTGGAGATCGAGCCGAACAGCTTTGTGGTGCTGGTGGGCGGCTCCGGCACCGGCAAGTCCAGCCTGCTGACCTGCATTACCGGCTCCTACCCCTGCACCGCCGGCAGCGTCCGGTTTGACGGGCTGGACAGCAAAGACAACCGCAACGCCTTTGACGCGGTGCTGGGCTATGTACCCCAGAAGGACATCATGCACGATACCCTGACGGTGGAGCAGAGCCTGACCTACACCGCCAAGCTGCGCATCGCCCACGACGCTACCCGGGGCGAGATCGCCGCCGCCGTGGCCAACGCCATCCGGGCGGTGGACCTGCAGGGACGGGAGAAAACCATGATCTGCCAGCTTTCCGGAGGGCAGAAAAAGCGGGTGTCCATCGCCATGGAACTGCTTGCCAGCCCCCGCCTGCTGATTTTGGACGAGCCTACCAGCGGCCTCTCCCCCGATCTGGACCGCAGCATGATGGAACTGTGCCGCCGCCTCAGCCATGAAAACTGCACCGTGCTGATGGTCACACACAACATGTCCAACATCAACCTCTGCGATAAAATCGCCTTCCTGGGTGTGGGCGGCGTACTCTGCTACTACGGCACGCCGGAGGCGCTGCATCCCTATTTTGAGGTGGAGATGACTTCCGATATCTTTGAGAAGCTGCGCGACCCCAGCCAGGTTGAGCGGTACCGCGCCCAATACTTTACCACCCCGGAGTTCAACCGCCTGGCGGCGGCCTGGCCCGAGGCAGCACAGGAGGCGGAAAAACGATGCAAGGCATGAAAGTGATGAAGTTTCTGCGCCAGCTTGCGGTGCTGATCCAGCGCAACCTGCGCTTAATCGGCAACGATAAGCTGATGCTGGCCAGCCTGATCCTGCAGTCCCCGCTGATGGTGCTGGTGATCCTGCTGGTGGGCGACCCCACCTGCTTCACCTCCAACCTGGTGAACGTGGGCAGCCGGACCATCCTGTTTGTGCTCAGCGCCATCTGCTCCTTTATGGGTACGTTGAACGCCTACCGGGAGATCTGTAAGGAGCGGGAGATCATCTTCCGCGAAGCCTCGGTGGGGGTCAGCCTGCTGGCAACGGTGCTGGCGAAAGCCGTGGTGCTGCTGGCCGTGGAGGTAGCGCAGGCGGCGGTGCTGACGCTGGGCTTTGTGCGGATCATCCAGGTGCCGCAGAATCATCTGCTGATGGAGACCGACCTGGAAATATATATCACCGTACTGCTGATGCTTTTCACCTCGTCGGCCATCGGGCTGCTGATCTCGGCCGCGCTGAAAAGCAGCGAGAGCGCCATCCTCCTGGTCCTGGTTCTGATGATCGGCCAGGTGGTGTTCAGCGGCGTGATGTTCCCGCTGGAGGGCGGCATGAGCGCGCTCAGCGCCATCATCGTCTGCCGCTGGGGCATGGGCGCGCTGGGGGCCTCCACCGATCTGAACAGCCGGCTGGCCTGGCTGCAGGCCGGTTTGGACGGGCCGATGTATGACGCTACCATCCCCAACCTGCTGCACTGCTGGCATATGATGGGCTTGATCAGCGCCGTCTGCCTGACGGCGGCCTGGCTGGTGCTGGCCCTGGCCTTCCGCACCCGCAAGGCGTGAAGCGGGCCTGTGCCGTAAAAAAACGCGCCCGGGGAGGCGCCGAACCCGCCTGTTCTGCAGGTTCGGCGCCTCCTTCACTTTTTTGGGCAGGCCGGCCTGCCCTTGCGTTATAGGGGCGGCGGTGTTACAATAGGGGCAGAGCAAAGCGCCGTCCGCGCCGGCAGGGTATGCCGGGCGCGGCGCCACAGGGAGGAACCGATCATGGGTCTGTTTACGCCGAATTTCCTGCGCGAGGGGCCGGGCGTACCGGTAAACGCCCCCCGCAAAAAGGGCATCGCCCGCCTGCTTGAGGTGCTGGGGCGAGATTTTAAGTCCTTCTACATCGCGGGCTTCCTGGCCATGGTCAGCGCCCTGCCCTTCTGCCTGGGGGTGTGGTTTGCCGTGCAAACCCACGCGCTGGTGCCGCTGGCTTTGGCGGGCGTGTTGGGCGGTATGCTGATGGGGCCGCAGATTTCCGGCCTGGCGGATACCGTGCTGCGCAGCCTGAGGGATGAGCCGGGCTATTTCTGGGCCACCTACCGCCGCGCCTGGAAGCAGAACGTTAAGGCCAGCCTGCTGCCCGGCGCATTGTTTGGCCTGGCGGTGGCGGGGCTGCTGTTCTGCTTTACGCTGGGGCAGATGCCCGGCATCCTGTACGTCGCGATGTTGGCCATCAGCGTCTTCCTGACGGTGGGGATGAGCCTGTACATGTTCGTGCAGATCCCGCTGATGGATCTGCCCTTCCTCCGGCTGCTGGCCAACGCGGCGCTGCTGCTGGTGGGGAATCTGCCCGGTTCCCTCAAGGCGCTGGCCGCCATTTTGGTCTATGCGTTTTTATGCTGGGGCTTCTACCCCCTCACGCTGCTGATCCTGCCGGTCACGCTGGGGGTCTGGTTCCCCGTTCTGCTGGCCGTCATGGGGGTCTATCCGGGGTTGGACAGGATCTTCCACATTGAGGAAAAAATCAAGGTCGTGCGGGAAAAGCAGATGGAAGAGAACTGATCCCGCCGCAGTGCCAAAGCGGGCCGCCTGGCAACGGGCGGCCCGCCGGCATATTCACCCCGCCGGGGCGGCAAGAAACGTTGCCGCCAAACCGGGAAGTAGTTTATGTTGGATTGTATCGCCGCCGCCACCTCACGCGGCAACCCGTTCACGGCCTGGTGACAGGGTTTATCGCCACTGTAGGGCGGGACGGCAATTTACCTCGTTGGCAAAACGCAAGCCCCGCGGGCGGATACAGGCGCCGCGGGGTCGACGCCGACCCCAAATCGGGCGCGGCGGCCAAATCCGGCGGCGGTCGGCATGGATTCTTTTTCTTTCTTTTTCGCTTTGCAAGGTCGTTTTTCTTCCGCACACCATTTTTTTGCGCTCGCCGCGCGGCATCCCCCTTGACGCGGTGGGCCGGACTGTGTATGATAGAAGCAAATTCACCGCAGGAGGGACCCCCATGACGTTTAGAGAATTACAAGACCTGTTGGCAGAGCAGTTCAGCTGTGACATCAGCGATGTGGAAAGTGACACGGAATTCGCCGACCTAGGCGCCGATCACGAGGATATGATCGAGCTTGCCTGGACCTTGGGCGAAGAACTGGGGCAGGAGATCAGCGAAAACGAGCTTTCCGCCTGCCCCACCGTGGAAGATCTATGGCGTCTGCTGCAGGAATTGGCCGAGGGAGCGGAGTATTGAGCGCTGCGAGAACAAAAACGCCCGCCC
>CAZIVF010000090.1:0-8324 GCA_964542725.1 uncultured Subdoligranulum sp. | reverse complement strand
GTCCCGCCGCCCCACCGGCTATGCCTCTACTATAGCAAATTGTTTGAAGCGAAATCACTTTGTTATCGTATCACGCCGCGCAAACCGCCGGTTGAGCGAAAGAGGGCGCCCGCCAACCGGGGAAGGATTTTTCTTCCCCGGGCCTCTTGTTCCTTATGGGGCAGATATGGTATACTTATTATGTATCTTTATGCAGAGGAGTATCGGCATGGATCTATTGCAGCAGGCCCGCACCGAGATTGACGCCATCGACGCGCAGATGGCGTTGCTGTTTGAGCAGCGGATGCAGGCCGTAAAACAGGTGGCCCGGTATAAGGCCGAGACCGGCAAGCCGGTGTTCGACCCGGTGCGGGAGGCCGCAGTCATTGAAAAAAACACCGCCCGCCTGCGGGATGAGGCGCTACGCCCCTACTATCGCGCCTTCCAGCAGGAGGCAATGGCAATTTCCAGCGCGTACCAGCGGGGCATCCTGGGGCAGGATACCGCCGCCTACCAGGGCGTTGAGGGCGCATGGACCCACATTATGCTGCGGCGGCTCTTCCCCTTTGCCCGGGCGCAGGCGTTTTCCACCTGGGCCGAGGTCTTTGAGGCGGTGGAGGCGGGGGACGCCCACTTCGGCGTGCTCCCCTTTGAAAATTCCAATGCCGGGGATGTCTCCAACGTGCTGGATCTGCTCTACGCCCACCCCGACCTCACCGTCACCCGCATGTGCGATCTGCGCATCCGCCAGGATCTGCTGGGGGTACCGGGGGCGCGGCTGAGCGATATCAAAACGGTGATCAGCCACCAGCAGGCGCTGGCCCAAAGCAGCCCCTTCCTGCGGGCGCACGGCGTTGCCACCCAGGCGTGGAGCAATACCGCCACCGCCGCCCGCTATGTGGCCGATACCGGCGATAAAACGCTGGCCGCCATTGCCAGCGCCGAGACCGCCCGCCTCTACGGCCTGGATATCCTGGCCGAGGGCATCAACGAGGACGGAGACAACACCACCCGCTTCATCGTGGTGGAGAAAAACGCCGGGCAGCCCTTCGCGCCCCAGGCAGGGCAACGGCTGGGCCTGCTGTTTACCGTGGACCACAAGCCCGGCAAGCTGGCCCAGGTCATTGAAGTGATCGGCCGCCAGGGCTTTAACATGGAGTGCATCAAGAGCCGTCCGCTGCCCCATGTGCAGTTTGAATATTACTTTTATGTGCAGCTGGTCTGCCCTGCCGACGCTGCCGGATGCGCGGCCCTGCTGGCGGAGTTGGAGCATGTCTGCCGCACCGTGCGGGTGATGGGCGTTTTCGACTGCAAAGGCAGCGACGCGTAAGGCGTAGGCGCAGAGCACGGATACCGAAACGACGGCGGGTTCTGATAGTCATGGCCAGCCGCGGAAAATAAACAGGTGGAGGAATGAGTATGAAACTGACGATGCAGCTGAAGAAAGAAAGCTATGACATCATCATCAAGCGGGGCTGCCTGGCAAACTTGTACCAGTTTACCAACGTGCAGAACCGCAAGGTCTTTGTGCTGACAGACAGCGGCGTCCCCGCCCAGTACGCCCAGACGGTGGCGGCTCAATGCCCTGACAGCACCGTCTGCACCATCCCCCAGGGGGAGGGCAGCAAGTGCCTCAAGGTTTACGGCCAGGTGCTGCAGGCGATGCTGGATTTCGGCATGACCCGCAGCGATCTGCTGGTGGCCGTGGGCGGCGGCGTTGTGGGCGACCTGGGCGGTTTCTGCGCCGCCAGCTACATGCGCGGCATTGAGTTTGCCCAATGCCCCACCACCACCCTTTCCCAGATTGATTCCTCCATCGGCGGCAAGACCGCCATTGACTTGGGCGAAACCAAGAACATCGTCGGCGCATTCTGGCAGCCATGCGTGGTGCTGGTGGATCCAGACACGCTGGATACGCTGCCCCGCCGCCAGTACGTCAATGGTTTAGCCGAGGCCGTGAAGGCGGGTATTATCGGGGATCCCCAGCTCTTCGCACTGTTTGAGTGCGCCCACCCCGAGGAGAACATCGAGCAGATCATCTACCGCAGCCTGAAATTTAAGAAGAAGATCGTCGAGGAGGACGCGCGGGAAAATGGCGTGCGCGCCTGCCTCAACTTCGGCCACACCATCGGCCACGGCATCGAGGCGGTCAAGGGGGTGCGGGGCCGCCGCAGAAACGGCCTCTACCACGGGGAGTGCGTCGCCCTGGGCATGCTGCCAATGATCGAGGACAAAGCCCTGGTCAAACGCACCCGCGCGATCTACCGCACCCTGGGCCTGCCGGTGCGCACCGGCTACAACAAGCGCCAGGTACTGGAATACATGCGGCACGATAAAAAGGGCCGGGGCGGAAGCATCACCGTTATTAAGGCGCCGGGCCTGGGCTGCTGGCGGGCCGATAAACTGCCGATGACCGCCCTGCCCAGCCTGCTGGGCCTGGAGGAAGATTGACGGACGGGCTTTGCCCCGCCCGCCCCGCAAGGAGCCAATACCATGAAAAATACTTTTGGCAGCGCTGTGTCGCTGACAATTTTTGGAGAGAGCCACGGCCCGGCGGTGGGCGCGGTGCTGGACGGCCTGGCCGCCGGCCTGCCGGTGGATACCGCCGCTATCGCCGCCGCCATGGACCGCCGCCGCGCCCGGGGGGATGGGCTTTCCACCGCCCGGACCGAACCGGATGAGGTGGAGTTCCTCTCCGGTGTGCTGAACGGCCACACCACCGGCACCGCCCTGACCCTGATGATCCGCAACACCAACACCCGCAGCGGCGACTATGCCAAAACCGCCGACCTGCTGCGCCCCGGCCACGCCGATTACACCGCCTACGCCAAGTATGAGGGCTGGCAGGACGCCCGGGGCGGGGGGCATTTCTCGGGCCGGCTCACTGCCGCCGCCGTGGCGGCGGGCAGCCTGTGCGAGAGCGTGCTGGCGGAACTGGGCATCCGGGTCTACACCCATATTGCCGAGTGCGGCGGCGTGCAGGACGCGCCTCTCTCCAGCGCGGCGGGGCTGGCGCTGCCCGCGCCGCAGCCCGGCCATTTTGCCCTGCTGGACCCGGGGAAGGAGGCCCCCATGCAGGCGGCGATCCGCGCCGCCGGGGCCGACCGGGACAGTGTGGGCGGCATTTTGGAGACCATCGTTACCGGCCTGCCCGCCGGTCTGGGGGAACCCTGGTTTGACAGTGTGGAGAGCGAACTGGCCCACCTGGCCTTCTCCATCCCCGCCTGCAAGGGCATTGAGTTCGGCGCGGGCTTTGCCCTCGCGGGGATGCGGGGCAGCGCCGCCAACGACCCCTTCACCATGCGGGATGGGCGCATTGTGACCGCCACCAACCGCAACGGCGGCGTCAACGGCGGTATCACCAACGGGATGCCGGTTGTGTTCCGCACGGTGTTCAAGCCGACAGCCAGCATCTATAAAGAACAGGATACCGTAGATTATATCGCCAGGCAGAACGCTAAGCTGGCGATCAAGGGCCGCCATGATCCCTGTGTGGTCCCCCGCGCGGCGGTGGTTCAGAACACGCTGACCGCCTTTGGCATCCTGGATCTGCTCACCGTTCGTTTTGGCACCTACGCCCAGAAACACGGCATCCCACCGTGTGGGGAAGGGGGCATGTGACGTATGGAATACGGATTGATCGGCGCTAAGCTGGGCCACAGCTATTCCAAGCCGATTCATGAAAAGGTGGGCGGCTACTCCTATGAGCTGCATCCGCTCCCCACCGAGGCGGAATTTCACGCCTTCCTGCAGGCACGGGAATTCAAGGCTATCAACGTGACTATCCCCTACAAACAGCTGGTCATCCCCTACTGTGACGAGGTGGAGGAGCGGGCCGCCGCCATCGGCGCGGTGAACACGGTGGTCAACCGGGGCGGCAGACTTTGCGGATACAATACCGACTATGCCGGCTTCGCCTACCTGGCGGGGCATCACGGCGTCAGTTTCCGGGGCAAGACCGTGCTGATACTGGGAACCGGCGGCACCCACAACACCGTCAGCGCCGTCTGCCGGGATGCCGGGGCGGCGACCATACTCACCGCCAGCCGCAGCGGCAGGAACGGCGCGCTGACCTACGCCCAGGCCGCCCTGCGGACCGAGGTGGAGGTCATCGTCAATACCACCCCTGCCGGCATGTACCCGGAAAACGGCGGCTGCCTGCTGGATCTGGACGCCTTCCCCAAGCTGGAGGCGGTGCTGGATGTGGTCTACAACCCCTTCTGCACCGAGTTGGTCCTGCGGGCGCGGGACCGGGGAATCGCCGCCTTCGGCGGCTTTGAGATGTTGGTGGGGCAAGCGGTTTACGCCGCCGAGCATTTTACCGGGCAGCGTTTTGACGAAAAAGAGGTGATCCGCCGGGTTCACCGGGAACTGCAGCGGCAAATTGCCAACATCTCGCTCATCGGTATGCCCGGCTGCGGCAAAAGCACCATGGGCCGCAAGCTGGCGGCGCGGATGGGGAAAACCTTTGTGGACCTGGATGCCGTCATCGAGGTGCAGGCGGGCTGCTCCATCCCCGACATCTTCCTGTACAAAGGGGAGGCCGTCTTCCGCCGCTTTGAGGCCGAGGCTGCCGCCGCCGTCAGTAAAAAGAGCGGCCAGGTCATCGCCTGCGGGGGCGGCATCATCAAGACCCCCGGCAACGCCCACGCGCTGCGCCAAAACGGCCCGGTGCTGTGGATCCAGCGCCCTGTCAGCCGCCTGGCCACCAGCGGCCGCCCGCTCTCAAAAGGGCGGGATGAACTGCTTCGGATGGAACAGGAGCGGCGCCCCCTGTATGAGGCCGCCGCCGACGCTGTGGTGGACAACACCGGCACCCCCGCCCAGGCGGCCGCCGCCGCCCTGCGCGCCTGTGAGGCGCTGTTCGGCGGGGAATAATCCCGCGCCCCGCAGCAGGGGCGCTCCCGGTTCGGCAAGCCGCCCAGCGGCGGGGCAAAACCGGCATAACAAAAGTAAAACAGCACAGAGAGGAAATGTACACCCATGATAATCTCCACGAAAAAAGGCACGCCCCAGCAGGAACTGGATCGCATCATTGACAATTTCGAGAGGCAGGGCCTTTCGGTCACGCTGATCCGCGGTACCGACTACAACGTCTTCGGCCTGGTGGGCGATACCACCAAAATTGCTGAGAAAGATGTTCTCGCCAACCCTTGGGTGGAGAACGTCACCCGCGTATCCGCCCCCTACAAGCGCGCCAACCGGCTTTTCCATCCCGAGGATACCATCATCGACGTGCGGGGCGTCAAGGTAGGCAGCACCGCTCCCCTGGCCGTGATGGCCGGCCCCTGCAGCATTGAGGGCGAGGCCCACACCCTGCAGATGGCTGAGCAGGTCAAGGCGGGCGGCGCCAATTTCCTGCGCGGCGGCGCCTATAAGCCCCGCACCAGCCCCTACTCCTTCCAGGGCCTCGGCACCGAGGGAATCCTGGCTATGGTCAAAGCCCGCGAGGCCACCGGCCTTCCGATCGTCAGCGAACTGATGGACGAGGCGCATATCGACGAATTTGAGGAATATGTGGACGTGGTGCAGATCGGCGCGCGCAACATGCAGAACTTCCAGCTGCTCAAGGCAGTGGGGAAGATGCACAAGCCGGTGCTGCTCAAGCGCGGCCTGGCAAATACCATCGAGGAGTGGATCATGTCCGCTGAGTATATCATGGCGGGCGGCAACGAGCAGGTCATCCTCTGCGAGCGGGGCATCCGCACCTTTGAGACCGCCACCCGCAACACGCTGGACCTCTCGGCCATTCCGGTCGTCAAGGAAAAGACCCATCTGCCGATCATCATCGACCCCAGCCACGCCACCGGGAACTATAAGTATGTGCAGAGCATGGCCATCGCCGCCGTGGCCGCCGGAGCCGACGGCCTGGAGATCGAGGTCCACAACAACCCCCAATGCGCCTGGAGCGACGGCGCCCAGTGCCTCAAACCGGATAAATTTGCCGAGACTATGGAGAAATGCCGCGCTATCGCCGCCGCCATTGGGCGGGAGATGGCTTGATCGTTATAAATGATATAAAAGTTAGGAATGTTATCAATTATGGTGCGGCTGCGCCGCTTTTGAAAAATTCTAACTCTGTTGTTCCCCTTTTTTCACTTATAACATTTTTACTATTGAGCCCATTTCCAACATTCCACCCGTGCCTGTAGGGCAAAACAACTCTCAACTCCCTCAAGAGGTGTAGCCATTGGACGCCAAACTCTATGTCAGCCGCCTGGGCGGCACGGCCAAAGCGCCGCCCAGCAAAAGTGCAGCCAACCGCGCCGTGCTCTGCGCGGGCCTTGCCAGCGGCACCAGCCGCCTTGAAAGCATCGATTACAGCGCCGACATCCGGGTCATGCTGGATGCCGTAAAACAGCTGGGCGCAAAAGTCAAGGAGGAACCCGACGCAGTGACCATCACGGGCCGGGGCGCTGGCGACGGCTTTGTCACCGTGACCCGGCCCGTCCACTGCGGCGAGAGCGGCTCGGCACTGCGGTTCCTGCTGCCGCTGTTCAGCCTGACCGCGCAGAAGGTGCGGTTCACCGGCGCGGGCCGTCTGATGGACCGCCCGCAGGAGGTCTACCGCCTGCTTTTCTCCCGCCAGGGGCTTCGGTTTGAGCAGGATCACGCGGGCATCACCATCTTTGGTCGGCTGCGCCCCGGCCCCTTCACTCTGCCCGGCGATGTGTCCAGCCAGTTTATCAGCGGTCTGCTCTTCGCTGCGCCGCTGATGGAGGCCGACAGCGCCATCGAGGTGCAGCCCCCCTTTGAGAGCCGCCCCTACGTCGACCTGACGGTGGAATCCATGCAGCGATTCGGCGTCAAGGTCGCCAGCCGC
The DNA here is from genome assembly GCA_964542725.1 of uncultured Subdoligranulum sp. GTDB lineage: Bacteria > Bacillota > Clostridia > Oscillospirales > Ruminococcaceae > Gemmiger. The sequence continues at coordinate 1,522 of CAZIVF010000090.1, read as the reverse complement.
GCCCGCAAAGACGGCACCGTGGTCTACCGCGTCGCCGCGCCTCAAAGCTACAAGGCCTGCGATCTGGCTATCGAGGGGGATTACAGCCAGGCCGCCTTTTTGGCGGTGCTGGGCAGCATTGTGGGCGGCATCACCGTCACCGGCCTGACCGAGGGGACCCGCCAGGGCGACCAGGTGATTTTAGACATTTTGAAGCGCTGCGGCGCGAAGTTCCGCCCGGAGAACGGGGTGCTCCATTTTGATCGCAGCCTGCTGCGCGGCACCGAGATCGATCTGGCCGACTGCCCCGACCTGGGGCCTGTGCTCTTCACGCTGGGCTGCTTTTGCGGCGGCACCACCGTCATCAAAAATGCCGGTCGGCTGCGGCTGAAGGAGTCCGACCGGATCGAGGCAATGTGCCAGGAGCTGGGCAAGATGGGCGCCCGCATCAGGGTGGACGGCGACACCGTCACCATCCAGTGCGCGGCGCTGCACGCGCCCGCCGCCCCGCTTTACGGCCACAACGACCACCGCATCGTTATGGCGCTGGCCGTGGCGGCCTACGGCGCGGGCGTCCCCGCCATGATCCTGGGGGCGGACGCGGTGAACAAAAGCTGGCCCGGCTTCTTTGCAGTGCTGCAGGGGCTGGGCGCAAAGGTGGTCATGGAAAATGGATAAGGATAAGACATTTTTGATCGTTGGTCTGGGGCTTTTGGGCGGCAAGTACGCCCAGGTGCTCAGCCAGAAAGGATACACCGTCACCGGTATCACCCACAGCCCCAAAACGATGGCATACGCCCTGACCCACGGGTATATAGTTCAGGGCAAAACGGAGGGGTTTGAGGATCTGGTGCGCCAGGCGGACTATGTGATCTTTGGGCTTTACCCCGCCGTGCTGCTGGACTGGGTGGAACAGTATGGGCACCTGCTCAAGCCGGGGGCCGTTGTGACCGATGTGTCCGGCGTGAAGCGCGGCGTGGTGGATCCGGTGCAGGCCGCCCTGCCTGCGGGCGTGGAGTTCATCGCCAGCCACCCCATGGCCGGGCGGGAGACCAGCGGTATCGAGCACAGCGCCGAGGTCAATTTTGCCCCCGCCAACTTCATCATTACCCCCACTGCCCGCAACACGCCGGAGGGAATCGCCTGGTGCCGCGACCTGGCCGAGACTCTGGGCTTTGCCCGCATCACCACCCTGACCCCCGCCGAGCATGACCACATGATCGGCTATGTGAGCCAGCTCTGCCACGCCATCGCGGTGAGCCTGATGTGCGCATCCGACAACAGCGACCTTGCCTACTATACCGGTGATTCCTTCCGGGATCTGACCCGTATCGCCCGCATCAACGATAAAATGTGGGCGGAATTGTTTTTGTGGAACAAGGACAACCTGATCTCCGAGATCGACATGTTCACCGGCTCCCTGAATGAGATGCGCCAAAAACTGGTGGACGGCGACCGGGATGGTCTGGAAGAGATGTTCCGCCTCTCCACCGCCCGCCGTACCGCCTTTGACGAAAAATAAGGCGGCTGCCACCCAAAAAAG
>CAZIVF010000089.1:7174-8347 GCA_964542725.1 uncultured Subdoligranulum sp. | reverse complement strand
GGCCGCCGTATAAAATTTGCCGCCTGCTCTTGGCAGAAGGGGCAAAAACAGGTATAATAGAACTGTATATCCATTTGTGCGCTCCGCGCGGCGGGGCGGGAAAGAAAAAACAAAGGAGCCCTTCTGCTCATGAGACACCATTTCTCCCGCAAAAAGCGGAATCTTTTCGTCCGCCTGATCACCGACGGCCCCGCCGCGCTGACCATCGCGCAGAAATGCGTGGTCAGCGGTTCGGCGGTGGTGCTGTGTGCCGGGGTCGGGCTGGGGATCTCGGCGGTGAACGCGGCGGAGATCGGCGCGGCGACGCCCACCGCCACGCCGGTGCTGGCCGCCATGGCGGCGGTGCCCACCCCGTCGCCCACGCCTGCTACCCCCACGCCCAGCCCTACGCCGGAGCCGGATCCCATCGAACTGAGCGCTGAGGTGACGGTGGTCCAGCAGGATATCGGCATCCAACTCTACGCCGTTACATACGATGACCCCGCCGCCAGCCCCAGCCCCACCGCTTCGGGCAGCCCTGCCGCTTCCGCCAGCCCAACCCCCGCCGCCACCGCCGCCGCGCAGACCGGCGAGGGCCGGAAGGAGCCGTTGGTGGGGGTGGCGATGAACATTACCATCACCGACTCGGATGGGGTGGCCACAGAGTACCCCCTGGACGTGGAAAACGGCACCGCCCTGGCGGAGGACCTGGAGCCGGGCGGCTACACCGTGCGGGTACCCAAGCTGGAGGGATACCTGACCCCCGACCCGCAGACCGTCACCGTGAAGGAAAAGGTGGAGTACAAGGTCGATGTGGCCGCCGTGAAGGACAAGATCGTCCAGGCCTCCCAGGTGGTGGAGAGTCAGGAGGACTCCAGCTACGGCAGTTCCACCGTCATCGCCAACGAGATCGTGGACACCGTGACCTACGCCGAGCCGGAGCAAACCCCCGTGGAGACGGTGGTCAACTACACCGCCAAGACCAGCGACCGGGGCTATCTGCTTCTGACCGACGGCACCGAGACCCCCTACAAGCCCACCTATGCGGATGGCCGGCTGACCGGCGCGGTGCGGGATGGCGACTACACCCCCGTCAGCTTCCGCGGCAGCGGTAGCGGCATCGTTTTCCTGGGGAATACCCTTTCCCGTGAGATCTTGCCGCTGGCCGCCGCCGGGGCCGAGCCGGCGGCGACC
>CAZIVF010000089.1:3779-7074 GCA_964542725.1 uncultured Subdoligranulum sp. | reverse complement strand
CCTTTCCCGTGAGATCTTGCCGCTGGCCGCCGCCGGGGCCGAGCCGGCGGCGACCACCTCGCTGGAGGGGAACACCCCCACCGGGGAGCCAACCACGACCCCCGCCGAGGAACCGACGGCGACGCCCACCGAGGAACCCACCCCGACTCCGACCCAGGAACCCACCCCGACCCCGACCCAAGAACCTACCCCTACCCCGACCCAGGAGCCGACGGCGGCCCCCACCGAGGAACCTACCCCCACCCCCACCCCTGTGGAGACAGAGACCCCCGCCCCGACACCCAGCGAGACGCCGGTCGTGACCCCCACGCCCACGGCGGACCGATTTGCGGGCTGGCCGGACAGCATCGAGGCGGGCAAGCTGGCCGAGTACGGCTTTGCGGTGGAGAGCGCGGAGGAACAGGTCTACCAGTATACCGGCTGGCAGACCATCGACAATAAGACCTACTACTACGACCCGTCCACCCACCAGCCTGTGACCGGCACCCAGGTGATCGCGGGCGACGTGTACACCTTTGCCGCCGACGGCGCGCTGAATCAGACCGCCCGCGGCGTGGATGTCTCCAAGTTTCAGGGAAGCATCGACTGGAACGCTGTGGCGGCCGACGGCATCACCTTCGCCATCATCCGCTGCGGCTACCGCGGCTACGGCACGGGGGCGCTGGTGGAGGATTCCACCTTCCGCGCCAACATCCAGGGCGCAACGGCGGCGGGCCTGCGGGTGGGCGTCTACTTCTACAGCCAGGCCGTCACCGAGGAGGAAGCGGTGGAGGAGGCCAGTATGGTCATCAGCCTCTGCAAGGGCTACAGCCTGCCCTGCGGCGTCTACTATGACACCGAGAAGGTGGCCGGCGACACAGGCCGGGCCGACAGCATCAGCGCGGCCCAGCGCACCGCCTGCGCGGTGGCCTTCTGTGAGGCGATCCGCAACTCGGGCTACAGTGTCGGCGTTTACAGCTACGCCAGCTGGTTCTACAACCAGCTGAACTTTGCCAACATCTCCAAGTACCGCATCTGGATCGCCCAGTACCGCGATACCCTCAGCTTCAGCTACCCCTACAATATGTGGCAGTACAGCAGCACCGGCAGCGTCAAGGGCATCCCCCGCCCGGTGGATATGAACCTGGGATAAGCGAAAACGCCCCGGCCCCCGCGCTCAACAGAGCGCGGGGGCCGGGGTCTTGGCGCGCCGCCCTACGCACCGCCCAGGAACGCAGGTTCACCGCCCCTACAATCGCAACGGCAATGGGTTTCGCCGTCAAACCGGGTATGGGTCCGCCCTTAGGATCGACCGTTTTGTCCGCCGCCGTCCGCTGCGCCCAGGGCAGCGTCCAGGGCGTCCAGAGCGGCGCGGAGGGCGGCGGCGGAGGGCTGGCCCGGCGCGCTGGACACCCCCGCCGTGCCGAAGGTGGCCATGCTGCCGAAAGCCCCGCCGCACACCCGGGTCACGGCCCCCAGCCGCCCCATGCTCATGGTGATCAGCGAGGTATCGGGCATCCGGGCCTGGGCCTGGGCGGTGGCTTGCAGCAACAGGGCGGCGTCCGCCGGAGTTCGGGGCATCACCGCCAGCTTGGCGATGTCCGCCCGGCGCATCGCCGTCAGTTCGGCCACCATCTCGTCCAGCGGCGGGGTACCCTCAAAATGGTGGCGGCTGCACAGCGCCAGCGCGCCGGCGGCCCGCGCCTCATCGATGAGCACGTCGGCATAGGGGCCGACGCTCTGCTCAATATCCAAAATGTCCACCGCGCCGGTGGCCAGCAGGCTGCGGCAGAGCGCGGCGTAGGCGGCGGGGGTCAGATCGGCCAGGCCGCCCTCCCGCTTGGTGCGCACCGTCACCAGCAGCGTTTTGGCGCCCACCGCCCGGCGCACCGCCCGCAGCACCTCCGGCTGCCCGCCGGGCAGCGGGTCCAGCCGCAGTTCCACCCAATCCGCCTGGGGGTTGGCGGCCAGCGCCTCGGCCTGGGCCACCGCCCCCGCCGGCGTTTCAGCCATGATGGGAATAATGATTTTCATACGCAACACTTCCTTTGCTTTGCAGTATACCACAAAACCTGCGGATAGGACAAGAAAGCCCCTTTACCTCAACGGGAAAAGTTGATACAATACAACTGGGCCTCCTTTCCGTGGAGGCGGCACTGCGGCGGAACGTCGCCGCCTACGCGCTGCGGAGCAAGGCGGCGCCCGATCAGGAGGTAACATCATCATGAAAAAACTCGGCTTTGGATGCATGCGTCTGCCCATGCTGGAAAACGGCGAGGTGGACATCCCCCAATTCTGCCAGATGACCGACCTGTTCCTGCAGCGGGGCTTCACCTACTTCGATACTGCCCACGGCTACATAGACGGCAAGAGCGAGACCGCCATCCGCGCGGCGCTGACCAGCCGCCACCCCCGGGATTCCTACACCCTGGCGGATAAGCTTACCGGCTGCTTTTTCAACACCGAGGCGGAGATTCGCCCGTTCTTCGCCAGCCAGCTGGAAGCCTGCGGGGTGGACTATTTTGACTACTATCTAATCCACGCCGTCAACGCCGAAAACTACAAAAAATACACCGCCTGCCGCGCTTTTGAGACGGTGCAGGCGCTGAAGGCCGAGGGCAAAGTGCGCCACGCGGGCTTCTCTTTCCACGACAAAGCGGCGGTGCTGGACCGCATCCTGGGCGAACATCCCGAGGTGGAGTTCGTTCAGCTGCAATTCAACTACGCCGACTACGACGACCCCGGCATCGAGAGCTTCCGCTGCTACCAGGTGTGCGAGAAGCACAACAAGCCGGTGGCGGTGATGGAGCCGGTGAAGGGCGGCAGCCTGGCGGGCAAGCTGCCGCCCGCCGCCAAGCTGATCCTGGACGAGCTGCACGGCGGCAGCCCGGCCAGCTATGCGGTGCGGTTCGCCGCCGGGTTTGAGCGGAACTTTATAGTGCTTTCCGGCATGAGCGACCTGGCCCAGATGGAGGATAACACCTCCTTCATGCAGGACTTCCAGCCCCTCACCCAAGCGGAGCGGACCGCCGTTGAGCAGGTGCGGGCCATCATGCGCAGCCAAGACAACATCGCCTGCACCGCCTGCCGGTACTGCACGGCGGGCTGCCCCAAGCAGATCGATATCCCGGCCCTCTTCGCCTGCTACAACGCCAAGCAGGTCTACAAAGACTGGAACAGCGAGGCTTATTACGAGAGAAATACCCTGCACGGCGGCAAAGCCGGCGACTGCATCCGCTGCGGCCGGTGTGAGGCCGCCTGCCCCCAGCACCTGGAGATCCGGGCGCTGCTGCAAAAGGTGGCCGATACCTTCGAG
>CAZIVF010000089.1:0-3679 GCA_964542725.1 uncultured Subdoligranulum sp. | reverse complement strand
CCGCGCCGCACAAGGAGGCACTATGCCCCGGGAAATTTTGGATAACGGAACCATAGTCTGCACCGCGCCGGGGGTCGGGTTCGGCACCGACGCGCTGCTGCTGGCCCGCTTCGCCCGGCCCCGCCCCGGGAACAGGGCGTTGGATCTGTGCAGCGGATGCGGCATTGTGGCGCTGGTCTGGCACGATGCCGGGCATCGCGGACCCTGCACCGCCCTGGAACTGGACCCCGAGGCCAGCGCCCTCTGCGCGGCGGCGGTGGCGGCCCAGCCGGAGGCGGGCCATATCGAGGCGGTCTGCGGCGATCTGCGGCAGTTCTGTGCGGCAGGGCCGGAGAGAGGCCGCTATGATTTTGCCGCCTGCAACCCGCCCTACTTTGCCGCCGGGCCGCAAAGCCCCGATGCCCGCCGCGCCGCCGCCCGCCACACCGGCAGCTGCACCCTGGCCGACGTAGCCGCCTGCGCGGCCCGCGCCCTGCGGGATGGAGGTAAGCTGATCCTCTGCCACCGCCCCGATCAGATGGCGGAGGTCTTCTGCACCTTGCGGGCCAACCGGCTGGAGCCAAAGCGGGCCGCCCTGGTCAAAAATGCCCCCGGCGGCGCGCCCTGGCTCTTCCTGCTGGAAGCCCAAAAGAACCGCCGCCCCGGCCTGCAATGGCTGCCCGACGTCCTCGTCTGCGGCAGCGCCGCCCTCTACGGCCCGCCGGGGAACTGACCGTCCCCGGTTTTATGCTGCGGTTTATTGCTGTTGAAACCGTAGGGGCGGGACGCCCTCGTCCCGCCGTGAACCTTTCGTCGCCGCCAACCTCCCCGGCGGCACGGGACAGTTTGGCGCTTGGGGCGCACAGGCGCTGAAAGGCAAAACAAAACCCCTCCGGCTGCAAGGAGAAAAGAACCGGAGGGGCTTGTTTTGGAAGAAGGCAGGCAAAAGAGCCAGAGCAACACTCTTTCACGGAGGAGGCCTGCCTGACGGCCGCCCCACCCGCAAGGCAACGAGGTAAACAGCATGCGGGGGTTGCGAAACGGCGGTCGGCCGATGGTTAGTTATTGCTAACCATGTAGATACAATACCACACTCCGCCTCCTTTGTCAAGCCTTTATTCAAGCGGAGTGAAAAATTTCTGCCGGGAGCGTATCTTGCCGGGAACAGCAGCGCTCCCAAACCCTGCCGGGCGGGCAGGCGGCCGATAGGATGATTTTGGCTAATTTGGGAGCGGCCCTTTTGCATATACCGGAAAATGTTGGAGATTGCGGAAGATTGCGGAAACAATCGCCCCCCGGCACTTGATTTTACATGTGTGAATGTGCTACAATAAGCTGGTTCTCATTAAAACAGCGGCCAATTTTCAGAGCACTGCACCTGCCGAAACATAATCCCTATTATGTCATAAAGCGCGGTCTCTGCGGTTTATCTCATAATCGGCATTGTGTTATAGACCGGGGAGCCTGAGCCTTTTCAAATACCAAAAGAAGGATGGAACACGAACATGGACTACGAGAACGACGAGATCACCATTGACCTCATGGAATTGTTCATGCTGCTTTGGAAACGCCTCCCGGTCATCCTGCTGTGTACCGTGGCGGCAGCGGCGATCGGCTTTGCGGTCAACCGCTTTATGATAACCCCGCAATATGAGGCCACCGCGCTGATGATCGTCAACACGCGTCAGGATGCAAATGCCACTGTCACCAGTGACCAAATCAATTCAGCAACTAAATTGGTGGATACATACAGCATCATTGTCAAGAGCGATACCGTGCTGCAGCAGGTCATCAACAACCTGCAGCTGAACCTGAACTATGACGAGCTGGTGGAAAAGGTGTCCGTCTCCGCCGTGAACTCCACCCAGGTTATGAAGGTCACTGTCACCGATCCCAACGTGGAGGCGGCCCGGGTCATCTGCGAGCAGATCACCCAGGTGGCGCCCGGCGCCATTGTGGAGGCGGTGGAGGCCGGTTCGGTGAAGGTCATCTCCCAGGCGGTGGGGAACCCGGACCCGGTTTCCCCCCGCGTCCTGCGCAACACCGCTATCTGCGGCCTGCTGGGCATGGCCGCCTGCATCGCCGTCATCGTGGTGTGTATGCTGTTGGACAATAAGCTCAACACAGAGGCGGACGTGAGTAAATATCTGGACCTGCCGGTCCTCGGCGTGATTCCGAAATATAAAGGGGGGAAACGGTAATGGCAACCAAGAAAAAGAGCCAGCGCAAGCTGCTGGCAGTCGGCCCGGATGCGCCGTTCCAGTTTGTGGAGGCATACAAGTCGCTGCGCACCAACCTGGAGTTTCTGTCGGCCACATCGGACTGCAAGACGATCCTCATCACCTCCTCGGTGCCGGAGGAGGGCAAGAGCAACGTGGCGATCAACCTGGCGATGACGATGGCCGCCACCGACAAAAAGGTGGTGCTGGTGGACGGCGACCTGCGCAAAGGCAGCCTCTCCCGCTACCTCCATGTGGCGAAGAACCACGCGGGCATCTCCAACATGATCGCCGGCAAGAGCTCCTGGGAGGATACGCTGGTCACAATCAGCGGCACCGACCTGGTATTGTTGCCCACCGGGCCTATCCCACCCTTCCCGGCGGAGATGCTCGCCTCCGATAAGATGCAGCATCTGTTCGAGGAACTGGAAAACTACGCCGACTACATTATTGTGGATACCCCGCCCGTCTCGGTGGTGACTGACGCGGCGATCTTGAACCGGGTGGCGGACGGCATCATTCTGGTGGTGCGCCCCGGTGTCACCACCATCCAGGGCGCCCAGCTGAGCAAGCGCAACCTGGAGTCCGTCAACGCCCGCATCCTGGGCGTGGTGATCAACGGCTACGATGTCAAGAACAACGGCAAGAAGGACGGGTACTACTACTCTTATTCCTACGATTATGGCGATGAAGCCGACAGCGGCAAAAAAGCAAGGTCGAAGAGTTGATGGACCCGATCCTGATCGATCTGCACTGCCATCTGCTCCCCGGCATTGATGACGGCGCGAAAAATTTAGAGATATCGCTGGAATTATTGCGGCGTGAGCAGACCGACAGGGTGCGCGCCGTGATGTTCACGCCGCATTTCTATTATGAGAGGATCAGCCTGGAGCAGTTCGCCGCCAACAGGCAGAGGGCCTACCGCCAGACCGCGCTGGCCGCCCGGGAGCAGGGGTTGCAGATCGCGGCCAAGGTGGGGGCGGAGGTCTATTTTACGCCGGCGCTGCCCTCCCTGGATCTGCGGACGCTGGCCTTTGCGGGGACCAACTACCTCCTGATGGAACTGCCCACCACCCACCACCCCGGCGGCATTGAGGAGACGCTGTACGGCATCCAGCAGCAGGGTTACACCCCCATTCTGGCCCATGTGGAGCGCTACCCCTATGTGACGGAGGATCCTACCCTGCTATATCAGTGGGTCAACGCCGGGGCGCTGGCCCAGATCAACGCCGCCAGCCTGCTGCGCGGCGGGCAGACCGCCAAGGTGCTGCACAAGTACATCAGCTGGAATCTGGTCCATCTGCTGTGCAGCGACGCACACTCCCTGGATCATCGGCCGCCCAACCTGCGGGCGGCGCACAATAGCCTGCCCCCTGCGGTCTCCCGCCGGTTCATGGTGAACGGCGAGGCCGTGTTCTGGGGCAAAGAGGTGAACGCGCCGGAACCCAAACTGCCCCGCTACCGCCTGGGGCAATGGGTGT
>CAZIVF010000088.1:0-8451 GCA_964542725.1 uncultured Subdoligranulum sp. | reverse complement strand
CGATTCTTTAGGCGTAGCCGCGAATTGTGCGGTGTTGCCCATAGGCCCCAAAGCCGCAGCGGGGGATAGGGCCGGGGAACCGGAGCAGGCAGACCCCGCCGCGCCGTCTTGCCGCCCGGGGCGTTTTGTGCTATGCTAAAAGGCAGAATAAAGGAAGGAGGGGATGGCCATGCCTGCCACCATCTGCGCCCTGGCGACGCCGCCGGGGCAGGGGAGCATCGCCACGGTGCGCCTATCCGGCCCGGAGGCCTACGGGATCGCGGCACGGGTGTTCTGCCCCATCGACCCCGCCAAGCGGGTGGAGGAGGCCAGGGGCTACACCGCCCTGTTCGGCCATTACCGGCTGCGCGGGCAGGAAATGGACGAGACGGTGGCGCTGTTTTTCCGCGCGCCCCGCAGCTATACCGGGGAGGACGTGGTGGAGCTTTCGGTCCACGGCGGCACGGCGATGGCGGACGGGCTGCTGGAAGCCCTCATCACGGCGGGGGCGGCCCCCGCCGGCCCCGGTGAGTTCACCCGCCGCGCGCTGGAAAACGGGCGGATGTCGCTGACGCAGGCGGAGGCGGTGATGGAGGTCATCTCGGCCAACGGGCGGCAGGGAGCGGCGCTGGCCAAGGCGGCGCTGGACGGCGCGCTGGCCCGCCGGATCGGCGGCATCGAGGCGGCGCTGCAGGATCTGAACGCCCACCTCATCGCCTGGGTGGACTACCCCGAGGAGGACGTGCCGGAACTGACCCCCGGGCAGCTTGTGGAAACGTTGCTACAACAGCAGGCGGAGTTGGACAGCCTGATCGCCGGCTACGGTGCGGGGGCGGTGCTGCGCCACGGCGTGGACTGCGTGCTGCTGGGCCGCCCCAACGTGGGCAAATCCACCCTGCTGAACCTGCTGGCCGGGTTTGACCGGGCCATCGTCACGCCGGTGGCGGGAACCACCCGGGATATTGTGGAGCAGGCGGTGCAGCTGGGCGAGATCCGGCTGAACCTCTTCGACACTGCCGGCGTGCGGGAGGTCGACGCCCAGGGCGATGCCATCGAGGCGGAGGGAATCCGCCGCAGCTGGCGCAAGCTGGAGGAGGCCGGGCTGGTGCTGGCGGTGTTCGACGCCTCCTCACCGTTGGAGGCCGCCGACCTGGAGATCGCCGCCAAATGCCAGGGACGCCCCGCGCTGGCGATCCTGAACAAGCAGGATATTGCCGATTCCACCGGGGCCGCCCAGGCGGCGCTGGAACCCTATTTTGAGCGGGTGCTGCCCCTCTGCGCCCGGGACGCGGCCAGCCTGCCGCTTTTGAGCGGCGCGGTGGCCGAACTGCTGGGGACGGCGGACCTGGACCCCAACGCAGCGCAGCTGTGCAGCGCCCGGCAGCTGGCGGCAGCGGTGCGGGCCCGCGATGCGGTGGCCGAAGCCATTGGCAGTCAGCGGCAGGGCTACGGCCTGGATGCCGCCGCCGTCTGCATCACCGACGCGCTGCAGGCCCTCTGTGACCTGACTGGAACCGATGCCACCGCCGCGACCATCGACCAGGTATTCGAAACCTTCTGCGTAGGCAAGTGAAAGACCAACCCCGCGCGGCAGCCCGTTGACGGTTTTCTGTTGAACTGTATCGCCCCGCGAACCCTGCGCGGCCGCAAGATTACCCGGCGGCACTTTAGGCGTAGCCGCGAATTATGCGGTGTTGCCCTAGAGCTTTTTGATGAAAATTTTTCCCGAAAAAGTTTCAAATCCAAAACAAAACAGGACGTACCTATGGATAAATTAGCAACCTACGATGTAATTGTGATCGGCGCGGGCCACGCCGGGATCGAGGCGGCCCACGCGGCGGCGGTATTGGGGGCGCGCACGGCGCTCTTCACGCTGACGCTGGACTTCATCGGCAACATGCCCTGCAATCCCTCCATCGGCGGCACCGCTAAGGGGCATCTGGTGCGGGAGATCGACGCCCTGGGCGGGCTGATGGGTCTGGCGGCCGACGCGACCTTCCTGCAGAGCCGGATGCTCAACCGGGGCAAAGGCCCCGCCGTCCACAGCCTGAGGGTCCAGACTGACCGCAAGCGCTACCACATCTGGATGAAACACGCGCTGGAACAAACCCCCGGCCTGGACATCCACCAGGCCGAAATCACCGCGCTGGATGTGCGGGATGGCTCGGTCTGCGGCGTTGTCACCAGCCTGGGCGGATACTACGCTTGCAGGGCGGCGGTCATCGCCACCGGCACAACGCTGGGCGGGCGCATCTTTGTGGGGGAGGCCCACTATGACGGCGGCCCTGACGGCCAGCACGCCGCCACCGCCTTGACCCGCGATCTGCTCGCCCACGGCTTCACGCTGCGCCGGTTCAAGACCGGCACCCCCGCCCGGGTTCACCGCCGCAGCATCGATTTTTCCAAGCTGGAGCGCCAGCCCGGCGACCCTGACGAGCAACTGCAGCCCTTCAGCTTCCTGACCCGGGAACCGATGCACAACAAGGTGGACTGCTACATCGCCTACACCAACCCCGAGACTCACCGGGTGATTCTGGAAAATCTGCACCGCTCCCCGCTGTACGGCGGCGATATCCAGGGCGTGGGGCCGCGGTACTGCCCCTCCATTGAGGACAAGGTGGTGCGCTTTAGGGAGAAGGAGCGCCACCCCATCTTTGTGGAGCCCTGCGGTGAGGATACCGAGGAAATGTACCTGCAGGGAATGTCCTCCAGCCTGCCGGAGGCGGTACAAAACGTGATGTACCGCACAATTTCCGGCTTTGAGAAGCTGGAGATCATGCGCCCCGCCTACGCCATCGAGTACGACTGTGTGGACCCCACCACGCTGTACCCCACGCTGGAGAGCAAGGCGGTGAAGGGTGTGTACGGAGCGGGGCAGTTCAACGGCACTTCCGGCTATGAGGAGGCCGCCGCCCAGGGGCTATTGGCCGGGCTAAACGCCGCCCGCCGCGCCCTGGGCAGGGAGGAACTGGTGCTGGCGCGGCATACCAGCTACCTGGGGACCCTGGTGGATGATCTTGTGACCAAGGGTGTGATGGACCCCTACCGCATGATGACCAGCCGCAGCGAGTACCGCCTGAGCCTGCGGCAGGATAACGCCGACGAGCGGCTGACGCCCATCGGCCGGGAGTATGGTTTGGTGGACGATGCCCGCTGGGCGGTGTTCTGCCGTGACCGGGAGATCAAGCAGGCCGAGCTGGCCCGCCTGCGGCGCACCCGCATACACCTGGCCGATCTGCGCGCCGCCGCGCCGGAGGGGCTGGCCCTGGGTGAGAGCGGCGGCACCGCCGAAGAGTTGCTCCGCCGCCCCGGCGTCAGCTATGAGCTGGTGGCCGCCGTGGTCGGCAGGGGGGAGGGCGTGACCCCCACCATGGCCCAGCGCATCGAGACCGAGATCCGTTACGCCGGTTACATCGCCCGGGAGACCCGCACCATCCGGGATATTCAGCGCCACGAGCAGGTGGCGATCCCGGAAAATTTTGACTATGCTTCCCTGGAAACCATATCCCTGGAAGCCCGCGAAAAGCTGGCAAAGATCCGCCCCCGCACGCTGGCCCAGGCGGGGCGCATCCCCGGCGTATCCCCCAACGATCTGGCCCAGCTGAGCATTGCCCTGCTGAAAAGCAAAAGATAACGGTTGTTCGCGCGTTTGACGGTCTGCCGCCGTGTTGCGGCAAGGTTTCCCGGCGGCGCGGGCGAGCATCGCTCGCCCCTACAGTCTCAATGGCAATAAGCGTTGCGGCCAAACCGGAAACGAAAGGTTTCCGCAAGCCTCCCGGGCGGATACAGGATCCCCCTCTGCGGAGGAGGCGGAACACCGGCGGCGCAACCCCCGAAAGGGCAACAATTTTGCCCGCAGCGGTTGCGCCGGCTGGGAAAAGCCGCTACAATAAAGGGAAACGACACAAAAAGCAAAGGAGAACGCCATGATCGACAAAGGCCGTTTGGAAGCGAAGTGTTCCACATGGAACATCTCTCTCACCGGCGCCCAGCTGGATCAGCTGGATCGGTACGCCGCCATGCTGGTGGAATACAATGAGAAGGTCAACCTGACCGCCATCACCACCCCCGAGGGGATCGAGGACCGGCATTTTGTGGATAGCCTGCTCTTTGCCGCCCAGCCCGAGGTGGCCGGGCGGCTGGTGGACGTTGGCACCGGCGCAGGCTTCCCCGGCGTGGCGGCGAAGATCTACAAGCCGGATCTGGAGTTGACCCTGATGGAACCCACCGGCAAGCGGGTGGATTTCCTGCGCTGGGTCTGCGGGGAACTGGGCCTGACCGGCGTGGAGTTCGCCAAGGAGCGCGCCGAGGAGGCCGCCCGCAAGCGCTGGCGGGAGCAGTTTGACGTTGCCTGCGCCCGCGCGGTGGCGGTCCTGCCGGTGCTGTGCGAATACTGCCTGCCGCTGGTGCGGGTGGGCGGCGCTTTCGTGGCGATGAAAGGCCCCGACGCGGACGCCGAGCGCGCCGCCGCCGCCGCTGCGCTGAAAAAATTGGGCGGCCAATATGCCGAGACCCGCGCCTTCACCCTGCCCGACGGCAGCGAGCGGCGGCTGGTCCTATGCAGAAAAATATCGCAAACTCCGACGGTTTACCCGCGCAACGGCGGAAAAATTGCAAAAAAGCCGTTATAATACCGCGCAAAAAAGCACATTTGCACGAACGATTTTTGTTTTCATGGGGAATGATCCGTGGTATGCTGGGGGAAAGGCTCGCAAAAGGTTTTCCCGAAAGGAGTTTCCCATGAAAGAGAAGCAAAAGGTCGGCAAAGTGTTGATGCTGCCGATTGAGTGGATCGAGCCGTCCCCCTACCAGGCGCGGACGGTGTTTGACGACAACGAGATCGCGGCGCTGGCCGTAAGTATTTTGCAGAACGGCCTGCTGCAGCCGGTGAGCGTGCGCCGGGTGGGGCTGCACCATTACCAGCTGGTGGCGGGGGAGCGCCGCCTGCGGGCCTGCCGCCTGGCCCAGCTGGAAAAGGTTCCCGCCCTGATGGCGGAATATGACGACAGCGAATCCGCTGCCCTGGGCCTGCTGGAAAATATGCAGCGCAGCCAGCTGGATCCCTTCGATACGGCGCGGGGCATCCGGGAGGTGATCCGCCTGTGGGGCTGCACCCAGGCCGAGGCGGCGCGGCGGCTGGGGATGAGCCAACCCGCGCTGGCAAACAAACTGCGGCTGCTCAGCCTGACGGAGGAGCAGCAAAAACTCTGCGCCGCCAGCCGCCTGACCGAGCGCCACGCCCGGGCGGCGCTGCGTCTGCCGGAGGGCCGCCGCACCGAGGCGCTGGAAAAAATGGCGAAGGACAACATGAGCGTGCGGGAGGCGGACCGATTGGTGGAGAGCATGCTCAGCGCCGGGCCGGCCAAGCCGCCGGTGCGCCGCCGCACCACCCCCATGGTGGGGGACGTTCGGTTTTTTGTAAATACCCTGCAGCATGCGGTGAATCTGATGACCAAGAAGGGCATCAACGCCACCACCCACTGCACCCGCAAGGACGGTTGCCTGGAGTACATTGTGCGCATCCCGGTGGAGCAGGCGATGAAAAAGCCGAAAAAAGAGCCGGAGGAGCAGGCGGAGGAGGCCGTGACCTGCTAAACCCCCAAGGGAGGGAAGCGCCGGCCCGAGCCTGCCGCCGGCAGTGCGGTTCCCTTGTCTGCGCGCCGCGTTTGCCCCGGAGTGTTCCACATGGAACATCCCGGGGCAAACTTTTTGGATAAAACCCTTTTTATTGGACCCAAGCTGTGCTATAATAAGAACCGACGTGAAAAAACGGCAGCGCAGGAGGAAACAGGCATGGCAAAGGTCATCGCAGTGGCAAACCAAAAGGGCGGCGTGGGGAAAACCACCACCGCAGTCAATCTGTCTTCCTGCGTGGCGGCCCTGGGGAAACGGGTGCTGATCGTGGATCTGGACCCCCAGGGCAACACGACCTCGGCCTACGGCGTCCCAAAAAATAAGCTGGAGAGCGACGTCTACACCTGCCTGATCGACGATGAGGATGTCCGCCAGGCTGTTGTAAAAACGCAGTATAACGCGGATCTTCTGCCGTCCAACACCCAGCTAGCGGGCGCTGCGGTGGAACTGGTCAGCCTGCCCCGGCGTGAGAACCGGCTGCGCAGCGTGCTGGCCCCCATTGTGCCGGTCTACGATTATATCTTCATCGACTGCCCGCCCTCGCTGGATCTGCTCACCGTCAACGGCCTGTGCGCCTGCGATACCGTGCTGATCCCGCTGCAGTGTGAGTATTTCGCGCTGGAAGGGCTCTCGGAGTTGATGAACACCCTCAAGACGGTGCGCAAAAAGTACAACCGCTACCTGGATATCGAAGGGCTGGTGTTCACCATGTACGCCGGCCGCCTCAACCTGACGATGCAGGTGGTGGACCAGGTGAAAAAATACTACGGCACCAAGGTCTACCGCAGCGTGATCCCCCGCACGGTGCGTCTCTCGGAAGCGCCCAGCTTCGGCATGCCCATCAACTTCTATGAGCCGAACGGCAAGGGCAGCGACGCTTACATGGAGCTGGCGAGGGAATTTTTGAAGAACAACGAGTGAGGGGAAGCGTAAGGAAAGGAGGAAGCCGCCCATGGCAAAGAAAAAACTGGGAGGTTTGGGGAAAGGGCTGGACAGCCTTTTCGCGGATCTGCCCGAAACAGGGGAGGATAGCGCTGCCATCGGCACGCTGCCGGTGCGGGAGATTGAGCCGGATCCCGAGCAGCCCCGCAAAAAGTTTGAGGAGGCGTCGCTGGCCCAGCTTTCGGCCAGCATTGCCGAGAACGGGTTGCTGCAGCCCATCGCGGTGCGCCCCAAGAAGGCTGGGCCGGGCTACATCATCATTGCGGGGGAGCGCCGCTGGCGGGCCGCCCGCATGGCCGGGCTGGACGAGGTGCCGGCTGTCATCAAGGAGGTCACCGATGAGCAGGCCGCCGCGCTGGCCCTTATCGAGAATCTTCAGCGGGAGGATCTGGATCCCATCGAGGTGGCCCAGGGCTGCAGGCAGCTGATCGAGAAGTACGGCCTGACCCAGGAGGCCGCCGCCAAACGCCTGGGCAAGAGCCGCAGCGCCGTGGCCAACACCATGCGGCTGCTCAGCCTGCCCCAGGAGGTGCGGGACCAGGTCAGCAGCGGCGCCATCAGCACCGGCCACGCCAAGGTGATCCTGGGTCTGCCCAGCGAGAAGCTGATGAAGGACGCTGCCAACGAGATCATCGCCAAGGGGTTGAACGTCCGCCAGACCGAGGCGCTTTGCAAGCGCCTCGCCAAGCCGCCCCGGCCGCCGAAGCGGGAGGACGCCTTCACCCGCCCCAAGCGCGCCGTGGAGGTGGAGGCCGCCCTGAAGGATGTCACCGGCAGCGAGGTGCGGGTGGAATACAAGAACGGCAGAGGCAGCCTGAAAATCGACTTCTACTCCGACGAGATGCTGCAGAAGCTCGTCGATCTCTTGGGCCGGTACGAGTGAGGAACTTCGGAATGGTATAGAGGTTATAAAAGTTATGAGGGTTCCCAAATAAAGAAAAGCGGCGAAGCCGCACCATATTTTATAACAGGATTCACTATTATAACATTCGCATCATTCAAACCGTCTCTGCCTCTTCTGTGAGAAAGTATAAAGAAAGCGTAAAGGAGCAACATCATGTTGGACATTCGTTTTGTGCGGGAAAACCCCGATGCCGTCAAGGAGAACATCCGCAAGAAATTTCAGGACGCCAAGCTGCCGCTGGTGGACGAGGTCATCGCCCTGGATGCCGAGTACCGCGCCGCCATCGGCCAGGCCAGCGATCTGCGCGCCGCGCGCAACAAGCTGAGCAAGGCCAACGGCCCGCTATTCGGCAAGCTGAAGAAGGCCGCCGACGAGGAGAAGGCCGCCATCCAGGCCCAGATTGACGCCAACATGGCCGCCGTCAAGCAAAACGACGACACCCTGAAGGCGCTGGAGGCCAAGGAGGATGAACTCCAGAAAAAGATCCAGGAGATCATGTACACCATCCCCAACATCATCGACCCGTCGGTCCCCATCGGCCCCGACGACAGCTGCAACGTGGAGGTCCAGCGGTTCGGGGAACCGCTGGTGCCGGACTACCCCATCCCCTACCATGTGGAGATCATGGAGAGCTTCGGCGGCATCGACCTGGACGCCGCAGGCCGGGTGGCCGGCAACGGCTTCTACTATCTGCTGGGCGATATCGCCCGCCTGCATGAGGCGGTGCTGGCCTACGCCCGCGATTTCATGATCGACAAGGGCTTCACCTATGTGATCCCGCCCTTCATGATCCACGGCAACGTGGTGCAGGGGGTTATGTCTTTCCCTGAAATGGACGCTATGATGTACAAAATTGAGGGGGAGGACCTCTACCTCATCGGCACCAGTGAACACAGCATGATTGGCCGCTTCATCGACCAGACGCTGGATGGCGCCAAGCTGCCTCAGACCCTCACCAGCTACAGCCCCTGCTTCCGCAAGGAGAAGGGCGC
>CAZIVF010000087.1:0-8483 GCA_964542725.1 uncultured Subdoligranulum sp. | reverse complement strand
CCCCCTCACCGGGGCGGCGCGCCGACGCCCTTCGCCAACGGCAGGGTCACGGTCAGGGTAGTCACGCCGGCCTCGCTGGCGGCAGTGATCTGCCCCTGATGGGTCTGGACGATGCTCTGGGCGATGGCAAGCCCCAGCCCGCAGCCGCCGCTGCGCTGGCGGGCGGTATCGGCGCGGTAGAACCGCTCAAACAGATGGCCCAGCACCTCGGGCGGCAGGGTGTCGCCCGTGTTCTGCACCTTCAGCTGGGCGACGCCGGCCCCGGCGGCCAGCGTCAGTGTGACCTGCTTGGCTCCGCCCGCGTACTTGCAGGCGTTGTCCAGCAGGATGCCCGCCAGCTGGGCCAGCTGCTGGGGATCGCCCAGCACGGTCAAGCCCGGCGCGATCTCCGCCTGCAGGGCGACCCCCCGCTCAAAAGCCACCGACTCAAAGGCCAGGGCGGCGCTCTCCACCGTCTCGCTCCAATTCACCGTGCCGGTCAGGGCGGGGGCGCGCAGCGCGTCGGCGCGGGCCAAAAACAGCATATCGTCGATCAGGGTTTTCATCCGGGCGCCCTCCTCCCGGATGCCGTCCAGCCATTGGCTCTGACTGGCCACAGTGGCGTCGGGGTGGCGGGCCATAATGCCGGTGTTGGCCAGGATCACTGTCAGCGGGGTTTTCAGTTCATGGCTGGCGTCCGCCACAAACTGGCGCTGCTGTTGCCAGGCCCGCTCCACCGGGCGCAGCGCCCACCGCGCCAGATAGAGGCTGATGAGAAAAAAGGCCCCCAGCGCCGCCGCGCCTGTCGCCAGCAGCCGCAGCGCCAGACTGCGCAGGGTGGCCTGCTCATCGCTCCGGTCGGCAAAAGCGATGCGCAGCCCCTCCGGCGTGTGGCGCACCAGGTAACGCAGATCGGGGTCGCGCAGCGTACCCTCCTCCTGCCCGTCGGCCAGGGCGGCGGCAGTCACGTTGGCTAGGGTTTCGTCGCTGATCTCCACCAGGCTGGTCTCGCTCTGCAAAATCCCGCCCGCCTCGTCAGTCAGAACCCAAAACACCGTTGTGCGGTTGATCTCTTTGGGTGAGCGGCTCGGCTCGTCGCCCCGGGGAACGATCTCCGGCATGGGGAGATCCGCCGGGCCGCTCTGCTCCACCGCGCGCAGCAGGGCATTGGTGGTTTGGCGGCTGGCGCTGCGGGCGGTGGTGTAGAGCAGCGCACCGAACACCACCGCCAGCACCAGGCTGACCAGCGCCATATTGATCGCCACAAATTTGCGGCGCAGTGCTTGGATCATTGGGGTACCTCCAGCCGGTAGCCCACCTTGCGCTGGGTCAGTATCCCCACCCGGCTGCCTAAAAAGTGCAGCTTTTTGCGCAAAAAGCTGATGTAGGCTTCCACATTGTTATCCTCCGCGTTGGATTCGGCGCCCCATACGCGGGTGATCAGCGTCTCCTTCGGGAGCAGCACGCCGGGCTGGGCCATCAGCAGCCGCAGCACTTCAAACTCCTTAAAGCCCAGGTGAACCCGCCGCTCCCCGCAGGCCAGGTCATAGGTGGAAAGATCCAGCACCAGGTCGTGGCAGCGCAGTTCTTCCAGCTGTACCTCCCCCTGGCGGCGGGTCAGCGCCCGCAGCCGGGCCAGCAGTTCCTCCGGCGCAAAGGGCTTGGTCATGTAGTCGTCGGCGCCGCAGTCCAGGCCGGTCACTTTGTCCCGCACATCGTCCCGGGCAGTCAGCAGGAGCACGGGGGTGGCCACCTTTTTCTGCCGCAGCGCCCGCACCACCTCAAAGCCGGTCAGGCCGGGCAGCATCACATCCAGCACCACCACGTCGTACTGGCCGCTCTCGGCATAGGCCAGGCCGTCGCTGCCGGTGTACACCACGTCGGCCTGCCAGCGCTGTTCCCGGCAAATCTGCCCCAGCGCGTCGGCCAGGCGAACCTCATCCTCCACGATCAAAACCTGCATGGTCCCGCCTCCTTCTTCTTTATTATACAGCATACACCTGCAAGCTGAAAATAATCTGAAAGGAAAATTCCCAACCCTTTTTCAGACTATTTTCAGTTCGCCGCGTTATACTGGCAGCGTTGAAAGGAGACCGCGCTATGGCACAGTTTACGTTTGAACGGGTGGAAAAGAAATATCTTGTCACCCCCGCCCAGCTCACGGCCCTGTGGGATATTCTGGAGCGGTACATGGAGGTGGATGACTACGGCCGCCATACCATCTGCAATATCTACTATGATACCGGCGATTACCACCTGATCCGCACCTCGCTGGATAAGCCCCTGTATAAAGAGAAGCTGCGGCTGCGCAGCTACGGGGTGCCGGGCGCAGACGACCGGGTTTTTGTGGAACTGAAAAAGAAATATGACGGCGTGGTCTACAAGCGCCGTGCGGCGCTGCCGCTGGATACCGCAACCGCCTGGCTGGACGGGCGCATCAAAATCCCCCAAAACCAGATCCTGCGGGAGATCGACTATTTTATGGATTACTACCGCCCCCGGCCCCGGGTGTTCCTGGCCTATGACCGGGTGGCGCTCTTCGGGCGGGAGGACGAAGCCCTACGTCTGACGCTGGACGGCAACATCCGGTGGCGCACCACCCGGCTGGATCTGGCCGCCGGGGATGAGGGCAGCCCGCTGAGTGTGCAGGGCCTTTACTTAATGGAGATCAAACTCCCCGGTGTGATGCCGCTCTGGCTGGCCCACACGCTGGCGGAACTTGGCATCAGCCCGGTCAGCTTCTCCAAATACGGCTGCTGCTACCAGGAGGCGCTCTGCCGCCAGCCGGTCCTGTACACCGCCCGTCAACCGAAGAAAATCAGGAGGGAACAATATGTTGGATAGCATTTTAACCATCGGGGGAACCTTCACCCCCCTTCAGTTTGGGGCCTGCACCGCCGTCTCCCTGGCGCTGGGGCTGGTCTGCGCACTGCTCTGCCAGGTACACAGCCGCGCCAACAAGGGGTTCGTGGTCACGGTGGCGCTGCTGCCGCTCATTGTGCAGGTGGTCATCATGCTGGTCAACGGCAATTTGGGGACCGGTGTGGCCGTCATGGGGGCCTTCGGCCTGGTACGGTTCCGCAGCCTGCCCGGCGGCGCGCGGGAGATCGGCTCCATCTTTATGGCGATGGCCGTCGGCCTGGCCACCGGAACCGGCTACCTGGCGGCGGCGGTGCTGTTTGTGGCGGTGGCGGGGGCAGCCCAGCTGGTGCTGCTGGCCAGCCCCCTAGCGGAGGTGGATGCCCGCGACAGGTCGCTGAAGATCACCGTGCCGGAAACGCTGGAATATGAGGACGCCTTCGACGATCTCTTCCGCAAGTATGCCCAGAGCGCCCGCCTGCTGAGCGTCAAGACCAGTGGCATGGGAAGCCTGTTTGAACTGCGGTACGAGGTGCGCCTGCGGAAAAATGTGAGCCACAAGGCGTTCCTGGATGACCTGCGCTGCCGCAACGGCAACCTGCCGATCCAACTTTCTCACATAGACACAAGGGAGGATACCTTATGAAACGAAGCCTGCTTTTTGCTTTGGCGCTGGCACTGGCGCTGGCCGGCTGCGGCCAGAGCACCGGCGGCACTGTGACCAGCGGCACCACCGAGGCCGCGCAAAGCGCCGCCGTGACCGCCGCCGCCAACCCGGACAGCACCCTGTACAGCGATCGGGACTGGGACGCCAGTTATACCAACGCCCAAACCATCGACTGCACCGGCAGCGAGAATATAACCATCGCCCAGGCGGGAACCTACCTGCTCACCGGCACGCTGGAAGGGCAGATCATCGTGAACGCCGGCAAAGAAGACAAAGTGCAGCTGGTGTTGCAGGATTTGACAGTGACTAGCCCGGACGGCCCCGCCCTGTGGGTGCAGAACGCCGACAAGGTCTTTTTGACGCTGCCCGCCGGCAGTGTGAGCACCCTGACGGACAGCACGGTCTACAGCGAACTGACCGACGATGAACCCAACGCGGCCCTCTTCTGCGATGCGGACCTGACCATACAGGGGGAAGGCACGCTCAACGTCAACGGCAACTACCACCATGCGGTGCGCGGCAAGGATGACGTGACCGTCACCGGCGGCATCCTCAACCTGACGTCGGCCGGGGACGGCCTGAAGGCCAAAAAGACGCTGGCGGTGGGCGGCGGAATCATCACCGTCAACGGCAGCGACGAAGCGGTGGAGGCCAACAATATCTATATCACCGGCGGCACGCTGTATCTCACCGCCCAGGACGACGGCATCAATGCAGCCAGCCCCGATAATTGGACCGGCGACGCCCCTAGCCTGGAGATCCGGGGCGGCACGGTGATGGTGAGCGCCGAAGGGGACGGCCTGGACTCCAACGGCTCCCTGACCGTCACCGGCGGCCTGGTGCTGGTTGCCGGCCCGACGATGAGCGGCAACGGCGCGCTGGACGCCGGAACGGAACTGACCATCACCGGCGGCACCGTGATGGCGGTGAGCAGCGGCGGCATGGACGTAAACTTTGGGCAGGCAAGCACCCAGGGCAGCTGGCTGACCTCCACGGGCGGCCAGGCAGCCGGGACCTCCCTTACGCTGGTGGACGGCGAGGGGACCGTGCTGGCCCACTGGACGCCGTCCAAAGCCTACAGCACGGCGGTGATCAGCACGCCGGACATGGTGGAAGGCGGTAGCTACACACTGCTGGCCGGCGCCTCGGTGGCGGGGACTGACGCCAACGGGTTTGCCGCCGGGGGGACCGCCGAGGGCGGCGAGGAACTCGCCTCGACCACTCTGGCATCGCTGATCCAGACGGACGGCGGCATGGGTGGCATGGGCAATCCCGGCGGCATGGGCGGCATGGGCGGCCCCGGTGGCGGCGGCTTTGCCGGCCAGGACGGCGAACCGCCGGAACTGCCGGAGGGGGAGAGCTTTGACGGGGAGCGTCCCGAACTGCCCGACGGTGAAATGCCCGGCGGCCAGACCCCCGGCGGCCAGATGCCGGACGGCCAGGCCCCCGGCGGCGAAGCGCCCACACCCCCGGATGGGGAGCAGCCCGGCGGCGAGGCCCCGGCGGACGGCGGCAGGCAAAACGCCTGACCTCGCCGCAGCAGATCCGGCCTCCCTGATTTACACCCCCTCCCTCTTTGTGGTATACTACAGAGGGAGGGGGTGTTTTTGTGCCGAAGGTGTATTTCCATGTGGATGTGAACTCGGCGTTTTTATCCTGGTCGGCCCTCAAGCTGCTGCAGGAGGGCGCGGCGGTGGATCTGCGCACCATCCCTTCCGCGGTGGGCGGCGACGAGGAGAAGCGCCACGGCGTGGTGCTGGCCAAGAGCCTGCCCGCCAAGCGTTACGGCATCCACACCGGGGAGAGCCTCTTTTCCGCCCGGATCAAATGCCCTGACCTGACTGTGACCCCGCCGGATTTTGACTGCTATGTGCGCAGCAGCAAGGCGCTGATCCGCGTTTTGAGCGATTATACGCCGGATATTGAGCAGTACAGCATCGACGAGGCGTTCCTGGATATGACGGGGACCGAGGCGCTGTTCGGCCCGCCGCTACAGGTGGCGCACCGGATCCGCCGCCGAATCAAGAAGGAATTGGGCTTCACCGTCAACATCGGCGTGGCCCCCAACCGCCTGCTGGCCAAGATGGCCTCCGACTTTGAGAAGCCGGACAAGGTTCACACCCTCTGGCCGGAGGAGGTCCCCGCCAAGCTGTGGCCGCTGCCGGTGCGGGCGCTCTTCGGCGTGGGACCAAGCGCCGCCCAACGGCTGGAGCGGATGGGCATCCATACCGTCGGCCAGCTGGCCAACGCGAGCCGGACGGTGCTGGCCGATACCTTCGGCGCGGCGGGGGATACCATGTGGAACTACGCTAACGGCCGTGAGACCCGCCCGGTGACGAAGCAGAACACCAAGGACAATTCCTACGGTAACAGCGTGACCACCGCCCAGGATATCGCCCGCCCGGCGGACGCCGACTCCACCCTGCTGGCCCTCTGCGATTCGGTGGCAATGCGGCTGCGGGCCGACGGCAAGACCGCCCGGGTCATTGCCGTGCAGCTGGTGGATAACGCCTTCCGCCGCACCAGCCACCAGGTCACGCTGCCCAATCCCACCAATTCCACCGATCTGATCTGGCGTACCGCCCGGGAACTGATGCGCCAAATGTGGCCCAAGAGGCCGGTGCGCCTGGTGGGCGTGACCGCTGAAAAGACGGGCAACGACCATTTTGAGCAGCTGGACCTCTTCACCGACGCGGTACACACCGACAAGCAGGAGCGCTTGGATCGCGCCGCCGACGCGCTACGCCGGCGCTTTGGGGAGGACGCCGTGCTGCGCGCCAAGTTGCTCACCCCGGACACCCGCACCCCCGGCGCCCTCTCCGCCGCCAAGGAGCGGGACCGCCGCCGGGAAAAATAGAGGCAACACCGCGCCCGCTGCTTTTGGCAGCGGGCGCGGAGCGGTTTCTATTTTTCCGGCGCAACGCGGCAGATGACGGCGAAGCTGAGCTGAGCGGTGAGGCGGACGTCGCCGTCCGCAGCCAGATAGAAATAGTATGCGCCGGGGGCATCCCCATCCAGCGTCACCGTGAAATCACCGCCGCTCCCCTGGGAGGTGGGGGCGGGGGTGCCACCCGCCGGGGCGTACCCGGCCACCAGCGGCACATCGGGGTCCTCCGCCCGGACATGCAGCGCCCACCCGGTGTCCAGGGCATCGCTCACTGTGAACGGTTCGCCGCCGTCAGTCAGCACATAGAGAACCCCGGCGGAAAGCTCCAGCGTCTCCCCGTCCAGCCCGGCGGCGTCCAGCATCTCCCAGCGCTCATAACCGGCGGCGTCCAGGGGGCAAACCGGCTGCTCGGCGGAATAGCCGGCTGCTGCGTCGGGCATACCGGCGTCCTTGGAGGCAAACCCGTCGCTTTCCTCCCGGAGAAGGCTTCCCTCCTGGGACGCGGCCTCCTGCGGGGCGGCTTCCCCGGCGGCTGCAGTGTCGGGCATGCTTTCCAGCGCTTCCGCTGCCTCCGGCGCAGCCTCGTCGCTGGCGGTGGCGGCGGTGACGGCGGAACTGCCGGAGCGAGGCATCACCAGCCCGGCCACATTCTCCAACAGCTTTCCCTGGCTCTGCCACACGCCCACCGCCAGGCAGAGGCAGGCCGCCAGCGGCGCCCACTGCCAGCGCAGGGCGGGGCGCCGGCGCGCCGGGGCGTCGGCGGCCAAAATCAGATCGTCATCCACAAGGCCGACAGCCTCAAACAGTTCCTTCACGGTCATAACGCGCCCCCCTTTTCCTGTAAGTAAGCGGCCAGTTTGCCGCGGGTGCGGTACAGCGTCACCCGCACCCTGCTTTCGCCCAGATGGTAGAGGGCCGCAATGTCGGCGGTAGCGTCACAGTACCAGTACCGGCGCAGAAAGATGTTCCGCGTCAATTCGGGCTGCCCGCGCAGGAACTCGCTGATCAGGGCGGCGGTCTCGGCGGCATCAAAGGCGTCCTCCACCCGGTCCGGCGCGGCCACACACTCGGCCAGTTCGTCCAGCACCAAGGGGGTCTGCCCTCCGCCCCGCTTCTGGGCGGAGGCCGCCTCATGGCGGTCCAGCGCCAGGTTCCGGGTGATCCGCCCCAGATAGGGCGCCAGGTGGGCAGGGCGGTTCTTCGGCATACTGTTCCAGGCGGCCAGCAGAGTGTCGTTCTCGCACTCCTCGGCATCCCGGGCACTGCCCAGGATGTTGGCCGCGATCTTGCGGCAGTAAGCCCCGAATTTGGCGGCGGTCTCGGTCAGCGCCCGCTCATCCCGCGCCCAGTACAGCGCCACGATGGCAGAATCTTCCATAGGGTTTCCCCCTTTCAACTTCCCTTTATCCTTCAAAACGGAAACGCAGCCGGAATGTTACAAGCCCGGCCCCAAAAAAGTAAAAAGCGGCTTCCCGGCGGGGGAGGCCGCTGCCAATACCGTCAAAGCATATGCTTTTGGTGCAGAATCCAGGCCGCCACAGCGCAGACGGCCAGAATCATGCAGCAGACGATCAGGACCCCCGGGCCGAAGCGGCAAAGGGCATGCCCGCCCAATTGACGTTCATGCCGTACAGGCCGGATACCACCGTGGGTACCGCCATAATAGGGGTGACGGAGGTCAGATATTTCATGGCGTTGTTCAGCCGGTTATCCAGAAGGGTGCTGAACAGTTCCCGCGTACCCTTGATATCGTCCCGGCAGATGCCGCCGTTCTGGCCGATGACGGGGATGGGAATATCCACAATGATAACGGCATACCCATCCTCCAGCGAGATGAGGGCCGATTCCTCCGGGTCCATCGCGGCCGGCAGATCGGCGGGTTCAATATCCAGCGTCAGCGATACCTCCCGCACCTCATCCTCGGTGGGGTAGGGAAGGCAGATCTAAACGCCCTCGGCAAAATCCGTTGCGCGGGTCAGCTGTTTTTTCTGGGGCCGTTAAATTTTCATCATGGAAACCACTGCCTTCTCTGCTTACCATCCCAGTATAAAGGTTTTGCCGCTAAACCGCAAGCAAAAGATGGCGGCGCGG
>CAZIVF010000086.1:1800-8539 GCA_964542725.1 uncultured Subdoligranulum sp. | reverse complement strand
GACACCATGCCCCAGTGGGCCGGCTCCAGCTGGTACTTCCTGCGCTATATGGATCCTCACAACCCCGACGCCCTGGCCGGCAGGGAGGCCCTGGAATACTGGGGACCCGTGGACTGGTACAACGGCGGCATGGAACACACCACCCTGCACCTGCTCTACAGCCGGTTCTGGCATAAGTTCCTCTATGATATCGGCGCGGTGCTTACCCCGGAGCCGTACCAGAAGCGCACCAGCCACGGTATGATCCTGGGGCTGAACCCCCACGCCTTTGAGAATCTGCCCGCCGGCGAGCAGAAGGCCCTGGTGGCCGAGCAGGGCAGCGAGAAGGCCGCCCGCGCCTACCTGGTGGAGAAGTACGGCGAGATGGCCGAACATCCCATCGTGAAGATGTCCAAGTCCCTGGGAAACGTGGTCAACCCCGACGACGTGGTGGACGAGTACGGCGCCGATACTTTGCGCCTTTACGAGATGTTTATCGGCGACTTTGAGAAGGCCGCCCCCTGGAACACCTCCTCCATCAAGGGGTGCAAGCGCTTCCTGGAGCGCATCTGGGGCCTGGGGGATAAGATCGTCGAGGGCGAGGGCTACCGCCCGGCGGTGGAGGCCACGATGCACCGCACCATCAAGAAGGTGGGGGAGGACATCGAGAGCCTGAAGGCCAACACCGCCATCGCCCAGCTGATGATCCTGGTGAACACCCTGTACGACAATGGCGGCGCCACCCGGGACGAGTTCCGCACCCTGCTGATCCTGCTCAACCCCATGACCCCCCACATCACCGAGGAACTGTGGCAACAGGCCGGGTTTGAGGGGCAGATCGCCCACACCGCCTGGCCCGGCTACGACGAAGCCAAGTGCGTGGAGCAGAACATCGAGATCGCGGTGCAGGTCAACGGCAAAATCAAGGCCCGCCTGACGGTTGCCGCCGCCATCGAGAGCGCCGAGGCCATCGCCGCCGCTAAGGCCGAGCCTGCCGTGGCCGAGGCCATCGCCGGCAAGACCATCGTGAAAGAGATCTACGTCAAGGGCAAGCTGGTCAACCTTGCCTGCAAAGGCTGATATGAAGGATTGTGCTTCAAGACAAAGGCAGACCAATCAGGCCCCCGCGCAGGCGGGGGCCTTTTCGGCTACACCCAGCGCCCCCGCCCGGCAGGGCGTAAGGTCGGCGCTGCGCGCTCTGCTGGGCTGCCCGGCGCTGTGGCTGGCGCTGGCGGCGTGTATCCTGCTGGGGTATGGCTATGCCATGGCGGTACCCGCCGTAGGGGTGGACGACCTGGCGATCGAGACCTACCAGCAGGGCGGGCAGTTTTTGCTGCAAAGCCGGGTGACACAGTTCCTTCTGCAGGCGGCCACCGGCCTGCTGGCCTACCAGCGCTTCTGGCCGGAATTGTTTGCCGCGCTCTGCCTGGCCGCCGCCGGGGTAATCCTGGCAGCGGTGCTGTACGCCGCTGCGGCCTGCCCGCCGGAACCGCTGGGCGCCCTGCTGCTGGCTGGGGGGCTACTGCTCTACCCCTTCCACGCCGAAACCTTTGCCTACTCCAACCAGATTGCCACGGCCCCCGGCGTTTTGCTGGCGGCGGCGGCGCTTGGGCTGGGCGGGCGGCATATCCTGGCGGGCGGCCATTGGCGGGGGGCGCTGGGAGCGGCGGTCTGCCTGGCGTTCTCCCTGGGCTGCTATGAGTCGATGGCCCAGGTGTGGCTGACGATGCTGTTTGCCCTGCTGCTCACCGCTGCCGCCGCCGCGCCGGCAAAAAGCCGCCCCTGGCGCTGGGCCGTCCCCGCTGCGGTGCGGGGGCTGTGGCCGCTGGCCGCCGGGCTGGCGCTGCGGGCTGCACTGGCAAAGCTGCTCTGCGCGCTGACCCACACCGCAGGCGCCGACGGCGCGGCCGCCAAAACCATCTACTGGCTCCGGCGGGAAAGCCCCGCCGAGGCGGTGCGCATCTTTATCCGGGAATTCCTCGGCAATTATCTGGCGCTGCCCTTCGGCGTGCCTGCGCTGGCGCTGCTGGCGCTGGCCTGTGTCGCCCTGCTCGTGTGGGCGCTGGCACGCCGCCACGGCAACGGCTGCGGTCTGCTCACGCTGGGGCTGCTGGTCTCGGTGTTTGCCATGGGCATCTTGCAGGGGACCGGCAGCCAGATGGCCCGGGCCAGCCAGTGCTTTGCGGTGTTTGTGCCGTTTGTGCCCTGGCTACTGCTGCGCGGGCGGGGTAAACGGCTGTGTGCCGCCGTCTGCGCCGTTCTGCTGGCGGCGGAGTGCCTCTCCCTCAACCAAACCTTCGCCGCTGACCGCACCCGCTGGCGGTATGAGGAGGGACTCCTGCGGGCCGCCGCCGCCCAGCTGGACGAGCTGGACCCCACGGGCAGCCAGCCGGTGGTTTTCTCCGGTGAGATCGAACTGCCCGACGCGGTGGCGGGCAAGCTGCCGGCCGCCAACCCCGCGTACAAGGTGCAGTACGTCCTCTCGCTCACCCTGGGCGCGCCGATGGGCGACCTCTACGCCTATGAGGAAGTGAACGAATCGGTCATCAACTGGGCACAGTCGGCCTTCGGCAGCCACGAGCAGATGGCCCTGCTGATGGAGGAGATCGGCCGGCCCTGCCTTCGCCCCAGTCCGGAACAGCAGGCTGCTGGGGACGCTCTGGCCGCCGGGCTGCCGCCCGGCACCGTGACCCAGCAGGATGGCTACCTGTTGGTCCGGTTTTGACAAACGCTGCAAATGCGCTATAATAGAGAGAGCATCCCCTTTCGCCTGAACAGGCATCCCCGGAAACCGCCGCCCCACAGGCGCTCCGGCTGGTTTTATCTTAAAAGTTCTTTTTGTTCCTCCCTCAAGAAAGGAACAAATTCAGACACGGAAAGCAGGAGAGACCATGCTGATCAGCTTGATCGTACCATGTTACAATGAGGAAGAGTCAATGCCTCTCTTCTACCGGGAGGCCGCCCGCGTGGCCGGCGAGATGAAGGCAAGCCACGGCGCGGACTTTGAGATCATCTTTGTGGATGACGGCTCCCGGGACGGCACCCTGCAGGTGGCGCGGGAACTGCACGCCCAGGACAGCCGGGTGCGCTATGTCTCCTTCAGCCGCAACTTCGGCAAGGAGGCGGGCATCTACGCCGGGCTGCAGGCCGCCAAGGGCGACTATGTGGCGACGCTGGACGCCGACCTGCAGGACCCGCCCGCTCTGCTGCCCGCCATGCTGGACGCTCTGCTCACAGGCGAGTATGACTGCGCCGCCACCCGCCGCACCACCCGCAAGGGGGAACCGCCGGTGCGCAGCTGGTTCGCCAAAAAGTTCTACCAGATTATCAACAAAATGTCCGACACTGAGATCGTGGACGGCGCGCGGGATTTCCGCCTGATGAGCCGCAAGATGACCAACGCGGTGCTCAGCATGGCCGAGTACAACCGCTTCAGCAAGGGCATCTTCAGCTGGGTGGGCTTTAAGACCAAGTGGTTTGACTACGAGAATGTGGAGCGAGTGGCCGGCACCACCAAATGGAATTTCTGGGGCCTCTTTAAGTATTCCGTCGAGGGGATCGTCGGTTTCTCCACCACGCCGCTGGTCATTGCGGCGCTGGTGGGCGTGCTGTTCTGCCTGCTGGCTTTCGCGGGCATCCTCTTTGTGGTGGTGCGGGCGCTGGCCTTTGGGGACCCCACCTCCGGCTGGCCCAGCATGGTCTGCATCATGCTGCTGTGCAGCGGCGTGCAGCTCTTCTGCACAGGCATTGTGGGGGAATACCTGGCTAAGACCTATCTGGAGGTCAAGCGCCGCCCCGTCTACATTGTAGCCGAGACAGAGAAAGATTGACGCGGGGGACCGGGCATTTGCCCGGTTCCCGTTTTTGTACAGGGCGGCGCTGCGCCGCCGGAAAGGAGAGCGGCCATGACCGACATGACCACCGGTTCCGCCCACGGGCATCTGTGGCGGTACGCCCTGCCGCTGATGCTGGGCAACTGGCTCCAGCTGGCTTACAACGCGGTGGACTCCATCATCGCGGGGCGGTTCATCGGCCAGGAGGCGCTGGCCGCCGAGGGGGTGGCGGGTCCGGTGATGAACCTGGTTATCCTGGCCATCACCGGCCTGTGCATCGGCGCGGGCGTGCTGATGAGCGAGGCGTTCGGCGCGGGGGATAGGGCCGGACTGCGCTGCACGCTGGCCACCACGCTGCTGTTCGGCGCGGCGCTCTGCACGGCGGCGGCGCTGCTGGGGGTGGCCGCCGCGCCCTGGCTGCTACGGCGGCTGGCGGTGCCGGCGGAGATCTTTGCCATCACCACGCTGTATCTTCGGGTAACATTTTTGGGCGCTCCCTTCACCTTCTTCTACAACGCGCTGGCCGCCGGTTTCAAGAGCGTGGGCGACGCCAAAACGCCGCTGAAATTCCTGGCCTTCTCGGCGCTGCTCAACGCCGGGCTGGATCTGGTGCTCATCGGCGGGCTGGGGTTCGGCATCCTCTGCTCGGCCCTCACCACCGTGGCGGCCGAGGCAGCCAGCGCCGCCCTGGCCGCCTGGTATCTGGCGCGGCGGGTGCCGGAACTCTGCCCTGAACCCGGCCAGTGGCGCATCGACGCCGGGCGGCTGGGGCGCATCCTGCGCTACGGCAGCGTGACCGCCCTGCAGCAGGCGGTGCAGCCCATTGGCAAGGTGCTGATCCAGGGGCAGGTCAACGCGCTGGGGGTCACGGCCATCGCGGCTTTCAACGCGGCCACGCGGGTGGACGACTTCGCCTTCACGCCGGAGCAGAGCATCGCCCAGGCCATCACCACCTACATCGCCCAAAACCGGGGCGGCGGCAGGCGGGAGCATATCCGCCCCGGGTTTGCCGCCGGGCTGCGGCTGGAGGCGGGCTATTGGCTGCTGGTGGGCAGCCTGAC
Organism: uncultured Subdoligranulum sp.; assembly: GCA_964542725.1. Lineage (GTDB taxonomy): Bacteria > Bacillota > Clostridia > Oscillospirales > Ruminococcaceae > Gemmiger. The sequence continues at coordinate 3,666 of CAZIVF010000086.1, read as the reverse complement.
GCTGGCGCTGCGCCATCCGATCCTCTCCCTCTTTGTGGCGGGCGGCGGCGCGGCGGAGGTGGTGGCGCTGGGGAGCCGCTACCTGGGGCTGATGGCGGCGTTTTACCTGCTGCCCGCCATGACCAACGGCTTCCAGGGGTTCTACCGCGGCATGGGCAAGATGAAGACCACACTGTTGGGAACCATTGTGCAGACCAGCCTGCGGGTGGCCTTCACCGTGCTGCTGGCCCCGCGCGCCGGCCTGCCCGGCATCGCCTTTGCCTGCGCGGCGGGCTGGTGCGCCATGCTGGCCTTTGAGGTGCCGTACTATTTCGTCTGCTGCCGCCGTCTGGAACTGCCCTGACGCGGGGGGAGGGGGAATTTTTTCGCGGCGGGCCTTGACTCTGCCCTAGGGGCAGGACGTAGACTGAGGGGGAAAGGAGGCTGACGCCTTATGAAGATGAAAGAAGTCTGCCGCCGCACCGGCCTGACCGAGAAGGCGGTGCGGCTGTACATCAAACAGGGCCTGGTGGAGCCGCAGGTGGAGGAGGGGCTTCACGCCAACGCCTACACCTTCCGGGAGGAGGACGTAGCCCGGCTGCAGGATGTGGCGGCACTGCGGGAAGCGGGATTCAGCATGGCGGATATCCGCCAGATACAGCAGGATCCCGACCAGATCCCCGCGCTGCTGGAGGAAAAACAGAGCCTGCTGGCGGCGGAACTGCGCCAAAAGCAGGCGGTGCAGGCGGCGCTGGAGCGGATGGAGGCGGGCGGCAAAAAGAGAAGCGCCACCTTCCTGTACGGCGGGCTGCGGAGCAGCTGGCAGGAGGGCGAGGAACTGGAAATCGCCTGGGATTCGGCGGAGCCGGGAACCATCTGCCCGCTGAAAGCCCCCTGGCTGCGCCGCAAGGCGCTGGCCTATCTGGCGCTGGGGCTGGTCCTGGCGGCGGCACTGAGCGAGGGGTTCGCCGCCCTGCTGGCGATGTGACGGCGGACTGCCAGGCCCAAACCCATGAGGAGGGCTGCCCGCTGTGGCAGGCTGACCCCACCGACTCCGCCCCGGCGCCGACGAAACCGCCGGCCAGGGGATGACGGGTACCGTCGTCTGGCGTACTGGAGGTATGCCAGAATCTGACCTGCTAGGCGCAGAACCTGCCACGGTGCTGGCCCGGCGGCTGGCCATGGCGGATACCCTGCCCGACCCGGAGGCCCTCACGGCGGCCAACGCCGACGGGGTGACGGCCCAGCTGCAAGCCTTTGCCCAGCTGTACGCGGACTTGAGCGAGGACGAGCAGGGGCAGGACGAGGTCTGCGATCTGTTGATACTGCGGCAGTCCGGCGTGTCGAGGGGCAGCACCATGACCGGCAAGGTCTACAACAACCCCACCCTGACAACCGATGCTACGGTACCCCAAAATGCCACCCTTACCATCCCGGAAAACATCAGCCTGACCCTGACCCAGGGCCTGACCCTGACCAACAGCGGCACCATCTATGTGGACACCGCATTGACCTGCGGCGGCGAGGGTTACGGCGCCCTGACGAATGGGGACGGCGGCAAGCTCTACTGCCTGCTGGCCATCGAGGGCGGTTCCGCCACAGACGGCACGGCTACCTATAACGGCAAGACCTACGCCGAGGCAAACGCCAGCGTCACCTTCACCTTCACCGTAGCGGATAAAGGGCCTGACGTTCAATAATATCTGGACGGCCAGACTGGACACTGTGACGGTCATAGACAACACGTTCACCATGCCCGCCCAGCCCCTGACCGTGACGGCGGAATATGAAAACGCCCCGGCCTACACCGTCAACAGCAAAGACGGGGCGTTTACATCCGCGAAATACCAGAAAAAAGGGGAAAGCACCGCCCTGACCATCGACATC
>CAZIVF010000086.1:0-1700 GCA_964542725.1 uncultured Subdoligranulum sp. | reverse complement strand
CCGTGGCTGTGGTGCGCCGTGATGCTCCTGGCCGGCTGCGGGCTGATTGGGTGTATCCTTATCCGCAGGAAAAAGAAAGCACAAGGGCTGACGCGGCAAAACGGCTCTGGACATTTATGCGAAAATCAAGTATAATAAACTTGGAATACTTTTGAGCGTAGTTTACGCTGCTGTTCAGCAGGCGCGGGCGGAACGCCGCCTGTTTTGTGCTGGCGGGCAGGACGCAGGCGATGGCGGGAAAAGCCCCGGAACGGCGGGGGAAACCGCCCACCGAGGATTCCCGCGCGGCCTGCCCTGGTTCAGCAAGCGTTAAGCCGCCGCCTCCTTTTCAGGATCCTTCCAAATGAAAATGTAAGGTGCCGACCCGTTGGGGCCGACACCTTTTGCGGGCAAGGGCCGAGCTGGATGAATTTACCGGCCCTTGCCCGCTGAAAGGTTGTTTGTATGCTTTCCACCAAAACCAAAGAGCATATGCGGCGCTGGGCGGCGCTAAAGCTGCCTAAATACGGCGCGCTGCTGGGCGGCCTGGCGGTCCTGGGGCTGATGGTGGCCTGGACAGGCCGGCTGATGCGGGTCGTCACCGTCACCGATACCCGGGGGGACAGGGCGGTGCTCATCACCGCCGCCCAGGATGTCCATACGCTGCTGGAGCAGGCGGGAATCAGCCCCCTGGCGGCGGACGATGAGTTCTTCATCACCGATGCGGCGCCGGGCAGTCAGGAACTGCGGGTGCTGCGCGCCTACACCGTCCCCGTCACGGCGGACGGGCAGACGCGGGAACTGGTGACTACCGGCGGCACCGTGGCCGAACTGCTGGCCAAGGCGGGGATCACCCTCGGCCCCGACGATTTGGTCGAACCGGCCCTGGATGCCGAGGCAGGGGAGGGCTGTGCCATCACCCTGCGGCGGGTGTCCTACAATGACTATACCCAGGAGGAGATCCGCCCCGCCGAAACCCAGTATGTGGGGACCAGCCTCTTTTACCGCAGCCAAAGCTACACCCAGACGGTGCAGGAGGGCTGCGACGGCCTGGATCTGGTGCGCTACCGGGAAACCCGGATCGACGGTGAACTCACCGCCGTCGAGGAGACCGGGCGGGAGACGCTGGCCGAGATGATCCCCAACATCATCAAGTGCTATGGGGAGCAGGAGCCGGTCTCCCGCTTTGTGGGGCCGGAGGTGGCGGACGGCGTGCCAGTGGAGGGCGTCGCCGCCGTTTACAGCGGCCAGCGGGCCACCGGCTACTCCGCCTCAGCCACCGCCAAGGGCGCCAGCGGCCGCCGGCTCACCTACGGCACGGTGGCCGTCAACCCCAATGTGATTCCTTATGGCAGCCTGCTGTATATTACCAGCGACGACGGGCGCTTCGTCTACGGCTATGCCTACGCCGCCGACACCGGCACCGCCATGATGGATGGCCGCGCCTTCATCGACCTGTACTACGAGACCTACGCGGAATCGGTCAAGAACGCCGTGATCTCGGTCACTGTCTACGTTCTGGACGGTGAGACCGCCGCCCGGTATAAAGAACAGAACGACGCCCTGCTGGAGGCCGATACCTTCCCCGGCCTGTGAGCGGGCCGCCCCGCGCCTTCTTTTCGGGGGAGGTGCGGGATTTTATTTTGCCCTGCGGCGCAAGCCCCCGGGGTATCTTGGCGCACGATAGGGCTTTGCGCCGCCCACCAACCAAACAGGCCGCC
>CAZIVF010000085.1:0-8623 GCA_964542725.1 uncultured Subdoligranulum sp. | reverse complement strand
CTCCTTCCCTTGCCGTTTGGGCGGGAATGGCGTATAATAGAGACTAAGTAGCTGTAAAAATGCACCGGGTGCGCCCGGCATAGAATTTATCCGTTTGGGAGGAAGTTTCCATGGCTGCCTTTATTCCCCTTTCCGTCCCCAATTTCGGCCAGACCGAGGCTGACTACGCCCTTGAGGCCATCACCTCCGGCTGGGTCTCCACCAGCGGCGGCAAAGTCACCGAGTTTGAGCAGGCCCTCGCCGGATATGTGGGGATGCCCCGCGCCGTGGCCTGCAACGCCGGCTCCAGCGCGCTGCATCTGGCCGCGATGGCTGCCGGCATCGGCCGGGGCGACGAAGTCATCGTGCCGACGCTCACCTTTATCGCCGCCGTCAACCCGGTGACGCGCTATGTGGGGGCCGAGCCGGTGTTCATCGGCTGCGACGATTCCCTCTGCATCGACCCGGACGGCGTGGAGGCCTTTTGCCGGGACTGCTGCGAACTGCAGGGCGGCAAGCTGGTCAACAAAGCCACCGGCGCCCATGTGAAAGCGCTGGTGGTTGTGCATGTGTTCGGCAACATGGCCGATATGCCCCGCCTGATGGAGATCGCCCGCCGCTACCGCCTGCTTGTCATCGAGGACGCCACCGAGGCGCTGGGTACCCGCTACACCGCCGGGCCGTACAAGGGCCGCTTTGCCGGCACCATCGGGGATGTGGGGTGCTACAGCTTCAACGGCAACAAGATCATCACCACCGGCGCGGGCGGGATGCTGGTCTCCAACCATCCCGACTGGGCGGAGCACGCCAAGCATCTCTCCACCCAGGCCAAGGCGGACGAACTGCAGTTCCTGCACGACGAGACGGGCTACAACTACCGCATGACCAACGTGCAGGCCTGCCTGGGCCTGGCCCAGCTGGCCCGGCTGGAGGAATTTATCGGCGTCAAACTGGCCCGTTACAACCAGTACAGGGCGGCGCTGGATGGGCGCGGCGGGCTGCGCATCCTGCCTTTTAAGGAGGAAGCCGACGGCGTGCGCTCCAACCACTGGTTCTACAGCCTCTCGCTGGCCGGCACCGCGCTGGAGCGGGACAAGCTGATCGCCGCCCTGCAGGCCAAGGGCATCCAGACCCGGCCCATCTGGGCGCTGATCCACGAGCAGGCCGACTATGGCCGCAACGAGACCCACGCCCTTGAAAAAGCCGAAGCGTACCGCCGGACCATCGTCAACCTGCCCTGCTCCACCAATCTGAGCGAGGCGGATTGCCAGCGCGTCATCGACGCCGTGTTGGAGTTGAGCCATGTTGAAGGTTGAAGAACTGTTTATCCCCGAATCCGCCACCGTGCTGGAGACCATGCGCAAGCTGGATGAGACCGGCCAGCGCATTGTCTTCATCGCGCCGGGGGGGCGTCTGAAGGCCGTCGTCACCGACGGTGATATCCGCAAATTTTTCCTGCGGGGCGGCACGATGGACGCGCCGGTCTCCCAGGCGGCCAACTATACCCCCCGCAGCCTGCCGATCTCTGAGCGCGGCCGCGCCCGGGAGGTATTGCAGCAGCACAGCATCGACGCGCTGCCCATCCTGAACAAGCGGGGGCTTATCACCGACATCGTATTCGCCCGCGGCGTGGATGTGGATAACCGCAAGCACGCCGAACTGCCGGTGGTGATGATGGCGGGCGGCCTGGGAACCCGCCTGTACCCCTACACCAAGATCCTGCCCAAGCCGCTGATCCCGGTGGGTGAGCAGCCCATCGCCGAACTGATTATCGACCGGTTCCGTGGCTTCGGCTGCCGGGAGTTCACGCTGGTGGTCAACTACAAGCGAGGTATGATTAAATCTTACTTCGGCGACCTGGAGAAGGATTACACCGTCGACTTTGTGGACGAGGATGTCTTTATGGGAACCGGCGGGGGGCTTTGCCTGCTCAAGGGCCGGATAGACAAGACCTTTTTCTTCACCAACTGCGATACCTTGCTGGACGTGGATTTCGGCGATATTTATGAGTACCATAAACAGAACGGGCATCTGATCACCATGGTCTGCGCCTTCAAGCACTATACCGTTCCTTACGGCGTAGTGGAACTGGGCGAGGACGGCGGCATCGCCGCCATGCGGGAGAAGCCGGAGCTGAACTTCCTGACCAACACCGGCGTCTATGTGGTGGAGCCCCGCGTGGTGGAGGAGATGCGCGACGGTGAGAAGATCGGTTTCCCCGACGTGATCAAGCGCTACCGGGACGCGGGGGAGAAGGTGGGCATCTACCCCATCAGCGAGAGCAGCTGGATGGACATGGGTCAGATGGAAGAGCTGGAAAAGATGCGCCGCAAATTGGAGGCGCAGACCTGAGGAGGGATACGGTATGCCCGTAACGATTATTGCCGAGGCGGGGGTCAACCACAACGGTAGCCTGGAGATGGCCAAGGAGATGGCCCGCGTGGCCAAGGAGTGCGGCGCGGATATCGTCAAATATCAGACCGCCGTGCCGGAACTGGTGGTAAGCAAATTTGCCGAGAAAGCCGCCTACCAAAAGCAGACCACCGATGCCGCCGAGAGCCAGCTGGAGATGGTGCGCAAACTCCACTTTGACTTTGCCGCCCACAGGGAACTGAAGGAATACTGTGACTCCATCGGCATCCAGTACCTCTCAGCGCCCTTCGATATTCCCAGCGTGCGGTTCCTGGGTACCCTGGGGCTGCCGCTGATTAAAATCCCCAGCGGCGAGATCACCAACCTACCCTACCTGGAGGAGGTCGCCAAGCTGAAAACGCCGGTGCTGCTCTCTACCGGGATGAGCAACCTGAACGAGATTACCGACGCGCTGGGCGTGCTGGACGACGGCGGCTGCCCCGAGGCCACCGTGTTGCACTGCAACACCCAGTACCCCACCCCCTATGAGGATGCCAACTTGACCGCCATGGTCGAACTGTTTGACCAGTTTGGGCTGCCGGTGGGGCTTTCCGATCACACGCCGGGGGTGGAGTGCGCCGTGGCCGCCACCGTGCTGGGGGCGCAGGTCATCGAAAAGCACTTCACGCTGGATAAATCCCTGCCCGGCCCCGACCAGAAGGCCAGCCTGAACCCGCTGGAGCTACGGGCCTTGGTGAACGCGGTGCGCCACACCGAGGCCGCCCTGGGCGACGGACGCAAGCATGTGACCGCCAGCGAGGCCCCCAACAAGGCCATCGCCCGCAAGAGCATCGTGGCGGCGCGACCCATCGCCAAGGGCGAGGCGTTCACCGCCGACAACCTGACCACCAAGCGCCCCGGCGACGGCATCAGCCCCATGCGCTGGTACGATGTGCTGGGCCTGGCCGCCAAACGAGATTTTGCCGAGGACGAGAAGATCGAACTGTGAGCGGGCAGCCAAAACGCGCCAAGCCGAAGGCAGGGCGCCCCGCCGCTTCTGCGCGGCGGCCTGCCCCGGCGTCATCTGAACAACAAAGGGGGGTCTTGCTTGCCAAAACGAACCATTGCCGCCGTGACGGCCACCCGGGCTGAGTACGGCCTGCTTCGGCCTGTGCTGTACAAGCTGGCCGCCTGCCCGGATGTGGACCTGCAGCTGCTTGTCACCGGGGCGCACCTCTGCCCCCGGCTAGGCCGCACCGTCACCGAGATCGAGTCGGATGCGCCGGTGGCCGCCTGCATTGCCGCCCGGCTTTCCATCTTTGAGGAGGCCGACGGCGAACCGGTGGCGCTGGCCATCGCCCGCACCCTCACCGTCTTTGACGGCTGGTTTGCCGCCCACCGCCCCGACGCGGTGCTGCTGCTGGGGGACCGGTTTGAGATCTTCGCCGTGGCCACTGCCGCCGCCGCCCGGCATATCCCCATCGCCCACATTTCCGGCGGCGATGTGACCTTGGGCGCGGCGGACGAATACTACCGCCACTGCATCACCAAGATGGCGTCCCTCCACTTCCCCTCCTGTGCCGACAGCGCCGCTCGGCTGCTCCGCCTGGGTGAAGCGCCCTCCACCGTCTTCAACGTGGGCGGCTTGGGGGATGAGAATATCCGCACCCTGCCCAAGATGAGCCGGGAGGAACTGTGCCAAAGCACCGGCTTTGATTTGATGCAGCCCTTCGGCCTTGTCACCTACCACCCCGAGACATCCTCCGCCGCCGGCGACCCGGCCCGGCAGGTGGATGCCCTTCTGGCCGCGCTGCGGGCCGTGCCGGGGGTGTTCTGGCTAATGACCGGCTCCAACGCCGACGCGGGCGGCCAGCTTTGCACCGCCGCGCTGCGGGATTTCGCCGCCGCTCAGCCACAGCGCGCCGGATTTGTGCAGAGTTTGGGGCTGAAGCGGTACCTCTCCGCCATGCAGTATGCCAGTGTGGTGGCGGGCAATTCCAGCAGCGGCGTGGTGGAGACCCCCACCTTCGGCGTTCCCGCCGTCAACATCGGAGGGCGGCAGGCGGGGCGCATCCTCTGCGGCAACGTGCTGTGCTGCCCGGCGGAAGCTTCTGCCATTGAGGCTGCGCTACGCCGGGCGCTGACCCCGGCCTTTGCCGCCGCCGCCAAAACCGTCCAAAGCCCCTACAACGGCGGCGATACCAGCGGGCGCATTGTGGAAATTCTGCGCACCTATGACCTCAGCAAACCCAAAATTTTTTACGACGGGGAGTGTTTCGTATGAAACTGTTGATCGTTGGCCTTGGCAGCATGGGCAAGCGCCGGGCGCGGCTGGCCCGCGGCATCGACCCTTCCCTTCAGATCATCGGCGTGGACACCGCCGAAGGCCGCCGCGCCGAGGCGCTGGAGCTGGGTCTGGTGCAGGCCGCCGCGCCAGCCGTCGACGATGCGCTGGCCCTTTCGCCCGACGCGGCGCTGGTCTGCACCGCGCCGCTGACCCACGCCGCCCTCATCGGCGCGCTGCTGGACGCCGGGCTGCCCGTCTTCACCGAGCTGAACCTGGTGAGCGACGGCTACGCCGAAAATATCGCCAAGGCGAGGGAGAAGGGGCTGCCCCTCTTTCTCTCCTCCACCATGCTCTACCGGCGGGAGACCCAGTATATCAAGGCCCAGGTGCAGAACTTCGGCAGGCCGGTGCATTACCTCTACCACATCGGCCAGTATCTGCCGGACTGGCACCCCTGGGAGAATTACAGGAACTTCTTCGTCGGCAACGCCCGCACCGGCGGCGTGCGGGAGATCTTCGGCATCGACCTGCCCTGGCTTCTGGATGCCTTCGGCCCGGTGACATCGATGACTGTGCAGCGGGACACCATCAGCGACCTGGGTCTGCCCTACCCCGACTGTGTGACGCTGCTGCTACGCCACGCCTCCGGCGCGCAGGGGGTGCTGGCCGCCGACGTGGTCAGCCGCAAGGCGGTGCGCAATTTTGAGTGCTTCGGCGACGGGCTGCACCTTTTCTGGGAGGGCAACCCCAAAACCCTCTATGAGTTCGCCGGGGGCGAGAAGCGCTTTGTGGATACCTACGGCAGTTTTGAGCACGATCCCCGCTACAGCGACAATGTGGTGGAGAACGCCTATGTGGACGAACTGCTGAACTTCTTCGCCGTGCTGCGGGGGGAGGAACAACCCCGCTGGAGCTTTGAGAAGGACCTGGAGGCCATCGCCCTGATGGACCGGGCCGGGGAGGCGGCGGAATGATCAAGGCGCTGTTCATAGGGCTGGGGTCCATCGGCACCCGGCATTTGAGAAACCTGACCGCTCTCTGCGCCCAGCGGGGGCTGGCGCTGCAGGCCGACGCGCTGCGCAGCGACCCTGCCCGCCCGCTGCGCCCCGGCGCGGCGGAACTGCTGCACGCCCAGCTGACCGGGGGGGATCCCCTGGGGGCCTACGACCTGGTGTTCATCACCAACCCCACCAGCCTGCACGCCGACGCGCTGCAGGCTGCGGCGGGCTGCGGCGGTGCGCTGTTCATCGAGAAACCCATCTTTGACCGCACCGATATCGACCTGGCGGCGCTGATCCCTTCCGGCTGCAAGGCCTATGTGGCCGCGCCGATGCGCTGGTGCGGCGCCATGCTGGCCCTCAAGCGGCATCTTCCCGCGCTGCACCCCTACTGCGCCCGGGTGATCTGCTCCTCCTACCTGCCGGACTGGCGGCCCGGCGTGGATTACCGCACCGTCTACAGCGCCCACAAGGCGCTGGGCGGCGGCGTGACCATCGACCTGATCCACGAGTGGGATTATCTGGTAGACCTTTTCGGGGTGCCGCAGGCGCTGTACAATTTCAAAGGCACCTACTCCGACCTGGAGATCGATTCGGACGATCTCTCGGTGTATATCGCCCGGTATCCCTCGCTGTTGGCGGAGGTACACCTGGATTACTTCGGGCGCGAATACAGGCGTTCCATCGAGCTTTTCTGCCGGAACGGCAGCTGCGTGGCCGACTTTGGCGCAGGCACGCTGGCACTGCCGGACGGTACGGTGGAGCGCTATACGGAGGATGTCAACCGCCGCTATGAGCGGGAGTTGGCCTACTTTTTGGACTACGCCCTGACCGGCGAAGGCCCCAGCTGCAACCCGCCGGGCATGGCGCTGGATGTACTCAAATTGACGTTGGGAGAGTTGTGATATGGAAAAACTGCTCATCAGTATCTGCGGCCGCGCGGGCAGCAAGGGGTTCAAAAACAAGAACCTCAAGACCTTCTGCGGGCATCCGCTGGTCTACTATTCGCTCAGCGCGGCGGATCTTTTCATAAAAAACCACCCCGAGGTGGAGGTGGACGTGGCGCTGAACACCGACAGTGAGGATCTGGCCCGGCTGGTGGCCGCCCAGTACCCGGATGTCGTCTACCTGCCCCGCGCGGCGGAGCTGGGCGGCGACCGCGTACCCAAGATGCGGGTCTACCAGGATACCCTGACCCGTATGGAGGCGCGCCGGGGGGGCCATTACGACTACATGATGGATCTGGATATCACCAGCCCGCTGCGCACCCTGCCCAACGTGGAGGACGCTTACGCCAAAAAGCACGCCCGGCCCGACCTGGACCTGGTGTTCAGCGTCTGTGAGGCGCGGCGCAACCCCTGGTTCAACATGTTCAAGGATGCGGGCGACCATGTGGAGATGGTCTGCGACGCCCGGTTCACCGGCCGCCAGCAGGCCCCCACCGTCTACGATGTGAACGCCTCCATCTATGTGTTCAGCCGGGACTGGCTGGCCGCCAATACCACCGGCATCCTGTGGGACAGCAAGATCGGCGTCAGCGTCATGATGGACACCGGCATCATCGACATCGATTCCGAGTCAGACTATCTGCTGATGGAGGCCATCGCGGAGCATCTGTACGCCCGCTACCCGGATTTTGCCGCCGTGCGGCGGAACATCCGTGGCTGACGGGCGGTTCCAGCGGGCCATGGCCCTGGTGATGGAGGCGGGCAAGCTGCTGCTGGCCAGCGGCGGCGAGGTTTTCCGCGCCCAGAACACCATGGAGATCATGGCCGCCAGCCTGGGAATCGGGGATTTCCATGTGTATGTGCTCACCAACGGCATCTTTGCCTCGGCGCTGGGCGGCACCGTCAGCGAGGTGCGGCATATCCCCACCGTGCAGGTCAACTTGGGCCGGGTGGAGGCGGTGAACGCCATCTCCCGCCGGCTGGCCGCCGGGGAGTTGGATCTGGATGGGGCCGAGGCCGCCCTGGCCGAGGCTGCCGCCCGCCCGGCCTACGGCCCGCGCCGCCAGCTGCTGGCGGCGGCGGTGGGCGGCGCTTGCTTCGCCTACCTGTTCGGCGGGGCCGGAGCCGAAATGCTGGCCGCCTTTGCCGCCGGCGCGGTGGAGACGGCGATCAGCCGGCAGCTCTCACGCCGCCGGGTCAGCCGCATTTTCACCGACCTTGTGGCGGCGGCCGCCTGCACGGCAATGACGCTGCTGGCCCGCGCACTGCTGTGGCCCCGGCTGGATGTGAACACGGCCATCATCGGCGCGCTGATGGTGCTGACCCCCGGTGTGGCCCTGACGATGGGCATCCGCGATATCATCAACGCCGACTATCTCTCCGGCGCGATCCGGCTGCTGGACGCCGTGCTGGTGGCGGGCTGTCTGGCCGCCGGCGTGGGTCTTGTCTGGATGTTTGCCCGGCTTGGCTGGGGGGTGCGGTCATGAGCGCGCCGTTCTGGGCGCAGATGCTGGTGCAGTTCGCCGTGGCGATGCTGGCCACCGTCTGCTTCGGCCTGACCTTTGAGGTTCCCGCCCGGCACTTTGCCGCCTGCGGCGTGACCGGCGCGGTGGGCTGGCTGGTCTACTCCCTGGCCGTCCAGGTGCTGGGGCTCTCGGCCCCCATGGCCACCCTGTTGGCCGCCCTGCCGCTGACTGCGGTCGCCCGCCTCTTCTCCCTCCGGCACAAGGCCCCCGCCACGCTGTTCCTGCTCTGCGGCATCTTCCCGCTGGTGCCGGGAGCAGGTATCTACTACACCGCCTACTACCTGCTGCAGGGTAACCGGGTGCAGTGCATGAGCAAGGGCGTCGAGACGCTGAAGATCGCGCTGGCGCTGGCCCTGGGCATCGCCCTGGTGGGCAGCTTCCCTCTGCCCGGCCAGAACCGGAAAAAATAGGGCCACCCGCCCCCTTCGCAGGTCGCCGGGCGGGCCGCCCCGTTTGCCGTCAGACGGGGAATTTTCGGTAAAAAAGGCACGGCGCCGTGTGGGGCGCCGTGCCTTTGTCTGTTTTCGGAAACCG
>CAZIVF010000084.1:0-8815 GCA_964542725.1 uncultured Subdoligranulum sp. | reverse complement strand
TCCGGGCAGCAAGCTTTTATTATTTCGCTTGTCTACCTAGAAGGGAGCATATCACACTGCCCGGCGGCGGGGTCATTTTGATGAAAGGCTGGAAGATCGCCGTTCCGGGCCAAGCGGCCGGGGCGGCGCAGCTTTCCGCCAGGGCGGCCACCTTCGGCACGATGGCCTGAGCCTCGGGCGTGCCGAGAGCGCCATCCACAAAGTCTTTCTACATATCGATAACCAGCAGCAGTTCGGCCATAGTGATCCCTTCCTCAACAGTTCAAAGCGGCAGAATTTGCAGAAGGATCCCCAGCAGGGAACCGGCAACCCACAACAGGCCTGTGATGAACAGGTTCTGCTTCCAGCTGGGATTGACCCGCCACAGCACCGCCAGACCGATGCCCGCCCCGGCGGACAGCCCCGCGAAGAGGCTGCCGAAGCTGATAGCCCCCTGCACATAGAGCCGGGCCAGCAGCACGCTGACCGCGCAGTTGGGGATCAGCCCCACCAGCGCCGCCAGCATGGGCTGTAGCGGCCCCATGTTGGCCAGCAGGGCGGTGAGAGGTTCCTCCCCCACGCCCTCGAACAGCATGCCCAACAGCACGCTGAACAGCAGGATGAAGGCGAAGATCTCCAGCGTATGCCGCAGGGCGGAGAGCCAGATTCCGCTGTGCTCCTCATGTTCCTCGTGGCAGTCGATCTCCTCGGGGTGGCCGGCATAGCCGCCGTAAAGCGACGCCGGCAGGAAGCGGCGCAGCGGCACGTCCAGCACCAGGCCCGCGGCAATGCCGAACAGGATCTTGCACAGCAGCAGGATCAGCAGCGTCCCCCACTGGGACGGCTCGGCGGCCAACAGCGGGATGGCTTCGTCGCTGGTGGCCACAAAGACCGCCAACAGGGTGCCGGGGGTGATGACCCGGCTGGCGTACAGGTTGGCGGCCACAGCAGAAAAGCCGCACTGCGGCACGCTGCCCAGCACCGCGCCGGGCAGGAACCCCCAGCGCCCGCCGCCCGCTAGGGCAGCCTCGATCCGCTCCCCGTGGTTGCGTTCCAGCCACTCGATGAGCAGATAGGCAAGAAAGAGAAAGGGTAGCATCTTGGTGCTGTCGATCAGGGCGTCAATAAGAGCGTCCAAAAAGAGTTCCATACATACCTCGGATAAAAAGAGTCAGAAATTGCAGCGCACCCGTAAGCGCGGGCGGCCTTAAGAGAACCAAGGTTCCGGGGGAACCGCGCAGCAGGGGGGCTTTTTTCCAAGGCGGCGGAGCCGCGCCCTGCCTCCTAACCTCCCCAACGCAAAGCCCCGCCCCGGAGGCTTGGCTCTTCACTCAAAGCTGCGCAGCAGCTTGACGGCGGCACGGACGGTGGCGGCGGGGATGCGCCTGCGGAAGCGGCGCATGCTGCGGGCCGAGAAAGGCACCTCGCTGCTGAAGGTCTTGCAGCCCAGGAAGTATTGCAGATAGGGGCTTTCCCGCACGGCCTGCACAGTGTCCCGGTCCGAGATGCCGTAGGCGGCGCGGATGACCAGACTTCCCAGCGCAACGCGCGCCGGGATAGCCACCTTTCCGCCGCGGGCAAAATGGGCGCGGTAGGTCTGCTCAAAACTATCCCAATCGATGGCGGCGGCCAGCCGCACCCAGCGGTTGGCGTTTTGCAGTTCACCGTGGTAAGGCGGGATATAATCGTAGATGGACATTTGTTGATCCTGCACACGATACATGGCGCGTTCCCCCTTCGGGCGAATTATAGGGAAGCTCTGAAGGAATCCCGCAGGCTGCGCCGCCGACACAGCTTGCCCCATGGATCCAGACTTCCATAAGATCCCGGGCGGCCAGCCCTTCTCAATATCTTTGCAGCAGCGGGAACAGCAGAGACAGCACGGCCCAGGCGGCCTGGTAGAGCACAACGTAAGGTACCGCCAGCCCCGCCAGCCCCGCCGAGAAGGCCATAATCAGAGACAGCAGGCAGCTGAACAGCACCGAGGCGCTCATTACCATGGCGGCCTTGTGCTCCCCCTCGGCAGCGCCGGCGGCGGCCTCCAGGCCGCCAACAAAGCTGGCGAAGCTCCCCAGGTGAAGCATATTGCCCTCACTCTCAGGCAGCCAGGCGGTGGCCGGGGCCAGGGTCTCCCGCTCGCTGCCGTCCAGCACCTTCACCGCCCCGGCGGGCAGGCTGTAGGCGGCCTCCAGCAGGGCGACGTCCACATTGAAATCGTCGCAGTCCACAAGGAGGGAAAGGCCGCTGCGGCGCAGCGAATCCAGCACCGCCGCGGTATCCGGGTCGCGCTGGTAGGCCACCTGGAACATGGCGAACAACTTGCCCGACACGGCCAGATAGATCACCCGGCGCTGGTTGACGGTGTGGCGCTGCTCATACTCCAGGCTGGGGAGTTGGATGCCATAGTCGGTCATCAGGGCGCGGTTGCCTACCATGACCCGCTCGCCGCGCACCCAGCCGATGTAGCCTTTGCCATAAACGGTCTCCCGGTCATCCACCTTGGCCAGCAGCTTGCTGTCGTTGCCGATCATGCCGAGGAAGATATCCCGCAAAACAGAGCTTTCTTCCGACAGGACCGACGCGGCGTAGACGATCGCCAGATCGATGCGTTCCTTGTAAACGGGGTTGATGCCGCTCAGGGTCACACAGCCCGCCGGGAAGAGATCCCGCGCCGTGACCTGGATCACATTGATGCGGCCCAGCTGGCGTATATCCTTCCAGCCGGGGATGACAGCCCCCACTTGGGCGGCGCTGCGCTGCATCAGGCGGGCGGGCAGGGCGGAGAGCAGCGTACCCGCCAGCGGCGCGCCCAGCGCCAGCACGGCGGCCATGGCGGTGACACCTTTGGCGGGATCCTTATCCCGGATCAGCGTGATGACCAGGCTCAGCAGAGCGCAGAGCCCCAGCGCCCAGGCAAATTGCTGCTGGTTTTTATCACTGGTGCGGCGGGCGCTGGCCGAGGGCAGGAAACTCTTGAACAGTTGGGTGGGGCGGCTGACCAGCACGCAGGGGCGCGGCTCCGCCAGGCCCCGGGTGACGGCGCGCAGCGTTCCGGCATCCTTCAGGCGGTAGGCCACGGCGTGGTCCACCCGGGCGCTGACCAGGCTGAAGCTATCCCGCGTACTGCAGGCGTCCAGCGTTTTGCCGATGCTGTTGAAGCAGAGCAGCAGCGCTGCCGGGCCGGCCAGCAGGCAGAGGGAGGCCGGGTCATACCGGATGGGGACCGCCAGGAAAACCGCCAGCTGGATCACCGCCCCCAGGGCGGCCAGGGCGGGCATACTGTCCGCCGTAGGGGCGGCCGCCAGGCCTTTGAAGCCGCTGAACAGCGTCTGCCAGTTCAGCGCGGCTGCGGCCAGCAGCAGGGCCAGCATGGTACCCAGCAGCGCCGACTTGGAGGTGGCCGGGTCCAACGGGGCGGGCATAGGCAGCCCCTTGCCGGTGGCGGCGGTACCCAGGTAGATCAGCACCAGCGCGATCACGCCGGTGACGATGGATAGAACGGTCTGGCGGAAGACCTGCTTTTCCAGCGCGCGGCGCACCCGGGGGGCGTCGTCCGCCGTATCGTACCGGGGGCCGCCCTTGAGGGAGGGCAGTTCCTCGGTGAAGGGCTGGGCGGCGGCATCATCCTCCTCGTCCTCGGGGCGTCCCGTCAGACGGACCCGCCCGGCGGGCCGCTTCGGTTGGAGGGAGGTGTCCTCCTCCGGCTCGGGCAGATCGGCGGTTCCCAGCAGGTTGGCGGCGGCCTCTTCGTAGCGGCTCAGGTCAGGCACCTGGGCGGTGGGCTGGGCGTTGATGCTCTCGGCAATATTATTGACAAAATCCGAGGTCGGGGGCTGGGCAGGCGCGGCAGGCGCTTCGGGGGTCGGGCTCTGAGCGTTCACATCCAGCTTGATCTGGCCGGTGATGGTGCGGCTGACGTCGCCGTCCTCCTGCTGCCAGCCGGTATCCTCCCGCCAGCCCTGTTCCTCCGGGGCGGGCTGGGCCGACCATGTCTCCGGCTCGGCGGGAACCGCCGGGGCGACGGGCGGCACGGTGGGGATCACCGGGGCGCTGGCGGCGCGGGGCGCCTCCTCCACATGGGGGTATACGGCGTTGAACGCCTCCAAAAAGTCCCGGGTGCTGTCCATCGGGTCCGGTTCAAAGGGATTCTGGGGATCCATCTGCACCGTGAAGCCGGTGCTGGTGTAGGTGTTCACCGGCGCGGGCACAGCCTCCGGTTCAGGCTGCAGCAGTTCCCCCACCGGCTCGCTCACCCGCGTCTCGGCGGCGGGGGGAGGTTGGGGTGCCTTCTTTTTGCGGGGGGTAAACTCCACGGTATCCCGCTTTTTGCGGTAGACGGTGCCGGTGTTGCCAAGGCTGCTCCGGGCTGCGGAGGCCGGGGCGGCCTTGCCGCCGGTCACAGCGCTGCGCAGCAGTTCCAGCGTGGAGCCGCTCAGCGTGATGCTCCCGCTGGGTTCGGTGAAGGGCGCAGGGTCGGGCAGCGCCTGGGCGCGGCGGTTCGCGGTGTATTTGCTACGGTAGACCCCCGTGCCATCCTGCTCCAGCCCGGCCGGCTGGGTCCGGGGCGTAGCGGGCGCGGGGGCGGGCGGCTCGGCGGGGGGGGCGGGCAGTTCAGCCGGCGCACCAGTGACCTCCAGGCCACCCATGGTATCATCCTCGCGGCTGCCGAACAGGCCAAACAGGCCGCCGCGCTTTTTGGGCGCGGGGCGGGGCGTCTGCTCCGGCTCCTCGTCGGGGTAATATTCCTCCTGGGGCGGCTGTTCCTCATGGCTGCCGCCCAAAGAGACGTTGATCGGCACAAAGTCCTCCGTCTCGTCGGCGGCGCTCAGGCCCAGGAAGCCGCGCTTTTTCCGGCCCGTCTCCCGGATGCGCCCCTTCTCGTCGGGGACGACCGCCGCCGATTCGCTGAAGAACTTCTGGAACTGGTTCTTGCCGGCGTTGAGCATCTGGGTATCCGAGCCGACGCCCTCGGGCGCCATCTTGAGCAGGAAATTTTTGATGATGCCGGTGCGGGTGGTATCCCCCACCGTATCCCCGGGGGGCGGGGTCTGCTGCTGCACCGGCGCAGCAGACGGCGTCGGTGCAGGCTGCTGCGTCGCGGCAGGCCGCGGCGCAGGTGCGGGTTGAGGTGCGGGGTTGGGGCGCTCCGCCGTCGGCGCTGTGCGCGGGGCCGACTGCTGCGCCGGGCGGGTGGCGGGGCCGGGCTGGGCCGGGCGGGCAGGCTGGGGCGCGGCGGGGGCCGCCGGCCGGCTCATTCCCTGCAGCGAAGGCAGATCGGCCAGCAGGGCGTCCACCTCGGAATCCTCCGCCGCAGGGGTTCCCTCGGGCAGCAGGACGCTGGTATCGGTGGCAATGTCCAGACTGCGCAGAATATCATCGACCTGGTGGTCGTTCACACTGTTGCGGACGCTGGCAGCCGCCTGCTCGCGGCCCAGTTCCGCCAGGATGCGGTCTACCGAATCATTGGTGCGTTTGCTTGGCATGGTACTTCTCTCCCCTTTGTGTCGGGTACGTTCCTTTTTTGTTGGCGATGCCTTTATTGGGCGCTGCGGCGGCGCATCACATCATACAGCAGGATCCCCGCCGCCACGCTCACATTAAAACTATCCACCTCGGTGCCGGGCTGGGCGGGTGCCATCTCCAGGGTAACGGCGGCGTCGCAGAGTTTGCGGGTCAGGGCGCTGGGGCCGCTGCCCTCGCTGCCCAGCACCAGGGCGATGGGTCCGCTCAGGTCGGTCTTCGCCAGCGGCGCGCCGCCCAGGTCGGCGCAGTACACAAAGACGTTGCGCTCCTTAATGGTGCGGATCGCCTGGGCCAGGTTGGCCACCCGGGCCACCGGCAGGCGGGCCGCCGCCCCGGCGCTGGCCTTCATCACGGCGCCGGTCACGGCGACGCCGCCCCGGCGGGGGATCACCACACCGTGGGCGCCGCACAGGTAGGCCGAACGGATAATCGCCCCCAGGTTATGGGGATCCTCCACCCCGTCGCAGAGCACCAGGAAGGGGGCCTCCCCCCGGTCCGCCGCGATCTGAAAAAGGTCCTCCAGCGCGGCATACTCCACCCGGGCGGCCCAGGCGGCCACGCCCTGGTGGTCGGCGGTGCCGCAGAGCTTTTGCAGTTTGTGGCCCGGCACACGCTTGACCACCGCGCCCGCCTGCTTGGCAAGCGCGGTGTAATAGCCCGCCACCTGCCGGGGCAGCGTATCGGCCAGAAGGACGGTATCCACCCCGCCGTCGCTTTTCAGCAGTTCCGTCACGGGGTTTTTGCCCCAGACCAGCGCCTCCGGCTCGGCGGCGGGGTGGGGGCGAACTTGTTCAGATGGTTGCATGGGCGCCTCCCTGTATCGAGAGCGGCGGAGCGCGGGGTTCCCGGCTTCTGCCGCGCATGGACAGTTATACAGATAATAGTATACCACACTCGCCCCGGGTTTGTCACCTGTGGAAAGGACAGAAAAAGACAGATTTTTTGCGCGCCGCCCTCTTCCGCCCTCTTTATACAAACCGTAGAAGAAAGTTTTCCTTTCCACTCTGTTGAAAACCCTGTTGAAAATGTGGAAAACCTGCATTGCAGCCCCCTTTTTTCCACCGTTGAAACCCTGGTTTTCCACAGCCCGTGGAAAAGTTTTCCACATAACAGCTTGGATAACCGCCCTTGTCAAGTTGGCAAAGCGCCGATTTTCCGCTTTTGCCCGCCCTTTTAACCGACAAAAAGCCGAATTTTTTTCTTTCTCTTTACAAGCCTGTTCCCCGCCGGCGGGCGCGGCGCGAGATTTCTTTTCCGCTTTGTGGAAAAAGCATTGCCTTTTTAGGCGGTTGGGTCTATAATAGAAGTAGATCCCCTGTAAAAATTATTTTATTCTTAGGAGGAAAAAGTATGCTGGTAAATGCAACTGATATGCTTCTGAAGGCCCGCGACGGCCACTATGCCGTCGGCCAGTTCAACATCAACAACCTGGAGTGGACCAAGAGCGTCCTTCTCACCGCGCAGGAGATGAACAGCCCGGTGATTCTGGGCGTCTCTGAGGGTGCCGGAAAATACATGACCGGCTTCAAGACGGTGGCCGCCATGGTCAAGGCCATGGATGAGAGCCTTGGCATCACCGTACCCGTTGCGCTGCACCTGGATCACGGCACCTATGAGGGCGCCAAAGCCTGCGTGGAAGCCGGCTTCACCTCCATC
Source organism: uncultured Subdoligranulum sp. (assembly GCA_964542725.1). Classification (GTDB taxonomy): domain Bacteria; phylum Bacillota; class Clostridia; order Oscillospirales; family Ruminococcaceae; genus Gemmiger. Next base: position 1,657 of record CAZIVF010000084.1, on the reverse strand, counting down.
ATGTTTGACGGCAGCCACTACTCCATCGACGAGAACGTCGCCAAGACCACCGAGCTGGTCGCCCTGGCCCATGCCAACGGCCTGTCCATCGAGGCCGAGGTCGGCTCCATCGGCGGCGAGGAGGACGGCGTGATCGGCGCCGGCGAGGTGGCCGATCCTGCGGAGTGCGCCAAGATCGCCGGCCTGGGCATCGACTTCCTGGCTGCCGGCATCGGCAACATCCACGGCAAGTACCCTGCCAACTGGAAGGGCCTGGACTTTGAAGCGCTGGACAAGATCCACGCCGCCACCGACAATATTCCGCTGGTGTTGCACGGCGGCACCGGCATCCCCGCCGACATGATCAAGAAGGCTATCAGCCTGGGCGTTTCCAAGATCAACGTCAACACGGAGTGCCAGCTCAGCTTCGCCGCCGCCACCCGTGAGTACATCGAGGCCGGCAAGGACCTGCAGGGCAAGGGCTTTGACCCCCGCAAGCTGCTGGCTCCCGGCGCCGAGGCCATCAAGACCACCGTGCGTGAGAAGATCGAGCTGTTCGGCTCCGCCAACAAAGCCTGATTTCCCTATGACCACAGCCAGCCCCTGCCATCCGGCGGGGGCTGGCTTTTGGTTTGGGTCAGGCCCGCCCCGGCACGGCGGATAGCCCTGCCTTTCGGCAGGGCCTGCGGCCTTGTTGGGGAACCTCTGGATCCATCCCGCCCTGCGGGGCTTGGGACGGCCTAGGGGAGGGCGTCCTCCGCCACGTCGCGTTAGTACGGTCTGTCACACGCAAAAGTAGGTTTCTCCTGATTTTTACCTTCTTCTATATTTCATTTTCCTTTTTAGGGAGTTGCTTATTCTTGCTTCATCAGAGAACGATTATTTCTCTTTATGTTTCTTCTTTTCCTTTGCCTCGCTCTGTGATTTTTCATTATCGGCAAAAGCCTTCCTTGGAACCACTCGCCTCGCGAGTGGTTTTCGGCACACAAAAAGGCCGTCCGAGCGGGAAGCCCGGACGGCCCAGCAAAGGAGGCTCTTTTTATTTACAGTGCCTGATTACAGCGCCTGAAAGCCGTTTTCCAGGTCGGCAAGAATATCGTCAATATGTTCGGTGCCGATGGAGAGGCGGATGGTGCTTGGGGTGATCCCCTGATCGGCCAGTTCTTCCTCGCTGAGCTGGCTGTGGGTGGTGGTGGCCGGGTGGATCACCAGGCTCTTGACATCCGCCACGTTGGCAAGCAGGCTGAAAATCTTCAGGTTGTCGATGAATTTCCATGCTGCTTCCTTGCCGCCCTTGATCTCAAAGGTGAAGATGGACGCGCCGCCGTTGGGGAAGTACTTCTGATACAGCGCATGGTCGGGGTGGTCGGGCAGGCTGGGGTGGTTGACCTTTTCCACCAGGGGATGGTTAGCCAGGTACTCCACCACCTTCTTGGTGTTCTCGGCGTGGCGCTCCAGGCGCAGAGAGAGGGTCTCGGTCCCCTGCAGCAGCAGGAAAGCCGCGAAGGGCGAGATGGTGGCGCCGGTATCCCGCAGCAGGATGGCGCGGATATACGTCACGAAGGCAGCGGGGCCGGCCGCGTCAGCGAAGGAGATGCCGTGGTAGCTGGGGTTGGGGGCGGCGATGTTGGGGTAGCGCCCACTGGCCTTCCAGTCAAACTTGCCAGAGTCCACGATG
>CAZIVF010000083.1:0-8901 GCA_964542725.1 uncultured Subdoligranulum sp. | reverse complement strand
CACCGCCCGCCGTACCGCCTTTGACGAAAAATAAGGCGGCTGCCACCCAAAAAAGATTCCCCTTCAAGGGGAATCTTTTTTAGTGGTGAGGCCCGGCGGCAAAGATAAAACCCCGCCCACGGGGGCGTGGGCGGGCGGCGGAAGGTTGGCGGGACGGCGGGTCAGCCGTGCAGAGCGCTGCGCAGCGCGGCGAGAAGTTGGTTCTGATATTCGGGGCTGAAGGTGCCATGGAGCAGTTTCGGCAGCGTTTCCTCTTGCAGGCGGCGCCAGCTTTCGGCCTCGCGGCCGGGCAGCACCGGCGCAAAGCCCACCCCGTTGGCGGCGGCGGCCTGGGCATCGCCCATGGCGTCCCCCACCATCAGCACTTTGCGGGTCTCGTACCCGCAGGCCAGCATGGTGGAGATGGAGTTGGCCTTACTCCCCACCTCCTGGCCAAAAATCACATCGGCATGGCGGGCCAAGCCGTAACGGGTCCACTCATTTTCAATGGCGCTCTCGTTGGCGGCGGAGACCACCGCCACATCAGCCACCGCGTGGAGTTGGCGCAGGCTTTCCTCCACGCCGGGGAAGGGCGCAAAGGTGGGTTCCAGCGCCTGGATGCGGCGGTTGCAGGCGTTGTTCCATTCCTGCAATTTGCGCAGCGCCAGGCTGCCGGTGCGGTGCAGTTCCGCCTGCAGGCTGCCGGTGGAAAGCTCGGTGGCGGTGGCTACCCAGGCTGAGATATCCTCGCCGCCCGGCACCTCAATGCCGCGGTTGCGCAGCCGGTCCAACACAAGCACCACGCTCTCAAAGCGGGAGATGCCCCGGGTGATGGTATGTAGGTTGATCTCCTCCCAGGCGGCGGCGATGAAGTCCGCATAGTCCTCCAGCGCAAAAACCCGGATCAGCTCCGGGCAAAACACCTCGCAGTGCTTGAGGCGCACCGTGTCCATCACGCAGCCGTCTGAATCCAGGCAGATCAAAAATTCCCGCTTTTTCGTAAAATCCGCAAGTGCATTTGCCATGCCGTTTTTCCCCCCAGTGTGTGTTGTTTCACTGCCTCTATCATACCAGATTGTGCCAAAAAATTGCAATGACTTTTGTGTAAAAGCACAACTTTTTTCATTTTTTGCACAATTTTCATCAGGTGGCCTCACTCCGCCATGGCTTCCCCGATCGGCATATTCAGCAACAGCGTAGCCATAGCGTCCGCCGGGGTAGGCTGCTTGTTGATGATCACAAGCTCCCTGCCGCGGAAATAGCGGATCAGCCCCGCCGCCGGGTAGACCGCCAGGCTGGTGCCGCCGATGATCAGGGTATCCGCCGCGCGGATGGCCGCCACCGAATTCTGCATGATGGCTTCGTCCAGCCCCTCCTCATACAGGACGACGTCGGGCTTGACGACGCCGCCGCAGGCGGTGCAGCGGGGTACGCCGGCGGCCTCCTCAATGAAGCTGACCGGGTAAAATTTGCCGCAGCGGGTGCAGAAATTGCGCAGCGTGGAACCGTGCAGTTCATACACCGTTTTGCTGCCGGCGGCCTGGTGCAGGCCGTCAATATTTTGGGTGACGACCGCGCGGCACTTCCCCTCGCGCTCCAGCTTTGCCAGGCGAAGGTGCGCCGCGTTGGGCTGCGCGCCGTGAACGATGAGTTTTTGGCGGTAGAAGTCAAAAAAGTCAGCGGTATGGCTCTCAAAAAAGCTATGGGAAAGCATCACCTCGGGCGGGTAGCGGAATTTTTGATGGTATAGGCCGTCCACGGAGCGGAAATCGGGGATGCCGCTCTCTGTGGAAACGCCTGCGCCGCCAAAAAAGACCAGGTTCGTGCTCTTTGCCAAAATTTCCTCCAGTGCCGGTACCATAGAACTTGCCCCCTTGGATTTTATACGGTATAATGGCATTATATACCTTTCTGAAGGAGTTGAAAAGACCATGCGGGAGCTTACGCGGGAATTTATTTTTTCTCGCCTGCCCCGCCGCGCCGCCGACGCCCACAAGGGCAGCTTTGGCAGCGTGGCGGCGGTGGCCGGGAGCCTGGCCTACCGGGGTGCGGCGGCGCTCTGTGTGGAGGGGGCGCTGCGCACCGGCGCGGGGCTGGTCTACCTGGCAAGCGTGGAGCCGGTGGTGCAGATTGCCCTGACCCGCACGCCGGAGTGCTGCGCCTGCGGCTGCCATACCGGCCCGGATGGCTGCCTATCGTCCAAGGATGCGGCGGCGCTGCGCCAATGGTTCGCGGGCAAAAACGCCGTGCTGCTGGCCGGGCCGGGGCTTGGCAGCGGCGCGGGGGGCATTGTAACGGAGCTGCTGCGGGGAAGCTGGCAGGCCATCGTGCTGGACGCCGACGCGCTGAACGCCCTGGCCGGGAAGCAGATCCGCGCCCCGCTGCCGCCGAACACCGTGCTGACCCCCCACCCCGGCGAGGCGGCCCGCCTGCTGGGCCGCACCAACGCCGAGGTGCAGGCCGACCGGGAGGGCGCTGCCCGGTCCTTGGCGGAAACTTACCAATGCACCGCAGTCTTGAAGGGAAGCGGCACCTTGATTGCCGCACCGGGGGGCGAGGTTTGGCGCAACACCACCGGCAACCCCGGCTTGGCCCGGGGCGGCAGCGGCGATGTGCTGGCCGGGATGCTGGCCGCCCTGTTGGCCCAGGGCCTGCCGCCCCAGGACGCCGCCGCCTGCGCTGTGTGGCTACACGGCGCCGCCGCCGACCATTGTGCCCGGCGGCTGAGCCAGACCACCATGCTGCCCCATGATATCCTGCTGGACTTGGGGGAGATCCTGCGCGAAGCGGAAAACTGAGGCAGACCGTCGAGTGGAGGCCCTATAGAGGGAGATTGTCCCCGGTTTGGGCGGTGTACTTGGCCTGCAGATACCGCATGGTCAGCAGGACCCAGGCGCAGAGGACGAACCACAGCAGGGTGTACTTAGGGCAGATCAGGCCGGCCAGGTTGGCCCATTCCCCGCTGTAATCCCACACCTCCTCCCGCAGCAGCCGACTGCAGTAAATCCCCACCGCCAGTTCCAGGCCGGTGACGCCCCCCGCCCCCAGGGCCGCCCCCGTCAGCAGCGGCAGCCCGGGGCGGTCCGCCAGGCGCTGCAGCAGGCACAGGCAGACGCCGCCGGCCAGGAACATCGTCCAATGGGTGACGCCGCGCCAGGCGATCTCCAGCGCGGCGTAAGCGCTGCCGCCCATCAAAAACAAAATCAGTCTTTCCATACCAAAAACCTCCTGCGCGTACTGTTTACCAGTATGTGCAGGAGGTCGGTTTTGTAATCAGATTGTAATATTTTGTTATTCCCGGCGGCCTTACTTGGAAAGCTGCTTCAGCAGGGCGCTGCGGGTATCCCACAGCTTTTGGCTCAGGTCAACATAGTAGACGTGCGGGTTCTCGAATCGCTTGACCTCGTCCCACAGGGTGCCGATCTGGGCCTTGCAGAACTTGCGGATATCCTGCAGGTCGGGGCTGGTATAGACCCGCCTGCCGTTCTCGTAGATAGGGGTGGTGATGCAGCGGGCGGTGCAGTTGACGTAGGTACATTCCTTCCAGGTTTCCACCGGATCAAACAGCGTGATGCCGTGCTTGGTCTCCACCGGTTCGTCGGCCATCGTGATGAGGTCCGCCATCGCCTTGCCGTCCTCGTCGTAGATGCGCCAAACCTTTTTCAGGCAGGGGATGGTCATCTTGGCGGCGGTCTCGCTCAGCTTCATCTTGGGGGTATAGCTGCCGTCCTCCTCCTTGACAGCGGCCAGCTTGTACACGCCGCCAAAAACCGGGTCGCTCTTGGCGGTGATCATGTTCTCGCCAATGCCGAAGCTGTCCACCCGGGCGCCCTGCAGGATCAGGTCGCGGACCAGGTACTCGTCCAGGCTGTTGGAGGCGCAGATGGTGCAGTCCGGGTAGCCCGCCGCGTCCAGCATCTTGCGGGCCTTCTTGGAGAGGTAGGCGATATCGCCGGAGTCGATGCGGATGCCCTTGGGGCGCTTGCCCATCGGCTTGAGCACATCGTCAAAGACGCGGATCGCGTCGGGTACACCGTGCTTGAGCACGTTGTAGGTATCCACCAGCAACACGCAGGCGTCGGGGTACAGTTCCGCGTATTTCTTGAAGGCGTCGTACTCGCTGGGGAACATCTGCACCCAGGAGTGGGCCATCGTGCCGGAGGCGGGAATACCGAAATCCCGCGCCGCCATCACGCAGGAGGTGGAGCCGCAGCCGCCGATGTAGGCCGCGCGGGCGCCGAAGTAGGCGGCATCGTACCCCTGGGCGCGGCGGGCGCCGAACTCCATAACGGGGCGGCCCGCAGCGGAGCGGACGATGCGGCTGGCCTTGGTGGCGATGAGGCACTGATGGTTGAAAGTGACCAGCATCAGCGTTTCCAGCAGCTGGCACTCGATGGCCGGGCCTTCCACGGTGACGATGGGCTCATGGGGGAAGATGGGCATCCCCTCCTCAATGGCCCATATGTTGCAGTGCAGCTTGAAATTCTTCAGGTAATCGAGGAATTTTTCGTCAAAGGTCCCTGTGGAGCGCAGATATTCGATGTCCTCCCCGGTGAATTCCAGGTGATCCACCGCGTCGATGAACTGCTGTAGGCCGGCCATGACGGCGTAGCCGCCGCCATCCGGCACCTGGCGGAAGAACATATCAAAGACGGCGATCTTCCCCTCATAGCCCTCGTCCAGATACCCGGCGGACATGGTGAGTTCGTAAAAATCGGTCATTGTGGTCAGGTTGCGTTTGACGTCCAACATGGTGGGACCTCCCTTATTTTGCTTGATACTGTCAATTTTTATACAAGCGCCGGGAACGGCGCAGAGACAAGGCTTACCCCCGTGGCCTGCGGCCCGCCGGCTGGTCGAAGACCCCCAGCGCCCGAAGCACGAAGAGGAAGGCGTAGACCGCCAGCACGATCATCGTCAGGATAACCACCACCTTGAAGTAGGTGCTCTGGAAGAACTCACTGACGCGGGCGATGGTGTACAGCACCTGGTTGCGGGCGATGGTGCTGCCTGCCAGAAGATCCGCCGAGCCGATGACCTGGCCGTCGATGGTCAGCGTCACATAGCCCACCACGTCCCCCTGCTTGACGGGCGCGGTGAGCCGGTCCGGCACGGTGAACTGGGCTTCAGTCAGGGCGGCGCCGCCCTCCCGGGGGAGCAGCGTCATCATATTGTCTGCCGGGTAGAGCATACAGCTGTCGGTCTCGGTGGAGTAGACCACCGGGATCTCGGTGATGGGCGAGGTCACGTCCAGCGCCGGGGCGATGGTATAGGTGTCGAACACCCAGTCCATCAGCAGGCCGGTCTCATACAGGGCGGGGCGGTTATCCTCCTCCAGCGGGCAGTGCAGCACCACGCTGATATAACTCTCGCCGTTTTGGGTGTGCAGCCCGGCAAAATTCTGCCAGTCATCCAGGCTGCCCGTCTTGCCGCCGCGGCAGTAGGCCTTGTAATAGGCGGTGCTGGTGGGATCAATGATCTTGACCGTGGTGATCAGGTTGTACGGCTCATCGTGCATGGTGGAGGCCGGCATCTCGTAGCGGGTCGCCATGGCGCACTGGGCGTAGGCGTCGTACTCCATCGCGGCGCGGAGCATCAGGTAGGCGTCCCGCGCGGTGGTGACGTTGCCGGGGTCTAAGCCGCAGGGGTCGGTGAAGGTCGTACCCGTGCAGCCCAGCGCGGCAGCCTCGGCGTTCATCAGGGCCACAAAACTTTCGATGCTGCCGCCGCTCATATAATCCGCCACAATATAGGCGGCCTCATTGCCGGACTGCACCTCCATAGCGTAAAGCAGGCTGCGCAGGGTGTGGGTCTCGCCCCTCCAAATATCGGCGGTAGAGGCGTTTTTGCCGTACAGATAATCATAGATGTAGCTGGGGGCGGTGACGGTGATGGTATCCAGCTGATCCTGGTAGGTCTTGAGCATCAGGATAATGGTCATCAGCTTGGTCAAACTGGCGGCCTCCATCGAGATCTCGCTGTTTTGCTCCGTCACAACGATGCCGGTATCCAGGTTGACCACATAGTAAGCCTGGGCCTGCAGCGCGGGGAAGTTCTCCTCCCCCGCCGAGGCGGCGGCAGGCAGAGCCAGGGCGACGGCCAGGATCAGGATGGCCAAAATTGAGGCCAGTGACTTTTTCATAGGCAGAGCAGTTCCTTTTGGTTTGATGTCGCAGAGCATACTATTAGTATAGCAAAAAAAGCGGCGGCAGAAAAGGGAAAGCGCACGGCGGCAAAAAAATTCACAAAGGCAGCGCCCCCGTCAGCCCCGGTGACGGCGGTCGTTCGCGGTGAACCGCAAGCCGGGCCGCAGAGCAGGGTTTGCCGGGCGGCGGGCCGTTGTTCCGGCCTCTCCGTCAGTTCATCGGCCCGGCGGTGGCGAAAAGGCGCTCCACCTCGTCGGCCAGCGGCCGGTGGGCGGGCGCCGCCAGGTTGGGGTCGGCGGCCAGCAGGGCTTTGGCCTCCTCCTGGGCCACCTTCAGGGTGCGGGTATCCTGCACCAGATCCGCCACCCGCAGGGTAGGCAGGCCGTGCTGGGCCTCCCCGAAGAAATCGCCGGGGCCGCGGGTTTCCAGATCGTACTTGGCTACCTCGAAGCCGTCCGACGTGCGGCACAAAAACTGCAGGCGGCTGCGCACCCCGTCGCTCTCATTATCCGAGAGGAGGATGCAGCAGGAATTCGCCGCGCCGCGCCCCACCCGCCCCCGCAGCTGGTGCAGGGCAGACAGGCCGAACCGCTCGGCGTTCTCGATAACCATAACGGTGGCGTTAGGTACGTCCACCCCCACTTCAATGACGGTGGTAGAGACCAGCACATCCAGTTCCCCGGCCTTGAAGCGGTTCATTACATCGTCCTTCTCCCTGGGTTTCAGCTTGCCGTGCAGCAATCCCACCCGGCGGCCCGGCAACAGCGGGCAGACGGTCTCGGCGTAATACTGTTTGACCGCTTTCATGCCGGCGTCCAGTTCGTTCTCCTCGATGGCCGGGCAGACGATATAAACCTGATGCCCGGCGGCGATCTGCTTTTCCAAAAAGCCGTACATATCCCGGCGCTTTTTGCCGGTGATGAACCAGGTCTTGATGGGTTTGCGCCCCGGCGGCAGTTCATCCAGCACCGAAATATCCAGATCGCCGTACATTAAAAGCCCCAGCGTGCGGGGAATCGGCGTGGCCGACATGACCAGCAGATGGGGGCTGCGTGCCTTGCCCGCCAGCAGGCCCCGCTGGCGCACGCCAAAGCGGTGCTGCTCGTCCACAATGGCCAGGCCCAGGTTGTGGAAAGCCACCGTGTCGGTAAGCACCGCGTGGGTACCCACCACCAGCCCGGCGCGGCCATCGGCAATGGCGGCCAGCGCCACCCGCCTTTCCGCCGCCTTCATACCGCCCACCAACAGCGTGACGTTGACCCCGAAGGGTTCCAGCCTGTCGGCCAAGGTGGCGGCATGTTGGCGAGCCAGGATCTCGGTGGGGGCCAGCATGGCGCTCTGCCATCCGTTTTGAGCGGCATACCAGATGGCCGCCGCCGCCACCAGCGTCTTGCCGCTGCCCACGTCGCCCTGCAGCAGGCGGTTCATCGGCGTTTTCCCGCAGAGGTCGGCGGTGATCTCCTCCGCCGCGCGGCGCTGGGCGCCGGTGGGGGCGTAGGGCAGGCTGCGCCAGAACGGTCCCAGATCCAGCGGGCGCATCGAAGCCCCGGCGGCCTGGCGGCCATGGCCGCGCATCAAAAATATTCCAATTTGTAAAATATACAACTCTTCAAAGATCAGCCGCCGCCGCGCGGCGGCCACTGCGGCGGCGTCCTTGGGGGCATGGATATCCCGCACCGCCGCGCTTTTGGCTGGCATGCGGTATTTGACCAGCAGTTCGGGGGGCAGCGGATCGTCCAACTCGTCCACATAGGCCAGCGCTGCCTGCACACAGTTGGCCAAGCGGGTGGCGGGCAGCCCCTCGGTGCTGGGGTAGACGGCCAGCAGCGGGCAGGCTTCCACCTGGGCCTCGGTGCGGATGAAGGGATGCAGCAGTTCCCGGTGGGTCAGGCTGCCGCCGACGCGCCCCTCAAAATAGTAGGTCTGCCCCGGATGCAGCTTTTGGGCCGCATAGGGCGCGTTGAACCAGGAGAGCGCCAGCACCCCCGTATCGTCCGCCGCCAACACATGGGTGAGCGTCCGCCCGCCCTTGATGCGGCGGTCGGGGTCCCTCTGCAGCACAGTGGCTTTGACGCAGCAGTCCGTATCGTAGGGGGCCGCTGTCACCGTGTAGGGCTGGGAATAGTCGATATACCGCCGGGGATAGTGGAGCAGAAGGTCGCGGATGGTGGCGACGCCCAATTTCTCAAATTTTTTGGCGAAGGAAGGCCCCACGCCCTTGAGGTATTGGATGGAACTGTCGATGGTTGGCAAGGGAACCTCCTTTCGGGGAAATAAGCAGTCAGGAATTGCAGGAAGCGGGAAGGAATTGCAGTTCCACCTCAAAGTATTGCTCCTGAAAATGGACGGCCTGCAGGATCTGCTCCGGCGTGCAGCGCCAGCCGGGCGGCGCGGCTTTGCTTGGCATATACATAGGGCTTGCCGTGGCTGCTGACGCGCGGCTGCAAAATCCAAAGCCCCGCCGTGGAGGACGCATGGCACAACATCAAATCGCCTGGCTTTGCAAAAAAGGACGAACTCGGAGTTACACCAAATTCGTCCTTATTTTTAGGGAAATACCGCACAATGCAAAGTGCCGATACGGCGAACAAGAGGTAATCGGTTCAGGGAAAAGCGCAGTTGAACCTGTAGGCTCAACGAGCATTTTCTCAACGCCGGCGGTATCTCGCAGCCGCCGGCGCGGCGCTTTAGGCGCAGCCGTGAAGTATGCGGGATTGCCTTAGGGAAATTCCAAATCGATCCGGTACCCGGACCGTCAAGCCCGCAGGGCGGGATT
>CAZIVF010000082.1:0-8942 GCA_964542725.1 uncultured Subdoligranulum sp. | reverse complement strand
TCATCCAGTTTGCGGCAGCCTCGGCCAAAGCGGCGTTGACGGCGTCTGCCTCCGTCTCGCTCTGGCCCACGGCGGAGAGGTAGGCTTTAATCTTCGGCTCGGTGCCGCTGGGGCGCACCATCAGCTTGGCGCCGTTTGCAAAGCGGTACTCCAGCACGTTGGCCCTGGGCAGGCCGGTGGCGTCGTTCTGATAGTCGGTGACGGTCTCCACCGCATAGCCCGCCACTGTCTGCGGCGGAGTTGCCCGCAGACGCGCCATGATGCCCTGCATGGTTTTCATGCCGCTCTCTCCCTCAAAGGTAAAGCTGTGCAGCGCGTTGCGGTAGAAGCCGAACTCCTTGTACAGGGCATTCACCGCGTCCAGCAGGCTCATCCCCTGGGCGGCGTAGTAGGCGGCGGCCTCGCAGGCCAGCATCACGGCGTTCACCGCGTCCTTGTCCCTCACGTGCGCGCCCGAGAGGTAGCCGTAACTCTCCTCAAAGCCGAAGATGTAGCGATCCTTCTCCCCCGCCGCTTCCAGCAGGCCGATCTGCTCGCCGATAAACTTGAAGCCGGTCAGGGTGCGGCGCAGCTCCACACCGTACTTTTTGGCAATCGGCGTCGCCATGTCGGTGGAGACGATCGTCGTCACCGCCACGGGGTTTTGCGGCATGGTGCCGTTTTGCAGTCTCACCCGGCAGATGTAGTCAAACAGCAGCACGCCCATCTCGTTGCCGGTGATGAGGCGGTAGCCGCCTTGGCCGTCCGGCACGGCCGCGCCCATGCGGTCGCAGTCGGGGTCGGTGCCCAGCATCAGGTCGGGGCGGACGGTATCGCAGAGTTTCAGCCCCGTCTCCATCGCCTCGCGGATCTCCGGGTTGGGGTAGGGGCAGGTGGGGAAATCGCCGTCCGGAGCCTCCTGCTCCGGCACCACGGTGACGTTTTCCTCCGGCACGCCCATGCGGGCCAGCAGCATCCGCACCGGCTCCAGCCCGCTGCCGTTCAGCGGGGTGTAGACCAGCTTGAGTTTGCTCACATCGTTGCCGGGGCGCAGAGCCAGCACCGCGTCCACAAAGTCGGAAAGGCACCGGTCGCTGATGATCTGGATGCGGCCCTCCGCCGCGGCTTCTTCGTAATCCACAAGTTTGATGCTGTCAAAATAGTCATGCTGCCCGATGGCGGCCTGCACGGCGTCGGCCACTTCCAGGGTAATCTGACAGCCGTCCGCCCCGTAGACCTTGTAGCCGTTGTACTTGGCGGGATTGTGGCTGGCGGTGATGCAGATGCCCGCGCCGCATCCCAGATACCGAGTGGCCCAACTGAGGGCGGGGGTGGGCTCCAGCCGGGGGTAGAGGCAGGCGGTGATGCCGTTGGCGGCCAGAACGCGGGCGGCCTCGCGGCAGAACAGTTCGCCCTTGTTGCGGCTGTCGTGGGCGATGGCAACCCGTTTGGGCAGGGGGCTGGCGTTCAGGTAATCCGCCAGGCCCTGGGTGGCGCGGCGGACCGTGTAGATGTTCATCCGGTTGGTGCCGGCGCCCAGCACGCCCCGCAGGCCGCCGGTGCCGAAGGCCAGGTCGCGGTAGAAGCGGTCGGTAATGGCGTCGGCGTCGTTTTTCACGCTTTCCAGTTCGGCGGTCAGGTCGGCGTCCTCACCGGCGCGCCGCCGCCATAGGTCCAGCACAGCTTGGTATTGCATAGGGTTATCTCCTTTATTATACGGTATCGGAATCGCCGCTTTAAGGGTACCACAGTCCGCGCCCCAATGCAAGGCCCCGTGGGGCGGAACAGCCGGGGTCATCCCTCCCGCGCAGGCCTCCGCTGCATGCGGCGGTACTGGGCGGGGCTGATGCCGTACTCCCGCTTGAAGGCGCGGTAGAAGGTGGAATAGTCCGCGAAACCCACCGCCTCGCTGACCGCCTCCAGCGCCCTGCCCCGCAGAATCAGATCCTTGGCGGCGATGAGGCGGCGCTGGGTCACGCAGCGGTAAAACCCCACCCCCAGCTTGCGGTGGAACAGCTGGCTAATAGTGCTCTCGCTGACCAAAAAGTGCCGGGCGGCGCTCTCCAGCGTGATTTTTTCCGCCAGATGCCCCTCAATGTACCCCAGCAGGGCGTCCAGCAGTTCCGGTTTCTCCGCCGGCGGGATGTACCCCTGCCCCGCTTCCATCGCTCTGCCGGTATAAACCAGCAACTGCAGGGTGTTCCCGGTGACGGCGGCCTGCCACCCCGGCTCCCGCCGGGTGCCCTCCCGGCAGCCGCGGCGGAAGCTCTCCTCCAAAAAATCCCGGGCGGCATCGGCGGGGCGCAGCAGCTGGGCCTGGGGACGCTCGGTGGGCAGGCCGGGGAAGCTGTGGCCCAGCAGGGCCAAGAACTCGCCGCTCATCCAGACTACATAGCGGGCGTACGGCTCGGTCAGTTCCTCCAGGAAGAGCGGGCGGTGGCTCACCCCCGGCGGGATCATTAGAACATCCCCCCGCCGGATGCGGTATCTCTCGCTGCCAAGCAGGTATTGCAGGCTGCCGCTGCGGCAGTACAGCATCTCATAAAAGGTATGGCTGTGCAGCTGCACCACCTCGCCGGTTTGACTCACATCCTCATGGGTGTTCACAAAGGGGGAGTCCATCTCCAACTCTTGGTAGAGATTGTCTGACAATATTCCCCTTTTGATCAGGAGTTCTTCCAATTCTTTCCCTCTGGGCGGCTCCCGGCCATTCTGCTGGAACAGGCTGCGGAGTTCCCCCATCTGTGAGAGTTTCATAATTCTTCCCGCCTCTGTTTGTGTATTTTGTCCATATCTTACCACACAAATGTCGGATTTGCAATGTTTTATGCTGGATTTGTAATTTTCTTTGCAGCATTGGCAGCGTATGATGATAGCATAGACGAGGGCGGCAGTTTCCGCCGCCCACCGCAAACTGAGAAAGGAGATAAATCTTATGTCAACAAAAACCAAAAGCGGCCTGTCCAAAAAACATTTGGTCGGCTACGCCATGGGTGACATGGGCGGATGCATGACGTTCGCCCTGATGGGCGCCTATGTGACCCGCTACTACACCAACGTGCTGAAGGTGGACACGGTGATCCTGGCCACCCTGCTATTGGTCTGGAACGTCTGGGACGCCGTCAACGACCCGCTGATGGGCGCCCTGATGGACAAGATGTACGCCAAGAGCAAGAACCCCAAGGGCAAGTTCCGCCCCTGGCTGCTGCGCTCCACGCCGCTGCTGGCCGTGACCGCCATCGCCTTCTGGACCGTCCCCACCTTCTTTGAGGGGACCGCCATGCTGGTGGTATTGTTTGTCTGCAAGATCCTGTACGAGGGCTGCTACACCATGTTCAACATCCCCATGGGTTCGCTGCTCTCGGCCATGTCTGAGACCGATGAGGAGCGCGCCGCCCTCTCCTCCGCCCGCGGCTTTGGCGCAACCATCGGCAACATCATCCCCATGATGATCTTCCCCATCTTCCTGGCCCAGTTCGGTGATTCCAACAAGACCGGCTACGGCATCGGCGCCGCGGTCTGCGCCCTGGTGGGCTTTGTGATGTGCCTGCTGCACTACGCCTGGACAGAGGAGCGCTTCGTCTCCACCTCCTCCAAGGAGGAGAGCGCCAAGATGACCGACATCATCGGCGTCTTCAAATCCAACCGTCCCTTTGTGGCCCTCTGCCTGCACGGCGTCTGCATCTGCTGCATGCAGTACGTTAGCTCCACCCTCGGCACCTACATGTACGCCGACGTGTTGGGCGATATCGGCGTTATGAGTTACGCCGCCGTTATCTCGATGCCGCTGAGCATCATCGTGCTGCTGATTGCCCCCAAGCTGGCCAAGAAGTTCGGGCTGGAGAATCTGATCCGCTACTGCCTGGTAATCGGCTGCGCGATGTATGTGATCCTCTTCGTGCTGCACATGACCACCAATGTCAATCCCTTCTTCCACATGGTGTGGAGCGGCCTGGCCTCCGGCGTGGCAGGCGTTTCCATCAACATGCAGTGGGGCCTGGTGGGCGAAACCATCGATTACAACGAACTCGTCACCGGTAAGCGCACCGAGGGTTCCATTTACGGCACCTTCAACCTCGCCCGCCGCATCGGCCAGACGGTGGGCAACTCCGCCGCCGTCCTCGCTCTGGGCTGGATCGGCTATGACGCTACGGTGGCCGCCGCCGGCGGCGTGCAGAGCGCCGGCACCATCACCGGCATCAAGGTTCTCTGCGTGCTGGTACCGGCCATCTTCATCATCGGTTCCTGGGCCTCCTTCAAGTTCGTCTGGAACATCACGCCGGAGACCCGCGCCAAGATAGCCGCCCACAAGGCCGCCCAGAAGGCCGCCCAGAAGAGCAACGGCTGATTCTTGTTTTGACAAAGCCGCCCGTTTGCAGTATCCTGAATTAGGAACCGTTTTGCCCCCGGCGGGGTATCCGTCGGGGGCAGATTGAATCCATCATATGGAAAAGGAGTTGAAGAATATGGAACTTCGCACCCGTTTTCTGCCCCGCCTGCTGAACAGCGAGGTGGAGGAGTATCTGCGCTGCAACGACATCATCATCGTACCTGTCGGCACTGTCGAGATGCACGGCGGCCTGCCGCTGGACAGTGAGACCGTCATCAGTGAGGCTTACGCCCTCAAGATGGCCGAGGCATGCGACGGGCTGGCGCTTTCGGGCCTGCCCTACTTCTACGCCGGGGCCACCGCTTCGGGGCGCGGCACCGTCCAGGTCAGCATCCGGCAGGGCATTGATTATCTGTCTGCCATCGCCCACAGCCTGCTGCGCCAGGGGTTCAAGCGGCAGATCTATATCAGCTTCCACGGCCCGGCCCATATGACCTGCAGCCCCATGGTGCGGGATTTCTTTGACGAAACCGGCGTGCCGATTCTCTACATGGATCTGAGCCTGCAGATGTCCAAAAACGCCCGGGATCTTTTCACCTCGCTGGATAGCTTCCATGCCATCACGGTGGGGGCCTATCAGATGCTGGGCCGGCTGGAGGATGTGCCGCTGACCACCGCGTACTGCCACCAGCAGCCCCAGAGCTGCGCCCCCTTCGACGATATCTTCGCCTTAGCCTACCAGAGCGCTGCCATCGGCTACTGCTTCGCCGACCGGCGGGATCATATGTCCACCCCGTCCATCCCCGACGCCGCGACCCGGCAACGCCTGGCGGACGAGGGCGAGGCGCTGATCGGCCAGCTGGTGGCCCGCATGGATATGCCCCATGTGGTGGACCAGATGCGCCGACTGGAGGAATACAACCACGGCGTGGAGGCCGCCTGCCCCTGGATGCCCAGCGCCTACAACACATCCAAATAAAGGAGAGCAGCCATGAAAGAATTGCAGACCCCCTGCGGCGCCATCCGCGGTACAAGCTGCCAGTGGCCCGGCGTGACCGCCTACAAGGGCATCCGCTACGCCACCGCCGGGCGGTGGGAATACCCCCAGATCGTCACCCGCTGGGAGGGCGTCTACGACGCCGCCCAATACGGCGCGTGCAGCTACCAGCCCCGCGCCTTCTACAACGAGGAGGAAGTGCCGGAGAAGGCGTTCTACTACAACGAGTTCCGCCGGGGCGAGACCTATACCTACAGTGAGGACTGCCTCTTTTTGAACATCTGGACGCCGGAGAGCGCCGCGCCTGGCGACAATTTGCCGGTCCTGTTCTACATCCACGGCGGCGGCTTCACCGGCGGATGCGGGCATGAGAAACACTTTGACGGCCCGGTCTGGCCCACCAAGGGGGTCATCGGTATCACCATCAACTACCGGCTGGGACCGCTGGGCTTTGCCTGCCTGCCCCAGCTGGCCGAGGAGGCGGGCCACACCGGCAACTATGCCCTCTTTGACCAGATGACCGCCCTGCAGTGGGTGCGGGACAACATCGAAGCCTTCGGCGGCGATAAGGACAACATCACCATCATGGGCCAGAGCGCCGGCGCGATGAGCGTTCAGCAGCTCTGCCTCAGCCCCCTGACCGAGGGGATGATGGCCAAGGCGGTGATGAGCAGCGGCGGCGGCGTCAGCAAAATGATGAGCGCCCAGCCCGCCGCCAGCCACTACCCCTTCTGGCAGGAGGTCATGGCCCGGGCGGGCTGCGCCGATTTGGCGGCTTTCCGCGCGCTGGAACCCGCCAAGCTGTTCGAGGTCTGGCAGGCCGCCAAGAAGGAGATCAAGGGCGGCGGGCAGGCCTGCGCACCCTGCCTGGACGGCGTCTACCTGACCGAGACCGGCAGCGAGACGGTCAAGGCGGGGCGGCAGCGGGATATCCCCTATATGCTCGGCTCCACCAGCCACGACATCGTGCCGCCCCTCATCCACAAGATGGCAAAGAACTGGTGCCGCCTGCAGGCCGACCAGGGCAAGCAGCCCAGCTACACCTGGTTCTTTGACCGGCAGCTCCCCGGCGACGACTGCGGCGCTTGGCACAGCAGCGACCTGTGGTACTGGTTCGGCACGCTTGACCACTGCTGGCGGCCCTTTACCGCCAAGGACCGGCTTCTCAGCGAGCAGATGGTGCAGTATCTGACCAACTTTGCCAAGACCGGCAACCCCAACGGCACCGGCCTGCCCGCCTGGCTGCCCCAGGCCAAGGGCCAGAGCAAGGTGCTGCGCCTGGGCGAGAGCGCCACCCACATGGGCGGGGTCAACATGGCCAAGCTCACCCACACCATGCTCACCAACAAGGCCGTTGGGGAGTGAGGGCGGGTTCGCCCCGGCTTCCCCATCCTTTCAGCGCACTGCGGCGCAGGGGTTCCCCCTGCGCCCTTTTTTTGGGCCGCCCCGCGCCGGGCCGGGCCTATTTCACAAAAACAGCGCAAAAAAGCTGTGAAAAAAGCCGGTTTCCGTCTTGCGCAGCCGGGCGCGCATGGTATATACTGAATAGGCTTTTGAGACAGCAGCCGACAGCAACAGAGGGAGGATTCCTATGCAGACCTTATACCACGGCGGCGATTACAACCCGGAGCAATGGCTTGACCGCCCCGATATCCTGCAGCGCGACCTGGAGATGATGAAGCAGGCCCATGTCAACATGATTACCCTGGGCGTTTTCTCCTGGTCCACGCTGGAACCGGCTGAGGGCGACTACCGCCTGGACTGGCTGGCCAACATCATCGACAATCTGTGGGCCAACGGCATCTCGGTGGATTTAAGCACCCCCACGGCGGCCCGCCCCCTCTGGATGGCTGAAAAATACCCCGAGGTGCGCCGGGTCGACGCCAACCGCGTCCGCCAGCTTTTCGGCGTGCGGGAAAACCACTGCTATACCTCCCCCGTTTATCGGGAGAAAGCCCGCCGGATCGACCAGCTTCTTGCCCGCCGGTTTGGCCGCCATCCCGCCGTGAAGATGTGGCACCTCTCCAACGAGTTGACCGGCGAATGTCACTGCCCGCTCTGCCAGGCGGCCTTCCGCAGCTGGCTGCGGGTGCGCTACGGCACGCTGGAGGCGCTGAACAAAGCCTGGAACACCAAGTTTTGGAGCCACGAATACTTTGATTGGGACCAGATCGAAAGCCCCGCCCCCCACGGCCACATCACCAACGAAGGGCTGGACTTGGCCTGGCGGCGCTTTGTCTCCCATCAGAGCATCGACTTCATGAAGTGGGAGCGGGACTGCATCCGGGAGATTCTGCCCGACGCCCGCTGCACCGCCAACCTGATGTACCGCCATTATTCCATCGACTACTTTGATCTTGCCCGGGAGGTCGACCTGGCCAGCTGGGACAACTACCCCACCTGGCACAAGCCCGGCGACGAGACGGCCCGCGCGCTGGATACCGCCCTGATGCACGACCTGGTCTACTCCCTGAAGGGCAAACCCTTCTGGATGATGGAAAGCACCCCCACCGTGACCAACTGGCAGGACGTGAGCAAAACCAAGCGCCCCGGCATGCAGCTGATGAGCGGCCTGCAGGCGGTGGCCCAGGGCTCCGACAGTGTGATGTACTTCCAGTGGCGGCAGAGCCGCGGCTCCTTTGAGAAATTCCACGGCGCAGTGGTGGACCACAGCGGCCGGGACGATACCCGCAGCTTCCGGGAGACCTGCGCCGTGGGCGAAGCGCTGGAAAGGCTGGCGGCGGTGGCGGGAACCGAAAAGCCCAAGCAGGCCGCCCTTGTGATGGACTGGCCCAACTGGTGGGCGATGGAGGGCGCAGCCGGGCCGCGCAACTGCGGCCTGGGCTACTGGGATGAACTCCTGCTCCACTACCGGGGCCTGCGGGGGAACGGCGTGGCGGTGGACATCCTGAACCAGGACGGCGACCCCTCCCCCTACGCCCTGGTGGCGGTTCCCATGCTCTACCTGCTGCGGGAGGATTTCGCCGCCAAGCTGCGGGCCTATGTAGGGAAGGGCGGGACCCTGGTTGTGACCTACTGGTCCGGCGTGGTGGACGAGAACGATCTATGTTACCTGGGCGACGCTCCCCACGGCCTGGTGGATGTGCTGGGGCTGCGCCGCACCGAGATCGACGCCCTGTACGATGGTGAAAGCCGCCGCTGTGTTCCCGTCGGCGGCGCGGCGCCGCTGCCCGGCATGGCCGGCTCCACCCTGTGCGAGGTCGCCGCGCTGGAGGGCGCCCAGCCCCTGCTGGTCTACGACGAGGATTTTTACGCCGGCTGCCCCGCCGCCGCAGTCCACCGCTTTGGCCGGGGGCGCGCCTATTACCTGGCGACCCGCTTTGCGCCGGACTTTTACCCCGCCTTCTATCGCCCGCTCTGTGCGGCGCTGGAACCCGCCTGGCCCGCGCCGCTGCCCGCCGGTGTGCTGGCAAGCCGCCGAGGGGAGTTCGTCTTCCTACAGAATACCTGCGGCACCGCCGCCGATCTGGGCGGCTTTTCCCTGCCCGCCTACGGCACCGCCGTCTTCCAAAACGGCGAGCGGCTACTGTAAGAGACATCGGGAAAGAACCGCCCCTCTGCGAACCCCGGCGGATACCCGCCGCCCCCAAAACGTGAAAACTTTACCGCACACAA
>CAZIVF010000081.1:0-9071 GCA_964542725.1 uncultured Subdoligranulum sp. | reverse complement strand
TTTCAAGCTATTCAGTTTTGGGTAAACCTCCGCCGGCAACGGGGCAAAAGGCGTTGCGCGCAAGTGAGGATCACCCGGCGAAAGCTATTATACCAAATATCAATCCAAAATGCAAATAAAATTTATCGACAGGGAATGGCCGGGCGTGGTATACTTAAAACAGCGGCAAAACGGCGGCTCGCGGGGGTTCCTTGCCCTTGCGGCGGCCGGGGCGCGCAGTCTGGGGTCAAACCCTCAAAGCCAACTCTACGCCCCGGGGACGATTCCCGGTTGGTCCCCTCCGCCGAAAAACAACCCCTTACCCTCAATGCGGATCGGAGGCAGAGCATGATCTACTATTTCAGCGGCACCGGCAACAGCGCGTATGTGGCGCGGCGTCTGGCGGAAAAGCTGGACGAGGAAGCCCAGGACCTGCTCCCCAAGCTGCGCAGCCGGAATCATACGCCGGTGAACTCGGCGCGGCCCTTTGTGTTTGTAGCGCCGGTCTACGGTTGGCAGCTGCCCCACCTGGTGCGGGACTGGCTGCGGGCTACCCCGCTGGCAGGCAGCCGGGAAGCCTATTTTGTGCTGACCTGCGGCGGCGGCATCGGCGGCGCGGGACTGTACACCCAAAAACTTTGTGAGGAAAAGCAGCTGCTCTGCCGGGGGACCGCCCAGATCCTTATGCCGGAAAACTATGTGGCGATGTTCCCCGTTCCGGAGGAGGACGCTGCTCGCGCCATCATTGCCCGGGCGGAACCTGCTATCGACGCGGCGGCGGACTGCATTGCCCAGGGACGGGATTTTCCCGCTCGGCCGGGCGGCATAGGGAACTGGTTTTCCAGCACGGTGGTCAATCCGGCTTTCTGCAAGCTGCTTGTGAAAGATAAAAAATTTTATGCCACCGACGCCTGCATCAGCTGCGGAATCTGCACTCAGGTCTGCCCGCTGAACAACATCAGGCTGGCCGGCGGCAGGCCGGTGTGGCAGGGGAACTGCACCCACTGCATGGCCTGCCTCTGCCGCTGCCCTCGAGCGGCGATTGAGTACGGCAGGGCGAGCCGGGGCAAGCCCCGCTACCTCTGCCCGGAAGAATAGCGTCAGTCCGCGGCTTTCCGCGCTTTCATGCGCAGGCGCACATAGTCGATGACCCACTGCTCGCCATCCCAGAGGGTGGGCCGCAGCAGGGTTTCCGCCTCCTTCAGGATCCCCTCCTTCACGGCGGGGTCCATCCCTTCAAAGGGCTTTGTGTCGAACATATTGATCCAATCCCGCAGGCCGTGGGGGCCGCTCTGCGCGGTGGGGCGGGGGAAGAGGGCGGCAAACTCCACCCGCAAGCCGCAGGCTTCCAGCATCGGCGCATATCCGCCGACGGTGGGGAAGTAGAAGGTCCTCGGGTATGCCAGCCCCCGCGCGGCAAAGCAGCCGGACAGGGCGCTGTGTACGGCCTCGGCGCAGCCCTTGCCGCCCATCTCAAACACCAGCTGACCGCCCGGCTTTAGGTTGGCGGCCAGGTTCGCCAGCAGCCGGGGCTGCTGTTCCCCGTCGATCCAGTGCAGCACTGCGTTGGAGAAGATGGCATCCGCCTTCTCCGACAGCAAAAAGGAGGCGGCGTCGCCCAGGGTGAATTCCAGCCCGGGGTTGTTGGTCCGGGCCAGCGCCAGCATCTCGGGGGAGGCATCAACGCCCAGCACGCGGTACCCTTTGGCCGCCAGTTTACCAGTCAGCGCGCCGCTTCCGCAGCCCAGGTCGACCACAAAACTGCCCGGTGGGACGTCCAGAAGCTCCAGCAGGGCTTCGCCGTACTGCGGCACAAAAGAGAACTGGGCGGCATACCGGTCGGCATCCCATTGAATGTTCATAGCGCACAACACCTCCGCCCCCATTATACCCCGCGGCGGGGGCGCAGACAAGGGGCGAACGAAGAAACCGCCCCCGCCCGGGGGGCGCTGCCCCCCGATCTGTAAAAACGCCCCGGTGGGGCAAGGAGGAAGCCATGAAAAAGTTACAGTACAATTCCCCGGTCATCCTGACCTTCTTTTTCCTTTCACTGGCGGTGTTGGCGCTGGATAAGCTCACCGGCGGCTGGACCACCACCTACCTCTTCAGCGTTTACCGCGCCAGCCCGGCAGATCCGCTGTTCTATCTGCGGCTGTTTGGCCATGTGCTTGGCCATGCGGGACCGGAGCATTTTCTGGGGAACATGACGCTGTTCCTGGTGATCGGCCCGCCGCTGGAGGAAAAGTACGGCAGCCGCGCGCTGCTGGCGGGCATCCTGCTCACGGCGGTGGCTTCGGGGGTACTGCAGTGCCTGTTTTTCCCCGGCGTAGCGCTGCTGGGGGCTTCGGGCATTGTCTTTATGCTCATCATGTTGTCAAGCCTGGCGGGGATGCGCAACGGTCGGATCCCGCTGACGCTGCTGCTGGTGGCGGCGCTCTACCTGGGCCAGCAAGTCTATGACATTCTGTTCGTGCAGGATAATGTGGCGAATTTCATGCATATTGTCGGCGGGCTGTGCGGCGCCGGCTTTGGCTTTGCCATGGCCAAGCCCCGCCGCCGTTGGTGAGGCGGACGATGGATAAACACGCGGTTTTGCAGCAATATTTTGGCCACAGCCAATTCCGGGCCGGGCAGGAGACGCTTATCGACGCCATCTTGTCCGGCCGGGATGTGCTGGGGGTGATGCCTACCGGCGGCGGCAAATCCCTTTGCTACCAGATCCCAGCGCTGCTGCTGCCCGGGTTGACGGTGGTGGTCTCGCCGCTGATCTCCCTGATGCGGGACCAGGTGGACGCCCTGAAGGATGCGGGGGTGGCGGCGGCCTTCCTCAACAGTTCCCTCACGCCCGACGAGATGCGCCGCGTGGGGGAGGGGGTGCGCCGCCGGCGCTACAAGCTGCTGTATGTGGCCCCCGAACGGCTGGAGGGGCTGGACTTCTCGGCCCTGATGCAGGAGGCGGAGATCCCTCTGGTAGCGGTGGACGAGGCCCACTGCATCAGCCAGTGGGGGCAGGATTTCCGCCCCAGCTATCTGCGCATACCGGACTTCCTCGCCCAGCTGCCGACGCGCCCGGCGGTGGCGGCCTTCACGGCCACCGCCACCGCCCAGGTGCGGCAGGATATTGTGCGGCTGCTGGGCCTGCGGAACCCGGTGGAGGAGATCACCGGCTTTGACCGCGCCAACCTGTTTTTTGACGTGCAGAGGCCCAAACATAAGATGGATACGCTGGCCGCCCTGGTGGAGGAGCGCCCCGGCAAAAGCGGCATCGTCTACTGCGCCACCCGCTCCGGCGTGGAGAAGGTCTGCGAGGAACTGAAAGCGCGGGGCATCCCCGCCACCCGCTACCACGCGGGCCTCAGCGCCGCCGAGCGCCAGCGCAACCAGAAGGATTTTCAGTTTGACCGCAAGCGGGTCATGGTGGCCACCAACGCCTTCGGTATGGGGATCGACAAATCCAACGTCAGCTTTGTCTTCCACTACAACATGCCGAAAAGCATCGAGGCGTACTATCAGGAGGCGGGGCGCGCCGGGCGGGACGGCGAGGCGGCGGACTGTATCCTGCTCTTTTCCCCCGGCGACGTGACGACGGCGCGGTTCCTCATCGAGAACGGCGGCAGCGAGGAACTGACCGAGGAGGAGCAGGAGGCCGTGCGGGCGCAGGACTACCAGCGCCTGCGGGCGATGATCGACTACTGCAAGACCAGCGACTGCCTGCGGGGCAGGCTACTGGACTATTTCGGCCAGGACCACCCGCCCCGCTGCGGATGCTGCGGCACCTGCCGGGCCAGCTACCGGCAGACGGATATCACGCGGGAGGCGCAGATCATCCTCTCCTGCGTCAAGCGGGTGCAGGGGCTGTTGGGCTACACGGTGGGGCAGGCGCTTCTGGTGCGGGTGCTGCGGGGCAGCCGGGATCAGCGGGTGCTGGCCCTGGGGCTGGACGCGCTTTCCACCTACGGCCTGCTGAAGGACCGCTCACAGGAGGAACTGGGCCGACTCATCGACTGCCTGCTGGACGGCGGCTGCCTGGTGCGCAACCCCCGCCATGAGACCCTGGAACCCGGCCCCCGCGCGGCGGAGGTGCTCTTCCACGGGGGCAGGGTGACGATGCAGCGGCGGGAGGAACCTGCCGCCGCCTCGTCCGCCCGCCGCAGGCGGCGGGCCGGGGTGTCGGACAGCCCGCTGATGACCGCCCTGAAAGCCACCCGCCAGCGTCTGGCCCAGGAGGAGGAAGTGCCGGTGTACATCGTTTTCTCCAACGCCTCCTTGGCGGACATGGAGGCAAAAGCGCCCCGCACGATGGCGGAATTCCTCGGCGTCTCCGGCGTGGGGCAGGTCAAGGCCCAGCGCTACGGCGCGGCGTTCCTGGAAACCATCCGAAATTTTGCGCAGGACGGCCCGGATGAGGAAGACTGAAGAGGGAGAAAAGTGTAGGAGAGACCGGCGGGGGGACGATGGGCCTGACCGCCGGGAGACCTATCCGGCGGGTCTAAGAGCTTTCGTTGCCGCTGGTGCGGGGAACGCTCCTCTGGCGGCTGTACAGCTTTGCGGCTGCCGCGACGGTGGGGCAAAACCCAGCAGGGCCACGACTGTTTTGTGGTACGGTTAATTGTACCTATAAAACGCTTTACGGACTTAAAAGTCCGGTTTATTACACCGCCTTTCGTCTATAATGAAAACATCAAAAGACGAAAGGCGGTTTTCCCATGACGCAGCAGTTCAGATATGTCGGCGGCCACATCGAGGTGTATTCCGAGGATGGGGAGTTCCTCTTCTCGGCGGATACGATGCAGGAAGCGTGGCAGGAACTGTCCGCATGATGCGGACAAATGGTGCGCAATAATGTACAAAATGACGAAAATGTGGAAATTGCAATAAAAATTTTCGGAAGATTGTACAAAGTGCGGATTGCATATTTTTTGTCAAGCGCGTATAATAAAGACAAAGAAAGCGGTTTGACCGCCCAATAACGGAAAGGAGATGGATGACAATGTTGAAGCTGCAAATGCTGACCAACTGGATGGGAGTTTTGTTCAATGAGGTTCATAACCAGGCCGTTCCTGGCTGCCTCTACAACGATGTGGTCCCCTCCGGCCTGAACGATCATGTCCGCAGGGAACTGTTCTGATCTGTACAGCCCCAAGGGCCGCCAGTGAAAAATGGAAGCGCCGAATCGATCTGCGCGCCAGGCTGCGATCGATTCAGAGGTTCCAAAGTCACCGACGGCCCTTGTTTTTTTTGCGCAAAACAGGTATTCTATACTTGTGTTTGTACAAGACGGCAAAAATCCGTCATTTTATGCGCAAGGAGACGTGTATGAAGCTTATTACCTTTACTGTACCATGCTACAATTCAGCCGCCTATATGTCCCGCTGCATCGAGAGTCTGCTCCCCGCCGGGGAGGAGGCTGAGATCATTCTTGTCAACGATGGCTCCACCGACGATACCGGCAGAGTGGCCGACGAGTACGCCGCCCAATACCCTTCCATCATCCGGGTTATCCACCAGGAAAACGGCGGCCATGGCGAGGGCGTCAACCAGGGCGTCCGCAACGCCGCCGGCCTCTACTTTAAGGTTGTGGATTCTGACGACTGGCTGGATACCCAGGCCCTGGCCCAGGTCATGACCCGCCTGCGGGCGTTCGCCGCCACGGAGAAACCCGTCGATCTGCTGCTGTGCAACTATGTCTATGAGCATGTCAGCGATAATACCCGCCATGTAGTGACCTACAAGGGCATCCTGCCCCAAGACCGGGTCTTCAAATGGAGTGAGATCGGGCGTTTCCCCCAGGACCGCAACATCCTAATGCACAGCGTCATCTACCGCACCGAGGTGCTGCGGGCCTGCAAGCTGGAACTGCCCAAGCATACCTTCTATGTGGACAATATCTTTGTCTACCAACCCCTGCCCGAGGTGCGCACCATCTATTACATGAACCTGGACCTCTACCGCTACTACATTGGCCGGGAGGACCAGAGCGTCAACGAGAAGGTCATGGTCAAACGGGTAGATCAGCAGCTTCGGGTGACACGCATCATGATGCGGGCGGTAGATGTCTACGCCCTGCCCGTCACGCAGGAGAAGCTGCGCAATTATATGCTCAACTACTTCGCCATGATGATGGCGATCTCCAGCATTTTCCTGACGATGGAGGGCTCGCCGGAGGCCTTCGCCAAGCGGGAGCAGCTGTGGGCCGACCTGAAAGCCCATGACAAGCGCCTCTACCGCCGCTGCCTTTTCTCGGTAGCGGGCGGCTGCAATCTGCCCGGCAGGGTGGGCCATAAGATCAGCCTGTGGGGCTACCGCGTGGCGCAGAAAATCTTTAAGTTTAACTGATGTAGAGATTCCCTAAAACGGAGGCAAGCCGATGAAAGACTATCGGACAATCCTGTTCGACCTGGACGGCACCCTGACGGATTCCGGCCCCGGGATCACCAACTGCGTGGTCTATGCGCTGCGGCAGCTGGGATGCCCTGTGCCGGAGCAGGCGGTGCTGAAAAAATTCCTCGGCCCGCCTTTGATGGATTCCTTCCGGGACTATATTGGCCTGGATCCGGAGCGGGCGGCGCAAGGGGTGGAGTTGTATCTGGCCCACTACCGCGAGCAGGGCATCTGGGAAAACAGCGTGTACCAGGGTATCCCGGTGCTGCTGGAGGACCTGAAGGCGGCGGGCAAAACGGTGCTGGTGGCGACCTCCAAGCTGGAGACCACCGCCAACCGCGTGCTGAAGCATTTCGATCTGCTGCCGTATTTTGACCATGTGGTCGGCTCCCTTCCGGGCGGGGGACGCCCTGCCAAGGCGGATGTCATCGCCTGCGCGCTGCAGATCGCCGGCGTGGCCGACAAACGCACAGCCGTGATGGTGGGCGACAGAGAGCACGATATCCTGGGCGCCAAAGCGGTGGGGCTGGACTGCATCGGCGTGCTGTACGGCTACGGCGACCGCGCCGAGCACGAGGCTGCCGGCGCCACGGCCATCGCCCCCGATGTGGCGGCGCTGCACCGCCTGCTGCTGGGATAACCCACCGCAGGGGCCCAAAGAAAAAAGCGTCGGGCCGGGACGAAAAGTCCCGGCCTCAGTCTGTCAAAAGCCTCTTTTCATCCCAGTCCCGCCGTGAACCTTTTGGCAACCGCGACGCCCCCCGGGCGAGCAATGCTCGCCCCTACGGGCTCAACAAGGGGTAAAGCCGGTATAAAGTCAAGAGATAACCGGAAATTTCTTTCAACAGGATACCACAGGATGCTATTTTGTGCTATACTGTACATGATTTACGAAAGGCAGTGAGACACGATGTATCAACCCGGAGACTCTAAGCTGGAGGTGCGCGAACTGCTTGTCAAGGCTTTCGCCACCGCCTGGGAGCGGAGCGGCGGGCAGACCGACCGCGATACCTACATCCATTCCAGCATCACCGTCATCGATTCCCTGCAGGTCAGCCATGAGATGATCTACGGCGAGGAGGGCCAGGGCCTTCTGGACGCCGAGCTGGACCATCTGGAAGATCTGCTCCGCGCCGACGGCGCCTGGGTCTACTATGAGGTCCCGGCGGAAAACTTCTTCCTCCTGACTTGGATGGAGGATCCCGAGGCCGCCGAGGTCAAAGCGGCCGCCCTCCAGGCCGAGGGGGACTGCGTAGCCTGCGTGGTGGACCTGACCCAACAGTGGAAAATGCAGTGAACGGATCTTGAATTTTTTGAGAAAGGGGGCGGCGGCGTGGCGTACCATCTGATCCATCTGCCGCGGGATGTGATGACAATCCTGCGCACACTGCGCGGCGCGGGGTACAGCGCCTATGCGGTGGGCGGCTGCGTGCGGGACAGCCTGCTGGGCCGCACCCCCGGGGACTGGGATATCTGCACCGCCGCCCGCCCGACCCAGGTGCGGGAGCTTTTCGCCGGGCATAAGCTGGTTCTTACCGGCGAAAAGCACGGCACCGTGACGGTTATCATCCGCGGCAGCCCCTACGAGATCACCACCTACCGGCTGGATGGCGCCTACACCGACCACCGCCGCCCCGACGCAGTGCGCTTTGTGGACGATCTGCACGCCGATTTGGCCCGGCGGGACTTCACCGTCAACGCCATGGCCTACGCCCCCGGCGAGGGCCTGGTGGATGCCTTCGGGGGCCGGGCCGATCTGGCGCTGGGGACGATACGCTGCGTGGGCAACCCCGACGCCCGCTTTGAGGAGGATGCGCTGCGCATCCTGCGGGCGGTGCGCTTTGCGGCCCAGCTGGGCTTCACGTTGGACGGGCAGACCGCCGCCGCCGCGCTGCGTCTGCGGGAGAGTGTGGCCGCCGTCTCGGCGGAGCGCATCTACACCGAACTGGATAAGCTGCTGGCCGGCCCATCCGCCGGGCCGGTGCTGGCGCGGTACGGCGAACTGTTGACCGGCGTTCTGCCCGAGCTCGGCCCCTGCATCGGCTGCACCCAGCCGGGGCCGTGGCACTGCTACGACGTATGGCGGCACACGGCGGCCACCGTGGGGGCGCTGGATCTGCGCGGGCAGGATGCCCGCGGCACCCGTATCCTGCGCTGGGCGGCCTTCCTCCACGATATGGCCAAGCCCCAGTGCCGCACCGTCGGGCCGGACGGCGCAGCCCACTTCCACGGTCACAACCAGCGGGGGTCCAAGCAGGCGCGGGCCGTTCTGCGGCGGCTCAAAGCGCCCGCCTACCTGGTGGACGGCGTCCCCGACCTGGTGGCCATCCACGATGCGCCTCTTCCCACCGAGGACCCGGCCATCCTCCGCCTGTTGGGGCGGTACGGCGCGGTGTTCCTGCAAAGGCTGTGCATCCTGAAATACGCCGATCTGGACGCCCACGCTCCCAAGCCTGCGGTGGCCCGCCGCCGGGCCGCCGTGACGGCGTTTGAGCGCCGCATGAGCGCGCTGGCCAAAACCGGCTGCTACACCATCGCCCAGCTGCAGGTCAGCGGCGGCGACGTGATGGAGGCGGGGGTCCGCCCCGGCCCCGATGTGGGGCGCATCCTCCATGAATTGCTGCAGGCGGTGATGGATGGAGCCCTCCCCAATGAGCGGGCGGCTCTGCTGGCGGCCATCCCCGGCAAAACGGCGCGGTGAATATGCGTAA
>CAZIVF010000080.1:0-9222 GCA_964542725.1 uncultured Subdoligranulum sp. | reverse complement strand
TCCGAGGCGGCGGGCCGCGCCGGAGCTTCCGGAGAGGCGGGGGCCGCAGCGGCGGGACGCACCGGGCGGGCGGGCCGTTCGGAGCGCTCAGGGCGCGAGACGCGGCTGCGCCGGGCAAAGCGGCTGCCGCCCGCGCTGAGCGAAGCGCCGCAGCTGGGGCAGACGACGGCGCTCTCATTCTCCAAGGCTGCGCCGCAGGAAGGACAGGTTTTCATAAAAATTCTCCCCTCTATCATAATTTTTTCTAAGCAGAATACGATTGGAACCGCCGCAGGGTCCCCGCCGGCGCGGCGGGCCGTTTTTGCCGCCCCTACGAATGATGGGAACCGTCCGCCGGGCAAGGGGCGGCCGCCGAAGGGCGCTGGGGTGCAGGGGGAACCCCCTGCAGTTCAATCGGAGCGGGTCGGGAAGGGCAATGGCGTGTCCTTTGCCCTTCCCGGTCCGCGACTTCTTCTTTGGGGTTCTCAGGGGGCGAGCAGCCCCTGAGCCGTGCGTCCACCGCGTCGGAATCGGTGGTTTCTTTCTCGGTTCCTCTTTCGAAACCGAAAGAGGAACGCCTGCGGCGGCAAAACGTCTCCGGGTTAGTGGCAAGAAAAATCAAGGCGGAACCTTGCCGTAAGAGGGCGGCAGACCGTGAATGGGTTGCCGTGCAAGGTTGCGCGGCGGACTTGTCAGCCCACCTTCTCCAGCTCCTCGATGATGCGGTCATAGTAGGCGTCGTAGCCTGCCATCTCGGCGCGGTAGGCGCGGTGTTCCTCAAACAGCTGGGCCAGGATAGCCTGGGCGCTCTGAACGCTGGCCTCACAGGCGGCGGCCAGGTTCTTGCGCCGCCCGTTGTTGGCGATCAGCTTGAATACGCCGAAGCCCACGCCGCAGGCGGCCACACCCAGCAGCCACCACCCGGCGAAGAAGGCCCCTGCCGCCGCGGCCCCCGCCGCCACAAAGGCGAGGATGGCGGGCAGCGTTTTGATCTGGGCCAGTTCGGCATCCCGGATGGCCTCATAGTGGGTGCGCACCTTGGCGTTTTCCCCCTGGGGGTTGGTGAAATCCGCCTTGGTCTCGTAATCGCTGATACGGATATCCAGGTGGTCCACATCCTGGGCGCGGTAGTAGCTGACGTTGTCCTCGATGGCGGCCTGCGTCTGATCCCGGGTCAGGGTGAACATGTTCAGCCGCATCTGGCCGTTGACCTCCGGATCCTCGGCGGTGTAGACCCAGCGCACCATCTCGGCGATGATGTCCAGTTCGTTCTCACGGCGGCGGCTCTCGGTCTCAAAGATCGCCTGCGCCCGCTCCTTGTCGCCGCTGCACCGGATAATCGTCTCGTTATACTCGATCTCCTCGTAGACCGCCCGCTCAGTCTGGTTGGGCTGGTCGATTTGCTCCTGCAGGAAGTTTTTCAGGAACTCGTTGCGCTGCTCGGGCGGGACGTTGACGGTGCGCAGGATAAATTCCAGGATGTTGCCGTTGTTTTTGGCCTGCATCATCAGGTCGGCCACCCGGGCGTACTCGGTGCAGCACTGGCGCAGCGTCTCATAGGAAAGCTCGTCCCGGGGCTTCATCCGGTCCAGATGGCGGCGGATGGTCATGATGACCTCCTCCTCGTCGTAGCCCTCGCTCTCGTAGTCGGCATCCACCACCCGGCCAATGAAGCTGACAATCTCGTCGATCACCTTCTCGTCCAGGCTGTCATCCTGGCTGAGCGTGCGGCTGATGAGGCTGAACAGCATCAGGAAGGTGCGCCGGTCGGACCCCTTCAGTTCGCACCGCTGGTAGACCAGGAACCACTTGAGGGCGGCCTCCTCCCGGTGCATCCGCAGGTTGAAGATCATCATAAAGACCGCCGTGTCCTTCTGGGAAAGCTGCATCGACACCCGCAGCGCCCGGTCGGCCAGCGCCTTATCGTCGTTTTTCCAGGCCATCACGGCGAGCAGCGCGCTGGTCAGCCAGTAATCCGGCGTTTGCAGATGCTCCTTCTCGATAGATTTGTAGACGGTGGCATCGCTGACCATATGGACATCCAGGTTGTCCATCATGCCCTGCACCAGCTTGCGGACGGTGCGGTAGTGGGCGAACTCATAGTATTTTTTGTTGTTGCAGGCGCGGATCTTCTTGTTCGCCAGCTCCATGTTCTTGAAGAGCACATACTGCCGCTCGATCTCGCCCTGCAGTTCGATGGAGCGGATAATCAGCCCGTGGGAATCATCCAGCCGTCCGGCACTGTCGTCCAGCGTATCCCGGATGTGGGCGTTGAGGGCCTCCACCGAGGCGGTGGCGGTCCCCACCCCCGCCGCGATGGTGTTCAGCTCAGCCCGCAGCTCGTAATTGATGCTTTGCTGCCGGGACAATTCGGCTTCCAATTCAGGAATACTACTCATACGATCCCTCCTGCGCTAGGGGCGGCGGGTACGGCGCGCTGCCGCCCCCACTCCCTGATTTTTTCCAATGTTTCGGGGCTGCTCTTGGCAAACGGGATCAGCCGGGCAAACCGCTCCTCCAGGGCCTGGGGGGTGGGCGGCGGGCCGCCCGCAATCGCCTCCTGGGCCAGTTCGGTCACGGCGTACTCGATGTCCGCATAGGAGAAACCGTCGCTGCACGCCGCCAGGCGCCGCAGCGCCTCCGGTTCCAGTTCCAGCTCCAGCGCCCGGGCGGCGTACCGCCGTATGGCGGCGGCGCGGCCCTCCGGCCCGGGCAGATCCAGGAAGAACACCTCCGAGAAGCGCCCCTTGCGGAACAGCTCGGCGGGCAGCGCCTCCACATTGTTGGCGGTGGCCACCAGAAAGACCCGCCGGGCGGATTCCTGCAGCCAGTACAGGAACTGCCCCAGCACCCGCTTGCCGATGTCGTCCCCGTCGGCGGAGGCGGCCAGCCCCTTCTCGATCTCGTCCACCCAGACCACGCAGGGCGCCACATTGTCGAGGAACTGCAGGGCGTCCCGCATCTTCTTTTCGCTCTCGCCCACCCATTTGTCATAGACGCTGCCGATGTCGAAGCGGAAAAGGGGGAGTTCCCAGTTCCGGGCGATCATCCGGGCGGCGCTGGATTTGCCGCAGCCCGGCACGCCAAAGAGCAGCACACCCCGGGGCGGCTTGAGGCCCCGGGCCTCCAGCAGGTCGTCCTCGGCAAAGAAGACCCGCCGCTTGCCGTCCAGCCACTCCTTCAGGCACTCCAGGCCGGCCAGTTCCTCGCCGGGGGGCAGGCGCACCTCCTGCACGCAGGGGATGGCCGCATACAGCCGGCTTTTCTGCCGTGTCAGTTCCGCCATGTCCCGCCGGAACAGGCCGCCCCGGCTCACGGCGGCCGAGGCCAGCACGTTTTCGATCTGCTGCTCGGTAAAGCCGCGGAGCAGGGTGGCGGCCTGGCGCACCGCCTCGCCGTCCCAGTCGGTGGCGCAGCGGTTTTTGTGCAGGAACCGCTCCACCTGGGCCAGGCGCTCCTGCCGGTCGGGCGGGTCCAGCCGGGTGAGCAGGCCGAACTGGGCGATGCGGGGCCACACCGGGTCGGCGGTGATGAGGATCACCGTTCCGCGATTCTCGCAGGCCAGGTAGAGCACGCCCAGCAGTTCCCTGCTGAAGGCGTTGTCCTCCCCGATGCGCTGGACGTCGCCGTAGGCGAACACCGCCCCCCGCTGGCTGCGGAACAGCTTGGCCATGTAGGCCAGCGGGTCGCCCTTGGTATCGCAGGCGGGGCCGCCGGTGAGGCGGCTGACCTGGCGGGTCTCGGTATAATATTGCAGGTCGACGCCCTCCTGCGCGGCCAGCTCCCGCAGGAGCCGTTCGGCGCGCAGCCGCTCCGCCGTCTCGATCAGGATCAGCGGCGCGCGGGCGCGGATATAATGCAGGACCTCCTGCCGGGTCTGGGCGTAGTTGCTCATAGAAGCTCCCATTCTTTTGGCGGTGCAAAGGGTTCCATGCGGCGCAGCTGGTGCAGCGCATCCTCCCACTGGGGGGCGGGCCGGCGGCGGGCATCCTGCTCCACCGCCGCCACGGCGCTGCGCCAGTAGGCCAGCGCGTAATCGCGCACCTGGGCGCCCAGCCGACGCTTTTTCTCCTCGGGCAGGAAGTCAAGCGCCTCAAAAAACAGGCACAGTTCCAGCCGGCGCCGCAGCTGCCGGAACTGCCGCAGCAGGGCGGTGTCATCCCCCCGGGCGGCGTACACCTCCATGCCGCGGCGGAAGGTAGCGAAGGCGTCGGCCAGCATCGCGTCCAGGGTGCGGGCCAATTCGTCCGCAAACAATTCCAATTCCACGGCGCCGCCGCTCAGGCTGCCCCGGGCCGCGCGGGCCAGCAGGGCTTCCTCCGGCTCGCCCCGGCGCAGCTGCCGCAGCAGGGGCAGCCACTCGCCGTAGTTGGCGGGCGCGCCGGGTGCGGGCGGCGGGGCGGCGGGGCGGAGCAGCCGCCGCAGGGCGGCCAGCCTCATTTCAGGAAGCTGTAGGGCGGCTCCAGGCTCCAGGCGGGCAGCTTCTTGTTCATCTCCTTGAGCCGCTCATCGTTGATGCTGCCGCCCGCCACGGGGGTGCGGAAGCTCTCGTTGATGCGCTGTTCGACCATCTTTTCAAACTCGGTGTCCTTTTGCAGTTCTGCCATGATGTACACTCC
The DNA here is from genome assembly GCA_964542725.1 of uncultured Subdoligranulum sp. Classification (GTDB taxonomy): domain Bacteria; phylum Bacillota; class Clostridia; order Oscillospirales; family Ruminococcaceae; genus Gemmiger. Next base: position 4,624 of record CAZIVF010000080.1, on the reverse strand, counting down.
TTTGTTTTTGGGGAGGCTCCGGCGCGCCCCCGCCCTGCAGGCTGCCTGGGGCGGTGCGGGGCTTCCTTTTTGTTCCGGCAGGCGGCGGGGGCAAAGCGCCCGCCGCCCCGCCTCAGATGTAGTCCGCCAGCTGGAGCAGCTCGGCCTTCATGGCCCGCTTCTCGTCATAGTAGCGGCGGAAATCCGCCAGCTGCGCCATGCATGCGTTCAGGTTTGCCAGCCCACGGGCCACCCGCTGGGGGTAGTTCTTGAAGGCCCGCAGGCAGTTGACCACCAGCACCACCAGCGAGACCGCGCTGGCCACCAGAGAATAGAGGGAGACGAAGGCCAGCCCCAGGCTCAGCACCAGGATGATGGCCGCCGTGATGTTGGGGATGTTGAGGAACATGTTTTGGAACTTATTGTTCTCGTAATAGTTCTTCATGGCGGTGTTCTGCTCGGCGGCGTCGCTGCCGTTGCTCACGCCGGTCCAGCCGTCGATGGAAAGGTGGTATTCCAGCGGCAGGGCGGCGTGGACCTGCCCGGCCCAGCGCTCCACCGCCTGGGCGAACCAGTTGCGGGTGTTCTGGAAGCCGAACTTGCGCACCTGGATGTTCACGTCCTGGTCCTCGTCGAAGAGAACCCACTGGATCATCTGCTTGCCGATGTTGAAATGCTCGCTCTGGCCGGCGGAAAAGGCGTCGTAGGCCTCCTCGGCGGCGTCCAGATCCCCCTCATGCTCCACGATGAAGCGGTAGCGGGCCTGCTCGTTGCGCAGGACCAGTTCGTCGTCGTCGTATTTGGAGATCAGGTCCATCAGCACGGCATCCACCCGGGCGCGGTAGTTCTCGTCGTACTGGGCCTCCGGCTCCACATCCAGTTCCTCCACCAGGTCCATCAGGTCGTCAAACTTGCTGATCTCCCGGTAGGACGCCTGCACCTGGTCGGCGTTGGTGCAGAAATCCAGGATGGCCTGGTATTCAAACTTTGCCCCCACATGCAGGGTGCGGATGTAAGCCTCGTACTTGTCCACCAATTCCTCGCAGAGGGCGGCATCGGCGTTGATGATGGCGATCCACTCGTCGATAGTATCCAGCACGGCGTCCTCCAGCTCCTTATCCTTGCCGAAGAGGCCGTTGAGGAAAGCCTGCACCATCACCTCGGTCTCCCGCTGGAGCATGGTGGGATCGAGAATGTTCATGTACTCAAAGAACCACTGCTTGGCGGTCTCCAGCCGGTCAAAGCGGAGGTTCATCAGGCAGAAGAAGAGGGTGGTCTTGACGGCATCCCGCCGCCCCGCCTCAGCCAGGGCGTTGCGGGCCACATCGGGGTAGTTGTTTACCCAGGCGGTGACTGCGATCAGCGCGTAGGACAGCCAGTAGCGGGAGGAGGTGATCCAAAGCTCCTCGCTCAGTTCCTGGATGGTGCTGTTGCGCACCAGGTTGATATCGAAATCCCGCACCACGCCGATGATGGTCTTGCGGATGGCCTCATGGCTGCCGAACTGCTCCTTGAGAATCTGGTCGATGCGCATGATGTTCTCGTGGGCGATCTGGGTCTGCTCGCCGTGCATCATGTCGGTCTTGAATTTTTCGATCCCGGCGTAGATCTGCTGGGAAGTGCTCTGCACGTCACAGCTGGCGTTGTGTACGTTGACGACCTTGCCCTCGATGCGGGATTCAAAGGAATTGACCGACGCGTTCAGGGCCGAGATCGCTGCGCTTGCACTGGACATACTCTATCTCTCCTTTCAAAAACGGTCTATAGCCTGGCGGATGTCTTCCATCTGGGCATCCGCCGCCCGGTAGGCGGCGCGCCACTGGGCCAGTTCCTCCAGCGCCTGGCGCAGCCGCAGCACACCCTTGCGCTTGCGCTCCTCCAGCTGGCGGCCCACATCCACAAAGCGCCGCCAGAGCAGGAATCCGCCCGCCACGCCGGTGAGCACCGCGATGACCAGCGCCGTGGGGGAGAAGCTGAACACCATCACCACCAGGATCAGCAGCGCGGCCAGGCACATCAGGCCGAAGATCTGGATGTACTTGTCCTTCAGGGCGTTCTTCAGCTTGTTTTTATCGTAGCAGGCTTCCAGCTTGGGGCGGGCGGCCTCAAACTCATTCTCGCCGCAGCTGCCGGTCCAGCCGTCGATCTGAATCGTGACCCGCTCCGGCTCCCGGCGGCGGCAGGCGTCGGCAAACTGCTCAAAGCCCCGCAGCATGCCCTCCTTCAGGAAGCTGATGGCAAACCGCCGCACCATGATGCCGCCGGTGAGGGCGGTTTTCTGGAAGGCCCACCGGATCAGCAGGTCGGCCAGCGGGCGCTTGACGCCGGCGTCGCCCCAGGTCAGGTCGTACCGGCGCTGGGCGGCCTTCAGGTCGCCCTCGGCCTCCATGACCGCCTCGTTGTACTTGATCTTTTTGACGACGGCCAGTTCCTGCACGTCGTAGCTGTTGATCAGGTCGTACAGCACGTTCTCCACCCGCTGGGGGACGTCGGGGTCCTCCTCAATGACGATGTCCGCCAGTTCGTTGTACTCCCGGGCGATGCCGGCGTACTTCTCGGCGTCGGAGAGCATCCCCAGCAGGGTATCGTACTCGGCGCAGACGCCCGAGAGGGCGGGGTAGCTCAGCTCGGTGCGGTGCAGCGTGGTCTCGGCCTCGCGGCGCGCGCGCTCGGCCACCCGGGCGCCGAAGTCCGCCGTGGTGGCCCGCACCTGGGCGATCATCTTGTCAAAATCAGCCTGCACCAGCTCCTGGAACTCCTCATCCTGGCCGAAAGCGCCCGAGAGGTAGGCCTGCAGCAGATAGCGCCACTCCTCGCCCAGGTTGGCGTAGTCCACCTTATCCAGGTAGTTCAGGTACCACTCCCGGGCCACTTCCACCCGGCCAAAGCGGAGGTTGACCAGCAGGTAGAAGACGCTGGCGCGGTAGAAGTCCATGCTCAGGCTCTTGTTCAGCGCCCGCTTGGCGGCCTCCCGCTCGTTGGAGGCCCAGAGCATCACGGCGCTGGCGGCGTAGGCCAGCCAGTAGTCGGTGTTTTGCAGGTAGCATTTTTCCACCTTTTCCCGCATGACAGCGCTGCTGGCAAAGCCGGCCTCCAGGCCGATCACATAGCCCAGGGTGACACGGCGCAGTTCATGGTAGAAGGCGAAACGGGTGTTGTACTCGTCGGTGTACTGCGTCAGGTTTTTGGAGGCGGTGGAAAGCTGCTTGAAGACAAAGTAGCTCTCGGTCAGCGCCTTCAGAGCGCGGCGCACCTCCTCCACGTCGGCGCTGGCGGCGGCGACGGTCTGCTCCAGCGCGCCCATCGTCTGGCCCACGCTGTTGCTGACCACCTGCACGTTGCCGGCCAGGATGCCCACATTTTGGATACACTGGTCCAGCTCGGCGGCCAACTCGGCGTTCTCCTGCCGCAGGGCGTTGATCTGGTCGATCAGTTCGTTGGCCCGTTGGACCTCATCATAGTCTGCCATAGGGGGTATTCCTCCTCTCGATTCCCTGGGAAATTCCGGATTCCTCCGGCGTGCGGAGCGCCCGGCGGGGCGGGCTCAGGGGCTCTGCAGCAGGCTGCGCTTCAGCAGGTCCCGGCGCGCACCGGCGGGCAGGGCTTCCAGATCGCCGTCCAGCAGTTTGACGGCGGCGGCGTTGGCGGCGAACCAGGCTTCCTCCTCCCCGGTGGGGGTGCGGCCCAGCCAGAGGGGGTTGCTGTCCTCCTTCAGGGTACAGCGCAGCACCTCGGCGGCCATATGGTCGCCGCGCACCCGGCGCAGCAGGGCTTCCGGCTCCCCGCCGCCGCACAGCAGGGCCAGCGCGGCGTACACACGGCCGGTGCAGCCGCCAGCATCCAGCCCGGTGGCAAAGAGCAGCGCGGTGATCTGCGCCTCGTATTCATCCAGCGCAGCGGCGATCTGCGCGGCCCGCTGCCACAGGGGGCGGCCCCAGGGGGTCGTTTTGTCCCCGGCGGCGGCGCGGGCGGCGGCCTGCACGGCATCCAGGCGGTTTTTCAGGTCGTAGGCGCGGGCGGTCAGCAGATGCAGGGCGGTTTCCTCGTCCACCGGCTCATAGCAGCCGAAGCAGGGGCTGCCGGGCAGCTGGTAGCGCAGCAACAGGGTGCTGCGCCGCCAGGCGAAGGGGCCGACGGCATAGATATACTGGCGCTTGCCATCCGCCCGCACAATCTCGTCCCGGCGGTCGCCGCCGGTCAGGCGGTAGAAGACCGTTGCCGGGCGGGGCCGGGGGAAGGCCGCCGGGCGGGGGGCGCTCTCACAGAGCTTGCGCAGCTGCTCCCGCAGGGTCAGCGCCTCGGAGCTTTCCTCATCCACGCGGAGACAGGCGTCCTGCAGGGCGCGGCAAGCCTCGCTCTGCAGGCAGGCCAGGCTTGCCTCGGTGTGCAGATGCAGGACGGCGGGGCCGCCGCCGGTCTGCACAAACAGGTCGATGCCGGGGAAGGGGGTGGTCTCGTCCAGCCAGTTGTTGCGCACCGCCGTGAGGGTACAGCCCCCCGCGGCCAGCGCCCCAGCGCAGCGCTCGGCGGCCTGGGGCAGCGCCGCCTCGGGGCAGACCAAGACGTCCGGCTCCACGGCCCGCGCCCCCAGCAGCGCGGCCAGCGCGGGCAGCAACCCCGCCGCCGCACCGGGCAGCGGCGTAGC
>CAZIVF010000079.1:0-9233 GCA_964542725.1 uncultured Subdoligranulum sp. | reverse complement strand
AAGACCATTGCGGAGAACATTGCCGATGCCGGCAACCGGGATCCCAACATCATCCGTCCCATCGGCAATCCCTACATGGCAACCGGCGGCATCGCCGTTCTCTTCGGAAATCTGGCTCCCGACGGCTGCGTGGTCAAGCAGTCCGCTGTGGCTCCCGAGATGATGAGGCACTCCGGCCCCGCCCGGGTCTTTAACTCCGAGGAAGAGGCCATTGCTGTCATCTACGCTGGCGGCATCAAGCCCGGTGATGTGGTGGTCATCCGCTACGAAGGCCCCAAGGGCGGCCCCGGCATGCGGGAGATGCTCAACCCCACCTCCGCCTTGGCGGGCATGAAGCTGGATACCACCGTCGCCCTCATCACCGACGGCCGCTTCTCCGGCGCGTCCCGCGGCGCGGCCATCGGCCATGTCAGCCCGGAAGCTGCCTCCGGCGGCCCCATCGGCCTGATTGAGGAGGGGGATACCATCGAGATCGATATTCCCAACGCTTCCATCAACCTCAAGGTCAGCGGGGACGAACTGGCCCGCCGCAAGGCGGCCTACGTCCAGCCTGAGCCGAACGTCAAGTCCGGCTGGCTGGCCCGCTACGCCCGCCTTGTCACCAGCGCCAACCTGGGCGCGGTGATGCGGTAAGAGCAAACCCCGCCTGCCCCGCGCCACCCGGCGCGGGGCTTTGTATATGGTTTGGCCTCTTTACATTTTCCTCCCGACCTCGTATAATAATCGGCAGAAACAGTTCAGGAAGCTCTGCATACATCCTGCGCAGGTTGCCGGGCGGAGATACCGGCAAGAGGCGTGCAAGCCCGCAGGGGCGGGATCTGTTCAGAGGTTCCTTAACTCCAGGAGGTAAGTGAAACAATGAAATTTTCTGAAATGCCCTACCAGCGCCCCGATCTGCAGCAGCTGAAGGAGCAGCTGGCCGCCCTGACCGCCCGCCTGCAGAAGGCCGCAGACTACCCGGAGGCCCGGGAAATCTTTTTGGAGAAGGAGACGCTGAATAAGCATATTCGCACCCAAAAGACCCTCTCCCACGTCCGCCATACCATCGACACCCGGGACGCCTTCTACGACGGGGAGGAGCGGTTCTGGAACGCCGCCGACCCCGAACTGCAGGCGTACGAGCAGGCGTGGACCCAGGCGATGCTGGCCAGCCCCTTCCGCGCCGCGTTCGCAGCCGAGTACGGCGAACTGATGTTCACCCATGCCGAGATGAAACTGAAGACCTTCTCGCCGGAGATCATCCCCGACCTGCAGAAGGAGAACGATCTGGTGCAGGCCTATGACAAACTGCTGGCCTCCGCCCAGATCCCCTTTGAGGGCGGGCGCTACACCATCTCCCAACTCAGCCCCTTCAAGAACGACCCGGACGACGTCCGACGCCTGGCCGCCTGGCAGGCCGAAGGCCAATGGTACAAGGACCATCAGGCCGAACTGGACGACATCTACGACCAGCTGGTCCGCCTGCGGGACGGCATGGGCAAAAAGCTGGGCTACGGCGGCTACACCACCCTGGGCTACTACCGCATGGGCCGCGACTGCTACACCAAGGAGGATGTGGAGAAGTTCCGCGCCGCCGTGGTCAAGTACCTGGTGCCGTTGGCCGACGGGATCTATCGCCAGCAGGCCGCCCGCCTGGGGAAAACCTACCCCATGAGCTTTGCCGATAATGCGCTGGCCTTCCGCTCCGGCAACCCCAAGCCCTGCGGCGACGCCGACGCAATTCTGGCCCACGGCAAAACCTTCTACGACGAACTTTCGCCAGAGACCAGCGAGTTCTTCCGCACCATGCTGGATGGCGAACTGCTGGATGTCCTCTCCACCGAGGGCAAGGCCGGCGGCGGCTACTGCACCAGCATCCCCGATTACGGCGTTCCCTTCATCTTCGCCAACTTCAACGGCACCCAGCATGACGTGGAGGTGGTTACGCATGAGGCGGGCCACGCCTTCGCCGCCTACACCAACCGGAACCGTGTGCCGATGGAGACCGTCTGGCCCAGCCTGGAGGGCTGCGAGGTCCACTCCATGTCGATGGAGTTCTTCGCCTGGCCCTGGGCGGAGGGCTTCTTCGGCCCCGACACCCGCAAGTTCTATTACACCCACCTGGCCGGGGCGATCCAGTTCATCCCCTACGGCACCATGGTGGATCACTTCCAGCACATCGTCTATGAGAAGCCGGAGATGACCCCCGCCCAGCGCCACGCCGTCTGGAAGGAGCTGCTGGGCGTCTATATGCCCTGGATGCGCCTGGACGGGGAGATTCCCTTCTACAGCGAGGGTGAGGGCTGGCAGCGCCAGATGCACATCTACCAGGTACCCTTCTATTACATTGATTACTGCCTGGCGCAGACTGTCTCCCTGCAGTTCTGGGCCAAGATCCAGGACGACCCCAAGGAAGCCTGGCGCTGCTATATGGCCTACACTGCCCAGGGGGGCAGCCGTACCTTCACCGAACTGCTGAAAAACGCCGGGCTGGACAGCCCCTTTGAGGAAAGCTGCCTGCGGGGCGTCTGCGGCAAGGCCAGCCGCTGGCTGGAAGGCTTTGACCTGACGGGCCTCGCCTGATGGCCGGCCCCAAAAAGCGCCGGGGCCGCGCCGCCCCCGAAAAATTCTACCGCGACCTGAACGGGGAATACCAATACGGCGGCGCCGTCTACCGCTACTGCGGGGATCCGCCTCGCGCCAGGGCGCTTGCCCGGATGTGGGCCGTCGGCGGCGGTATGGCGGCGGCGCTGGCCGCTGCGGGCTGCCTGGGGGCGGCCGGCACGGACGGCTGCTTCTATGTGCTGCTACCCTACGCCGGCTGCTTTGTGGCTGCCTTCAGCGCGGTGTGGGCGCTGGTGCGCCTGACTGCGGCGGGCGGGGAACTGCGGGACTATGTCTATGAGGCCACAGTGCAGGCCCTCCCGGGCCGGGCGGCTCTGACCGCCGCGCTGGCCGCCGCCGCCCTGGCGGGGGAGGGCGTCTACCTGCTCCGCCACGGCTTTGAGGGCCGCCCGGCGGCGACGCTGGCCTATGCGGCGCTGCTGGCCGCAGGCTGCGCCGCAGCGCTTCGTTTGCGCCGCAGTCTGCCTGCCGAAAGCTGGCAGAGGCAAGAAAACGGCGCCTGAAAAACTTCCTGCAGGGGGCAAAAAGGCCGCCCTGCGGGATTTGTTTTGCGGCCGCAGATTGAGCAAAATTTGGCGGACTTCATAGAATTTATGCGCAAATTTTGATTTTTAAGAAATCCCATTTGACATATGACAAAAATAGGCTTATACTATTAAAATACTAAAGCCATATGCCGGCAGGGGAGGGCTTGCCCTCCGGCTGGAAAATGGGGATATCCCCATTTTTCGTTCTTATTTTCAATAAGAACGAAGGCTTTGGCGAAGATGAAATCCATAAGGAGGTATTTTTACACATGAGAAACGCAAAGAAATCCATTGCGTTGCTTCTCGCTGCGGCTATGGCCGGCAGCGCCTTGACCGCCTGTGGCCAGAGCGCTTCCTCGGCTTCCACCGCCGAAAGCACCGCCACCAGCGAGGCGTCTACTATCGCCGAGCCTGCCGCCGCTTCCAGCGATACGCTGGTCGCTTCTACCACCGGCATTGAGTCCAAGTTCTCGCCGTTCTTCGCGGCGTCCACCTCGGACCAGACCGTGGTGGACATGACCCAGCTGTACCTGTTCATCACGGACCGCCTGGGCCAGGTGGTCGAGAAGGGCATTGAGGGCGAGACCCGCAGCTACAACGGCACCGACTATACTTACTACGGCCCCGCCGACGTCGAAGTGACCGAGAACGACGACGGCACCGTTTACTATGATATCACCATGCGGGATGACCTGGAGTTCTCTGATGGCACCCCCGTGGACATCGACGACGTGATCTTCTCGATCTACGTCTTGAGCGACCCCACCTACGACGGCTCCTCCACCTTGTACAGCATGCCCATCGCGGGCATGGAGGAGTACCGCTCCGGTATGTCCACCCTGGCTGTGCTGCTGGCCGCCGCCGGTGAGGACAACGCCGACTTCTCCCTCTGGACCGAGGAGCAGCAGACCGCTTTCTGGGATGCCGTCAACGAGGGCGGCGTCGCCTACGCCCAGGAGATCGTCGATTATCTGGTCGAGGCCGGCGCCAACACCGCCGACGACAGCATCGCCGCCTGCGCCGCCAACTGGGGCTTTGGGCTGGACGATAACGCCACCGTGAAGGACTTCTTCCTGGCCATCGGCGAGGCGTACGACTGGAACTTCTCCGCCATGGAGGCCGAGACCGCCGGCACCGCCCTGGCCGACCTCATCTCGGAGGAGGTTTACAACTACTCCACCGTCGGTGTTTCCACCGGTGAGAGCGCCGCCAACATCAGCGGCATCCAGCGCACCGGCGACTACAGCATGCGCATCGTTGCCACCCAGGTGGACGCCACCATGATCTACCAGCTCAGCCTGCCCATCGCCCCGCTGCACTACTACGGCGACGAGAGCCTGTATGACTACGACAACAACTCCTTCGGCTTCCCCAAGGGCGACCTGAGCGTCGTCCGCACCAAGACCACCCAGCCCCTGGGCGCCGGCTACTACACCTTCAACAAGTATGAGAACGGCGTCGTCTACCTGGACGCCAACCCCACCTACGTCTACGGCGAACCCAAGATCGCCCACCTGAACCTGATCGAGACCCAGGAGGCCGATAAGCTGACCGGTATCGTGGCCGGCACCATCGACGTCTCCGACCCCAGCTACTCCACCGAGACTGCCTCCCAGATCGCCGACTACAACGGCAGCGAGGATCTGAACGGCGCCGTCATCACCACCTGCCTGAAGGACTACCGCGGCTATGGCTACCTGGCCCTGGCAGCCGGCAATGTCAACGTGGGCGGCGATCCCTCCTCCGAGGCTTCCAAGGATCTGCGCAAGGCGATCCTGACCGTCGTCTCCGCCTACCGTGACGAGGGCATCGACTCCTACTATGGCGAGACCGCCTCCGTCATCAACTACCCCATCTCCAGCACCTCCTGGGCCGCCCCGCAGGTCACTGATGACGGCTACCAGATCGCCTACTCTGTCGACGTGGACGGCAACCCCATCTACACCGACGGCATGTCTACCGACGAGAAGTACGCCGCCGCCCTGGAGGCTGCCCTGGGCTACTTCGAGGCTGCCGGCTACACTGTGACTGACGGCAAATTGACTGCCGCCCCCACCGGCGCCAAGCTGGAGTACGTTGTCAACATCGGCGCCGGCGGCGTCGGCGACCACCCCTCCTTCCTGATTCTGAAGAACGCTTCCGACGCGCTGGCCTCCATCGGATTCACCCTGACCGTGAATGACCTGGCCAACGCCTCTGACCTGTACGCTTCCTACCAGTCCGGCACTGCCGAGGGCTGGTGCGCTGCCTGGCAGTCGACCTCCGACCCCGATATGTACCAGCTGTACCACAGCAGCGGCTCCACCAACTACTACATGATCGACGACGACGATCTGGACGATCTGATCATGACCGCCCGTGAGTCCACCGATCAGGAGTTCCGCAAGGGTCTGTACAAGGCCGCCATGGAGATCATCCTGGACTGGGGCGTCGAGCTGCCCATGTACCAGCGCAGCGAGGCCTACGCCGTCTCCACCGAGCGCGTCAACACCGACACCCTGCCCAAGGATATGACCCCCTACTGGGGCTGGTATGCCGAGCTGGAGACCCTGGAGTTGAACTGATAGACTCCTTTGCGGAAGCGTTAGGACCGCGCGGTCCGGCGCTTGCCTGACAGGGCCATCATAGGGCGCGGCCGCAGAGCCGTACCCAGCCGGGCGGTCGTTAGCCCGCCGCCCGGCCTGTTATAAGCTGTGTCAAGTAGCCGCTCCGGTCTCAATCTGGAGCGGTTACTTTGGTTCAGGGACGCCGGAAAAGGCAGGAGCACGCTGGGAAACGGCCTTTCCGGCGCGCCCTGGCCAGGCAAAGGAAGCGCTGATCCCCTCCCCGCGGCAAGAGGCGCCCGGCACTGCCGGGAGGCCGCCGGGCGGGGGCAGGGCTTCGCCAAATACACTGCGCGGCCCCGCCGTGCAAGGAAGGGAAGGGACCCCCTGTGCGAAAGTACATCCTAAAACGAATTCTCATGTCCATTGGGATCCTGTTTTGCGTTACGTTTATTATCTATGCCTTGATGCGCTGCCTGCCCGCCTCCTATGTGGAGACGATGGCGATGCAGCTGTCCCAGGCCCCCGGCTCCAAGCCCTACGAGGAGTGGATTGCCCAACTCAACGCCTCCTACGGCCTTGACAAGGGCATCGTGCTGGGCTACTTTACCTGGCTCAAGGACGCCATCCGGGGCGACTTTGGCGACAGCTGGAAGTTCACCGTGCCGGTGGTCCAGAAATTCCGCGAGGTCATCGGCCTTTCCTTTGTGATGGGCCTGATTTCCTTCCTGCTGGAACTGGTCATCGCCATCCCGCTGGGCATCGTTGCCGCCACCAAGCAGTATTCCCGCGCCGACTATGCCATCACCGCCGGTGCGCTGGTGGGCATCTCTCTGCCTACCTTCTTCTTCGCCACCCTGCTCAAGCTGACTTTCTCTGTCAAGCTGGGCTGGTTTGACCTCTACGGCCTGGTGGGGCGCAACTATGCCCAGCTGGACCCCATGGGCCAGTTCCTGGATAAGGCAAACCATCTGGTGCTTCCCATCGTCACACTGGTCATCATTAACATCGGCTCGCTGATGCGCTACACCCGCACCAATATGCTGGAGGTGCTCAACGCCGACTATATCCGCACCGCCCGGGCCAAGGGTCTGGCGGAAAATCGGGTCATCTACCACCACGCCTTCCGCAATACGCTGATCCCGCTGGTGACAATCATCGGCGGCTCGCTGCCGGGGCTTTTCTCCGGCGCGCTCATCACAGAGACCCTCTTCTCCATCCCCGGCATCGGCTGGACATCTTACCAGGCCATGGTGGCGGGCGATATCCCGTTCGCGATGTTCTACCTGACCTTTATGGCCATCTTGACCCTGGCCGGCAATCTGATTTCCGACATCCTGTACGCGGTGGTCGATCCACGCGTCCGCATTTCGTAAGGAGGTGGCGAACGATGCGTGATACAATGGATTCCCTGCGCAATCAGGCCGTCACCGATCCCGGCAAACCGTCCGAGACGCCGGGCAGCCCCCGCGCCGCCGCCTTCACCCATGAGGAGCAGCGCCGCCAGCAAAGCGGCGAACCCCCGCGCCGGGACGACGGCGGGGAAGCGTACTCCCTCAACGATGACCGCCGCGTCAAGGTGCTTTCCCCCGGCGCGCTGGTGGCAAAGCGGTTCTTCCGCAACCAGCTGGCCGTGCTGGGCCTAGTGATGCTGGTCGTCATGTTTATCTTCTCTTTTGTGGGCGGGTTGTTGATGCCCTACGGGCAGGACGAGCAGTTCTACACCTACACCGCCATGGATAAGGAATATGTGGGCGTGGTGCGTAACGATACGCTCCGCTACTCCATTGCCGAGGGGCAGGAGTTCGGCTCCATCGTGCAGGCGCAGCTGATCCTGGCCGTCAACAAAAAGCAGGAGTCCTTCACCTACAAGGATGTCACCTACGATGTGGAAACCTTGGGGACGGACACCTACCGGATCTCCTCGGCCGGCGTCGACCTGGCGCTGGCCTCCAAGGATATCATCAACGCCGAGAGCGGTGCGGAGGAACTGAGCTTTGAGGCGAAAGCCGCCGCCCTGCAGGCGTATGATGCGGGCGAGAGCAGCTTCACCGCAGGCGGCGTGGACTACACACTGGACGAGGATGGCAACATTCTTCAGGGCGGTACGGTGCTGGCCTATGTCAGCCGGTTCGTTGTGTCCTCCAGCCAGAACGGCGTGGTCATCTCCCGGGACTTCAAGGAAGCGCTGGAGGAGGCCATTGACGCCGACTTGGAGGAGTTTGACTACACTGCCGCCGACGGAACCGAGAACCACTACAAAATCGCCTATAAGGCTGACAGCAAGACCTGGTCGGTACTGCAATCCACCGAGACCTACGTCTATGACCGGTACGCCAGCCCCAGCGCGGCCCATCCCCTGGGTACCGACGGCAACGGCATGGATATGCTCACCCGCCTGATGTACGGCGGCCGCGTTTCGCTCATCATCGGCTTCATCGTCGTCTTTATTGAGGTGGCGCTGGGCGTGCTCTTCGGCGGTTTGTCCGGCTATTTCGGTGGCTGGGTTGACAACCTTATCATGCGTATCGTCGATATTTTCTACTGCATACCCTCGATGCCGCTCATCATCATCCTGGGCGCCGCCATGGACGCCATGCGTGTGGACCCCCAGATCCGTATGCTGTACCTGATGCTGATTTTGGGCTTTTTGGGATGGCCCTCCATCGCCCGTCTGGTACGCGGCCAGATCCTCTCCCTGCGGGAGCAGGAGTTTATGACCGCCACCGAAGCCTGCGGCATCCGGGTCTCCCGCCGAATCTTCCGGCATCTGATCCCCAATGTCATCCCCCAGCTGATCGTAACCTCTACCATGAGCCTTGGCTCCACCATCCTCATGGAAGCCACCCTCTCCTTCCTGGGCCTGGGCGTCAAGTTCCCCTTTGCCTCCTGGGGCAACATTATCAGCGATGTGAACGACGCCTATGTCATGACCAACTATCTGTTCATCTGGATCCCGGCCGGCATCTGCCTGCTGGTGACGGTGCTGGGCTTCAACTTCGTGGGCGATGGCCTGCGCGACGCCTTTGACCCCAAGATGAAGCGTTAAGGAGGGAAAGAATATGGCTAAAAAGAAAGCGGAAGGGTATCTGTCCGCCAAGGAATCCCGCCGTATCTCGCGGGAAAACCGCCGCATCACCAACGAGTACGAGAAAAAGCGCAAGCGCAGGAACGTGCCGGAAGCGGAATACCTGACCCAAATGCGCGATGCCGCCAACGCGGTGGAATTTGATAATCTGCACACCTACTTCTTCACCGACGCGGGCACCGTCAAAAGCGTGGATGGCGTGACCTTTGAGGTCCCCATCGGCAAAACGGTGGGCGTTGTGGGGGAATCCGGCTGCGGCAAGTCTGTCACCAGTCTCTCTCTGATGCAGCTGGTGCAGCGTCCCCAGGGTCAGATCGTTGAGGGGCAGATCCGTCTGAATCTGGGCGATAAAGCCTACGATATCGCCCAGACCCCCCAGGATGTGATGCAGCATCTGCGCGGCAACTATATCTCGATGATCTTCCAGGAGCCGATGACCAGCCTGAACCCGGTGTTCCGCATCGGCGCCCA
>CAZIVF010000078.1:0-9261 GCA_964542725.1 uncultured Subdoligranulum sp. | reverse complement strand
TACACCCTAAACCATTGAATAGATGCTTTCGATATTGGAGATGTTCGTGCCACTATGCCTTCTCGTTTATGCTCTCTTACAGATGCCGTACCACTGATTGAACCTCCCGTTTGATTTTGTAGCGTTGTACTATAAACGCGCTATTGAAGAACGGAAACAGTCATATGCTTGTGATATGACCTCTCGCATTGTTCTTTTGAGCCTATTTTGCAACGGCCCCTTGTTTTTGTGCGGGGCGGGAGGGGCCGCAGCCTCTCTCTCTTTTCGTTTTTGGGGTCGGTCAGCGCCGGTAGATCTCTGCCAGCAGGTCGATGCACTGGGGCAGGCCCAGCGCGCCGCTGTCCAGGGCGACATGGTAGTTCTGCACGGCGCCCCACTTGCGGTCGGTGTAGAACTGGTAGTAGGCGGCGCGGCGTTTGTCCTTGTCTTTTAGGCGCTTTTCGGGGGCGTCGGGGCGTTCGCCATACTGCTCCACGATGCGTTTGGCGCGGTGGGCCATATCGGCGTGGATAAATACCGTCAGGCAGTCCGCTTCATCCTGCAGAATATAGTCGGCGCAACGCCCCACGATCACGCAGGGGCCTTGGGCCGCCAGATCCCGGATCACCTTGGCCTGCACTGCCCACAGGTCATCCTGCAGCGAGTGGCCGTTGTGGTCCCGCTCGGCCAGCAGTCCGCCCAGGAAGCTGCTGTGGGCGGCGTACTCACCCCGCTCCGCTACATACTCCTTGGCAAGGCCGCTCTCCTCGGCGATCTTCTCAATCAATTCCTGGTCATAGCAGGGGATGCCCACCCGGGCGGCGGTCTCCTTGCCGATGGTGCGCCCGCCGCTGCCAAACTGCCGGCTGATGGTGATGATGCGATGTTTCATTTAACCTGCCTCCTTGTTTCGCACCGGCGGCTGGCCGGCGCCCAATTCTTTGTAAGTGCGGAAGATCACGATGGCGGCGATGAGGAATGTCACCAGGTCCGCCACCGGGAAGGAATACAGCAGGCCGTTCAGCCCGAGGAAGAGGGGCAGAACGACGGCCAGCCCGGCGCCCAGCACGATCTCACGCAGCAGCGAGATCACAGTGGAGATTACCGCCTTGCCAAGGCTTTGCAGGTAGATGAAGGTACCCTTATTCACGGTGGCCAGGGGCATCAGGCAGAGGTAGGTGCGGAAGCTCTTGACGGCGAAATCGGTGTAATACTGGCTCTCGTTGGCGGCGCCGAAGATGCCGATCAGCTGGTGGGGGAAGACCTCCACGATGACCAGCGACACAAGCCCTACGATGAATTCCACCGCCAGCAGGTAGCTGAACAGCGTTTTGGCACGGTCCTTGCGGCCTGCGCCGATGTTATAGCCCACCACGGGGATGCAGCCCGCGGCGGTACCCACCGCGACAGAGATGACGATCTGGAAGAACTTCATCACGATCCCCAGCACAGCCAGCGGGATCTGGGCGTAGGCGGCCTGGCCGAACACCGGGTCCAGCGCGCCGTACTTGGTACACATGTTCTGCACGGCGGCCATCGAGACCACCAGTGAGATCTGCGAGAGGAAGCTGGTGGCGCCCAGGGGCAGGTACTTGCCCGCCAGCCGGGGATGAACCCCGAAGCTGGCCCGGCCCAGCTGCACCGCCTTCATGTGGCAGAGGTACCAGATAGACAGCGCGGCGGTCAGGATCTGGCCGGCCACCGTGGCCACAGCGGCGCCCATCATGCCCCACTTAAACACATAGATGAAGATGGGGTCGAGGATGATGTTGGCGACGGCGCCCAGCAGGGTGGCGGCCATGGCGAACTTGGGGCTGCCGTCCGAGCGGATGATGGGGTTCATGGCCTGGCCGAACATATAGAACGGCACGCCCAGAGTGATCCAGAAGAAATACTGCTTGGCGTGGAAGAAGGTCTCCTCATTGACACGGCCGCCGAAAGCCGTCAGGATCGGATCCTGGAAGAGGAGATAGAGGGCGGTCAGCACCACGCTGAAGGTCACGCAGAGCACGATGGCGCTGCCGATGCTTTTGTGGGCGCTCTCCTTTTGGCCGGCGCCCAGGCAGATGCTCACATAGGCGCAGCAGCCGTCCCCGATCATCACGGCGATGGCCAGCGCCACCACCGTCAGCGGGAAGACCACTGTGTTGGCCGCGTTGCCGTAGGAGCCGAGGTAGTCGGCGTTGGCGATGAAAATCTGGTCCACGATGTTGTACAGCGCGGCCACCAGCAGGCCGATGATGCAGGGAACGGCATACTGCCGCATCAGGCTGCCGAGAGGCTGCGTTTCCAGGTAAGAGTTTGACTTTTGATCCACGATAGAAACCTCCCAATAAAAATAAAAAAGCCCGTGACCAAAGCTGGATTTATGCCAGTCGGCTACGCGCTTTTCCATGCTGAAGCATGATGTTTGACGGTGACAGACGCCCCGGAAAAGGGCATAAAAAAACAACGGCAGAAACAACCGGACTTACGTTGCTGCTACACGTTGCACTAATATAATATCGGGATTTTGCACAAAAGTCAAGCGATGTTTTGCACAAAAATTACAAAACTATAAATTTTGTACACTTTGCGCACAGCGTCCGCCGCCCCCGCGGAGATCTCCTGCATCGAGGCCGCCCCGCCGTTTTGCCGTCCGCAGCGGCGCGGTTTATCATAAAGATATAGTCCGGCGCGAGGGAGACAATCAGTTCAAAGGGAGCCTCATTGCCGTGGGTGGCGGTGGCGCCGCCCTGGCCGGAACCGCCGCCCTGGCCGGAGGACTCGCCGGATTCGGTGGCGGTCACGCCGATGTTCTCAAAGCCGATCTCCCGGCCAATGATGGAGCGGCGGCCATCGTTGCCCAGCAGGTTGAAGCTGCCGCTGGTACACATGCGCTGGATAAACCAGACAAAGATCCAAGCACCCAGCACCGCAAAGACGAAGGCCAGCAGCGCACGGCCCCAGAGCGTGGAATCCGGCAGAAAAAGCAGCGCCAGCAGGATGCCCAGCTGGGCCGAGGAGATGGTGGCGCCCGTGGTGGGCGAGACAACCTTGTTCATGCAGAGCTGCCGCATAATCAGCCCGGCCACGCTCATACCCACACCGGTACACAGGGTGGCGAGCAGGCGCGGCAGGCGGGAAATCAGGAAAACCTCGATCTGGGCCAGATCGCCGTGCAGCAGCCCGGCGGGGGCCACGTCCAGCACGCCGATAAAAAGCGACCAGACCGACAGAACCGCCAAAACAGCGGCCAGAACGAGAGTGGAAGCATACTTTTTGATGGGAATACCTCCTTGCGAATCAAAAAGTTAGCAATGGCTAACATTTTGGCAGAAAAAATAGCGCGATGAGCTGCAACTGGACTTACCTGTGCAACACATCGCGCGTTGATGGTTAGTATAGCATAACCTTTTGCGTAATGCAAGGGGGCGACGCAAAATTTTTTGCGCGGGGGAGCGGGGCTTTGCGCCTGCAAAATGACCAAATACGCCGCGGAGGATTTTTGGGCAAAACTGCCTTTGAAAAACGACGTACCATTGCGGTATAATGGGATAAAAAGCTACGGCGCTGCGGGGAAGCCCCGCGCTGCCCACAAGAAGATCGGAGGGAACCCTGTATGAAACGAGTAAGAGCCGCCTGCATCTGCCAGACCCTGCACTTTTTCCTCAAGGATGAGGCAGAGCGTGACCGCGCAGCCGAGATCGTGCGGCAGGAGGTGGAGCAGTATAAGAGGAACCTGGAGCGCAACCGGACCAAGTATAAGATCGTTGAGGAGACGCCCCAGCCCGACGGCTCCATTCTGCTCAAGGTTATCAAGCAGTACAATGCCAGCCCGGTGGGATCCTACCTGGATTGACCCGCCTTTCCCCCGTGGGCGGCGCAGGCTTCCAAAAGCCCGCGCCGCCCTTTTTTTGCGCGCCGGACGGCGCGCAAAAAACGAAAAAAAGGGGAGGAAGAGGCTTGGCAGCCTTCTCCTCCCCGGGGGGGGAACTCTCAGGGCCGGCGGGGGCTTGCGGGGACCCGCCGGCGGATCAGGCGCTTTTGGCCGGGGCAGACTGCACGGCGCCGGCGCTGAGGTAGGCATCCCGATCCAGCTGCCCCTCCTCGGTGGCGGTCACGATGGTGGTGGCCGCCGCCGCGCCCACCACATTGGTGGCGGTGCGGGCCATGTCCATAATGCTGGAAATGGGCGAGAGCAGCACGATGACCTCCACTGGCACCACCTCGCCGTTGGCTCAGTGGGCCGTTACGTTCTGGGGTTCGTTGGCAACTACGCCCCTTGTGGACTTTCACCACAGACTGACGGCATGCCCGTCATACAAGAAAACCCGGGACGGCGAATCCTCCCGGGCTGATACAGGGCGGCGCGCGCCTACAGCGCGCGGCATCGGGGCACGGCAGCGCGCCCGGCCAGATCAGCCCGGGAGTACAGCATTCGCCGGCAACAAGCCTTGGCGCGCAGCGGCTTTTGGATACCCTGTGCCATATAAGGACCCTCTTTCCCTCTAATTTTTGCAGGCGGAAGCCGGGGGCAGCCCCCGGCTTTTTTGCTGCCCGCCCCGATTTTGTAAAGAAAATATGAAAACCCTTGCATTGCGGCGGAAGGGGTGTATAATACTTAACGCAAGTTAAATATAGCCGTTGGTTAAGTATAAAAGAAGGAGGCAGCCTGATGGACGGAGCAAAGTACACCGACGCGCAGATCTGGGAGTTTGTCGGCGTTGTGATGGGGTTGGCCCGAGCCGGGCGGCGCAGCACGCGGGCGGTGCTGGCGCAATGCCCGCCCTGCCATTTTTTTGCGCTGGAGCGCCTGCACAGGACAATCCGCCAGCGCGGGCGGGACGGCGCGATCTATATGGGGGACCTGGCGGCAGCCCTGCACGATTCCCCCCAGGCCGCCAGCCGGACCATCCGCATTCTGGAGAAGGACGGCCTGGCGGAGCGGCGGCCCGACCCAAAGGACCGCCGCAAAACGCTGGTCTGCCTGACCCCGCTGGGGCTGGAGCGGCTGGCCGTCTGTGAGGAGGCGCTGAAGGAATACCTGCGCTCGGTGTGGGAGCGCCTTGGCGGCGAGCACAGCGCCGCCCTGCTGCGGGAGGTCCGCCTGCTGCAGGAGGCGCTGGCCGCCCAGATTCCCGTCGGCGCAGCGGACGGGGAGGGCGGCCAGCTGCCCGCCGGGGAGCCGGGCGCACCGCCCCCCGCAGACCCGCCGCGCCGCCCCTGAAAACCGACACAGAAGACGGAGGGATACCGAATGATCAACATTTTTAGACAGCTGGGCCGCCACTGGGCCGCCTGCCTGGCGGTATTCGCCCTGCTGATGGTGCAGGCCCAGTGCGATCTGGCCCTGCCCGGCTATACGTCCAACATTGTGGACGTGGGCATCACCCAGGGCGGCGTGGAGAGCGCCGTGCCGTCCGCCATCCGCAGCCAGACGCTGGACGTCCTGACCCTGCTGATGGACGAGGAGGCCGCCGCGCTTGCCCAGGCCGCCTACGGCCCCGACGACACAGATGGCGGCAACGGCCCCCGCACCCTGCGGGCGGACCTGACCGAGGAGGAGGCCGCCGCGCTGGAGGAGGCTTTCACCCTGCCCGACGTGGCGCTGTATATGCTGGCAGCCCAAAACGCCGACGGCGAAACGCCGGACACCGCCGCGCTGGATGCCGCCGTGGCCGGCCTGAACGCCCTGGCCGCCCAGGCCCAGGCCGCCGGCGCGGACGAAAGCGCGGTGCGCGCCGGGCTGCAGGCGCAGCTGGCCGGCACGCTGGACCAGGTGGACGGCTCCATGCTGGATACCGTCAAGGCGCAGTCGGTGCAGCTGGCGAGGCTGGAATACCAGGCCCAGGGCATCGCGGAGCAGGTGCAGATGCGCTATCTGCTGCGCACCGGCGGCATGATGCTGGGCTGCACCCTGCTGATGGCCCTCATCACCATCTCGGTAGGGTTCATCGCCAGCCGCACCTCGGCGGGCATCGGGCGGGATCTGCGGCAGAGCGTTTTCCGCAAGGTGGTCAGCTTCTCCCACGCCGAGACCGAGCAGTTCTCCACCGCGTCGCTCATCACCCGCACCACCAACGATATCCAGCAGGTGCAGATGACCTGCGTGATCCTGCTGCGGATGGTGGCCTACGCGCCGATCCTGGGCGTGGGCGGCATCCTGCGGGTGGCCGGCACCGACACCAGCCTGACCTGGATCATCTTTGCGGCGGTGGCCGCCCTGCTGGCGGTCATCGGCGTACTGTTCGCCGTGGCGATGCCCAAGTTCAAGATCATGCAGAAGCTGGTGGACCGCCTCAACCTGGTCAGCCGCGAGATTTTGACCGGCATCATGCCCATCCGCGCCTTCTCCCGCGAGGCTTTTGAGGAGAAGCGGTTTGACGCTGCCAGCCGCGACCTGATGCAGACCCAGCTCTTCACCAACCGGGCGATGGCCTTCATGTCCCCCGTCATGACGCTGATTATGAACGGCATCAGCCTGCTCATCGTCTGGTTCGGCGGCAAGGGCATCGACGCCGGGCAGATGCAGGTGGGCGAGATGATCGCCTTCATCACCTACACCATGCAGATCGTTATGTCCTTCCTGATGCTGGCGATGGTAGCCATCATGCTGCCCCGCGCTGGCGTGGCTGCCGACCGCATCGCCGAGGTGCTGAGTACCGAGGTCTCCGTCCGCGACCCCGAGGGGGAGCAGGCCGCTGGGGCCGCCCCCGCCGACGGCGCCGTCCGCTTTGAGGATGTATGCTTCCGCTACCCCGGCGCCGACGAGGACGCGCTGGAGGGCATCACCTTCACCGCCAAGCCCGGCGAGACCACCGCCATCATCGGCTCCACCGGCTGCGGCAAATCCACCCTGCTGAACCTGATCCCCCGCTTTTACGATGTCACCGGCGGCCGGGTGACGGTGGGCGGCGTGGACGTGCGGGCCATGCCTCAGGCCGTCCTGCGGGAGGGCATCGGCTATGTACCCCAGAAGGGGGTACTGTTCAGCGGCACCATCGACTCCAACCTGAAATTCGGCGGCAGCGCGATCACCGACAAGGACGCCCGCCAGGCCGCTGCCATCGCCCAGGCGACAGATTTTATCGAGGCCAAGCCGGAGGGCTACGCCAGCCCCATCGCCCAAGGAGGCTCGAATGTATCCGGCGGGCAGAAGCAGCGGCTCTCCATCGCCCGGGCCATCGCCAAAAAGCCGAAGATTTATCTGTTTGACGACAGTTTCTCCGCCCTGGATTACAAGACCGACGTGGCGCTACGCCGCGCGCTGAAGGCCGAGACCGGCGACGCCACCGTCATCATTGTGGCGCAGCGCATCTCGACGGTGCTGCACGCCAACCAGATCCTGGTGCTGGACGAGGGACGCATCATCGGCCGGGGTACCCACGCCCAGCTGATGACCTCCTGCCCCGAATACCAGGAGATCGCCCGCAGCCAGCTGAGCCAGAAGGAACTAAACGTAGGAGGTGAGCACTGATGCCAAGACCCGGACGCCAAACCACCGAGAGAGCCAAGGACTTTAAGGGCAGCCTGCGCCGCCTGACCGGCGTTGTTCTGCCGTACAAATTCACCCTGCTGGCGGTGATCCTGTTCGCCGTCGGCTCCACCGTCTTCAACATTGCCGGGCCGAAAATTTTGGCCAAGGCCACCACCGCGCTGGCCACCGGCTTTGTCGCCAAGCTGTCCGGCACTGGCGGCATCGACTTCGGCTATATCGGCAGGGTGCTTCTCTTCCTGCTGGGGATGTACCTGGCAGCTGCCTGCTTCAGCTTTTTGCAGCACTGGCTGATGAGCGGCCTCTCCCAAAAGTTCTGCTACGACCTGCGGGGCCAGATCAGCCGCAAGATCAACCGCCTGCCGCTGGCCTATTTTGAGAAGCGCACCGTGGGCGAGGTACTCTCCCGCATCACCAACGACGTGGACACCCTGGGCCAAAGCCTGAACCAGAGCATCACCCAGCTGATTACCAGCGTGACCACCATGGTCGGCGTGCTGATTATGATGCTCTCCATCAGCCCTGCCATGACGCTGATCGCGCTGCTGATCCTGCCGGTCAGCCTGGCTCTGGTGCTACTGGTGGTCAGGTTCAGCCAGAAATACTTCAAGGCCCAGCAGGCCACCCTGGGCGTGGTCAACGGCCAGGTGGAGGAGATCTACTCCGGCATGAACGTGGTCAAGGCGTTCAACCGGGAGCAGGCCGTCATGGCGGAGTTTGACGCCGCCAACAACAAGCTCTATGAATCCGCCTGGAAGAGCCAGTTTCTCTCCGGCCTGATGCAGCCCGTGATGAACTTTGTGGGCAACCTGGGCTATGTGGCTGTGGCGGTGGTGGGCGGCGTTTTCTGCGCCCGCGGCTCCATCACGGTGGGCGATATCCAGGCGTTCATCCAGTATGTCAAGAACTTCACCCAGCCTATCCAGCAGCTGTCCCAGGTATCCAACATGCTGCAGAGCATGGCGGCGGCCTCGGAGCGGGTCTTTGAGTTCCTGGCCGAGGCGGAGGAGGACCAGCGCGCCGCCCCTGACCGCCGGGCGCTGCCCGCCGCCATCGACGGCCAGGTCCGCTTTGACCATGTGCGGTTCGGCTACACGCCGGACAAGACGGTGATCCACAACTTCACCTGCGACGTACAGCCCGGCCAGAAGGTAGCCATCGTCGGCCCCACCGGCGCGGGCAAGACCACCATGGTCAAGCTGCTGATGCGGTTCTACGATGTGGACGGCGGCGCCATCACGCTGAACGGCCACGACGTCAAGGATTTTGACCGCAGCGAACTGCGGGAAGGCTTCGGCATGGTACTGCAGGATACCTGGCTCTTCAAGGGAACGATTATGGAGAATATCCGCTATGGTCGGCTGGACGCCACCGACGAGGAGGTCATCGCCGCCGCCAAGGCCGCCCACGCGGACCGCTTTATCCGCACGCTGCCCGGCGGCTACCAGATGGAACTGAACGAGGATGCCTCCAACGTGAGTCAGGGCCAGAAGCAGCTGCTGACCATCGCTCGCGCCATCCTGGCCGACAATCCCATCCTGATCCTGGACGAGGCCACCAGCTCGGTGGATACCCGCACCGAGCAGCGCATCCAGAAGGCCATGGACAACCTGATGCGGGGCCGCACCAGCTTTGTCATCGCCCACCGCCTCTCCACCATCAAGGACTCCGACCTCATCCTGGTGATGCGGGACGGCGACATTGTGGAGCAGGGGACCCACGAGCAGCTGCTGGATGCGGGCGGCTTCTACGCCGATCTCTACAACAGCCAGTTCGAGGATGTGACCGCGTGACGTGATTTGAAC
>CAZIVF010000077.1:6301-9466 GCA_964542725.1 uncultured Subdoligranulum sp. | reverse complement strand
CCGGTAGCGGGTATCGCAGACCAGCAGCACAAACAGGTCCCACACCGCCAGCGCGGTCAAGTAGCCAAAACCGCCGCCCCGACCCAGCGCTCTCACCTGCTGCCCCAACACCCACAGAAGCAGCAGCGCCAGGCAGAACAGTGCGATCTGCCGCACGCCGCCCAGGCTCAGCACAACCTGCTCCGTTTCCTGCACCGCGCCGAACAGCTGAAAGAACCCCGCCGCACATTTCAGCGCATTTTCCGTCAGGCTGTCCACGCAGTTCACCACCATGGCATTGCCCTTGGCCACCGCGTCCACCTGCCGCCCCAGCAGCAGGCCCGCGCCGCAGGCAGCCGCGCTGCCGCCCAGGCAGAGGGCCGCCCAGCGGTCCAGCTTCGCCCGCCGGTGCAGCCACTCCCAGCCGAAGTACAGCATCACCGGCAGGACGCCGCACAGCGGCAGATACACCCCGCTGGAAAAAGCTGCGCACAGTTCCAGCGCCAGCACCAACGCCAGCACCGCGCCGTCGGCGGCGGTGCGCCGCCCCCTGGCGGGCGGCAGAAGCAGCCAGATCAGCAGCAGCGGCGTCATCACCTTGGTGCTGTACTGCGCCGCGTTCAAAAACAGCATGTTCCAGTAATCCAGCATACCGAACTGGTAGGGCAGCAGCACCAGAACCGCCGCCAGGCACCCCACCCGCCGGGGCTGCCCCAGCCGGGCGCAGAGCGCCAGTATCACCGCCGTCCACAGCAGCGGCAGCATCACGCTGGATAGCTTTGCGGCCAAAAAGATATCCCCGCACAGCGCGTAGAGCGGCAGAAGCAGCAGGGTGGCGCAGTCCAGTTCCATCGTGGTCAGGTAATCCCAGCCGGGTAGGATCAGCCGCTTGGCCTGCCACATCGCCATCACATTGCCGTACACCTTTGCCGCGTCGAAATCCATGATCAAGTCCTGCGGCGCGGTCCACACAATCACCGCCAGGACCATCAGCTGAACAGCCAGCAGCGCGGGAAAGAATCCTTCAAGCCATCTTTTCTGCACTTTTTCCATAGAGACCCTCTTCCTCCTCAAAAGAAGCTGTAGTGAGTTGGTTTTATTGTAGCATAACGGGCTGGAAATTGCCACAAAAAGTGCTATAATAGGGGCAACCCAACCTACACCTTATAAAGGAGACCACTATGACCACCAACGAAAAGATTGCCGCCCTGCGGGCTGCCGCCAAAGCCGCCGGGGGCGAGGGCGTGCTGCTGATGACCTGCGACCCCCACTGCAGCGAGTATCTGCCCGAACACTTCAACAGTCTGACCTATTTTTCCGGCTTTACCGGGGAGAATTCCACCCTGGTTGTGACCCAGCAGGGCAGCGCCCTGTGGTGCGACGGCCGCTTCTTCGTCCAGGCGGACAAACAGCTGGCCGGAACCGAGATCGAGTGCATGCACATGGGCAGCGCCGGGGTTCCCGCCGTGGCCGACTATCTGGCCGCCCATTTTGCCGCCGGGCAGACGCTCCTGCTGGACGGCAGCTGCGTCCCCGCCGCCACCGCCAAGGAGTACCAGGCCGCCCTGCAAAAGTCCGGCGCCGCGCTGCGCAGCGAGGATATTGTGAGCCCGCTGTGGGCCGCCGCGCGCCCCGCCCTGCCGGATACCCCCTGCCGCCTGCTGACCCCGGCCCAGACCGGCGCCACCGCCGCCCAGCGCCTTGAACTGGTGCGGGCGGAGCTGCGCGGCAAGGGGGCCACCGCCCTGGCCGTGACCGGGCTGGACTGTGTGGGCTGGCTGCTCAACCTGCGGGCCGCCGACCTGCCCTGCACCCCGCTGGCCGTGGCCTACGCGCTGGTGACGCTGGAAAGCTGCACCCTCTTTCTGGCGCCGGGCCGCCTGGGCGAGGCGGACGCCGCCGCCCTGGCCGAGAGCGGCGTGACGGTGCGCGGCTATGACGAACTGCTGGACGCCGCCCGCGCTCTGGACGGCAGCGAGGTGGTTCTTCTAGACGAAGCCACGACGAATTTTGACCTGTACACCGCCCTGAGCGCGCACAGGACGGTGGCCGGGGCCAACCCGATCCTGGCGCTGAAGGGCGTCAAGAACGAGGTGGAACTGGAAAACATCCGGGAGTGCCATATCCGGGACGGCGTGGCGGTGGTGCGTTTCCAGATGGATCTGGAGCGGGCGCTGGCCGAGGGCCGCACCCTGCATGAGACTGACATTGAAAAGATGCTGCAGGCCCGCCGCGCCGAACAGCCCGGCTATTTTGACGACAGCTTCGGCACCATCGCCGCCTACGGCCCCAACGCCGCCATGATGCACTACCACGCCGAGGGCGAGGTGGACAGCGTGATTCAGCGCCGGGGTTTCCTGCTGGTGGACAACGGCGGCCAGTACGACTGCGGCACCACCGACATCACCCGCACCTACCCCGTCGGCCCGCTGACGGACAACGAGCGGAAATACTACACCTGGGTGCTGCAGAGTCATATCGACATGGCGAAGGCGGTCTTTCTGGATTACTGCACCGGCTTTGCGCTGGATACCTTCGCCCGGGCGGCGGT
This sequence comes from uncultured Subdoligranulum sp., assembly GCA_964542725.1. Lineage (GTDB taxonomy): Bacteria > Bacillota > Clostridia > Oscillospirales > Ruminococcaceae > Gemmiger. The sequence continues at coordinate 6,936 of CAZIVF010000077.1, read as the reverse complement.
GTGGAGCCACAAGATCAACTACCGCTGCGGCACCGGCCACGGGGTGGGTTTCATCTCGGCGGTACACGAAGGGCCGCAGAACCTGCGCCCCAACAACCCCGTGGTGTTCAAGCCCGGCATGACCATCACCGACGAGCCGGGCATCTACGAGACCGACGAGGTGGGCATCCGCATCGAGAACGAACTGGAATGTATTGACCTGGGGGAGAACCAGTATGGCCGCTGGCTGGGCTTCGCCCCGCTGACGCTGGTCCCCATCTCCACCGAGCCGGTGCTGGTGGACGAGTTGAGCCGTGAACAGCTGGATTGGCTGAACGGCTATCACCAGAAGGTCTACGATGCCCTGGCCCCCCGCCTGACCGAGGCAGAACGGGCCTGGCTGCGCGAAAAGACCGCCCCGCTGACCCGGTAAACAGTTCCCCGCCGATAGGCCGTTGCCAAACGGCCTTCCCCAAAAACAAGGCACAAAAACCGGCCCTCGAAGGAAGCGAAAACAGCTTCTTTTGAGGGCCGGTTCCTACTGCTCTCATTTTTTGTGCGGATTGCCGCCGCGTTCTCACCTTACAGCAGCGGGACGCTCTTTTTTGCCGTCTCGCCGCCTGGGGACACGGGCGAGCAATGCTCGCCCCTACGGT
>CAZIVF010000077.1:0-6201 GCA_964542725.1 uncultured Subdoligranulum sp. | reverse complement strand
CCGCAAAAAACAAAACGCCCCGACAGGGGCGGGAACGGGGTTAGCCGTTGCAGAAATATTCGGGGTAACGCTTGAGGAAATCCTGCTCCAACACCTGCAAGAGACCCAGGTGTTTGCGCATCAGCTGCTCGAGGGCAGGCACGTTCTTTTCCTCGATCAGATCCACCATGATGCGGTGCTCCTCGATGGCGCCGTAGGCGTTGTCCGGCTCCCAGATCGCCACCAGGCGGGTGCGGTCATAGTGGCCATTCATCTGGCGGATCAGGTTCAGGGCCAGCCTCTCGTTGGTCTCGCGGAAGGCGATGCGGTGAAACTGGTTGTCCAACTCCACATGGTCGTTGAACCGGCGCTCGTCCATGGCGATGGTTTGCTGCTCGATGGACTCCCGCATCCGGTTGATGGTCGACTGGGACGCGATCGGTACAAACCGGTGCAGATTGCCCAGTTCCAACGCCTCCCGGATAAAGCACTCCTGATGTACCCGCTGCAGGTCGATGAGGGAGACCATCGTGTACCGCTGGGGGGCCATCGTCAGCAGGTCCTCCTGCTGCAGCCGGATGAACGCCTCCCGCACGGGGGTGCGGCTGACTGCCAGCTGGTCGGCGATCTCCTGCGTGCTGATGACGGTGCCGGGCAGCAACTCCATATGAACGATCCGGTCCCGCAGGGTGCGGTAGACCATCTCCTGCACGTTGTTTACATGAACCGTGTACTTTGGCTGCATAAACATCACCTTAACCGTTCAAAATTATCTTTAACCCGCCTCTGCGGGCTTGGCACACGTCTTGCCGCCATCTCCGCGCAAAGGCCGCCGCAGCGCTCCGCGCCGCCCGGTAAGCTACATACCAACTTGGTTCCAAGCTTTCTTCAATTCCTCCACCACGGTGGTGTAGGTGGAAAACTCAGCCTGCCCATTGATGTAGACGGCACACTGCCGGTCCGAGATGGGGTAAAATTCCAGGATGTCCTCCCCGCCGCTGCGCAGCGCGAAGGTCATGACCAGCGCGGGCTCGTCGGCGGGGATCTCCTCGCCGGTCAGCTGGGCCGCCGCCGGGATGGTATCGATCTTCTGGTAGAAGGCGAGCAGCTCCTCCCGGTCCAGCTGGCGGCCGGGAAGGGCGGCGGTGAGGCTGTCGCCCTCGCCTGTGATGTCCAGCGTGAACCGCCGGCCCTCAAACCGGGCGTCCAGGCCGGAGAGATCCGCCACGCTGCGGGTGTACAGGCTGCTGCCGATCAGATCCATGAAATCCAGCTGTAGGAACGCAGCGGACTCCGCGTCCACCTCGCTCACCAGCCCGCTGCCCAGCCGGGTGCAGTACCAGGTGTCGGCGTCTTTCTGGGTAAAAGCGCAGCGGTAGACGGTCCCGTCCAGCAGCAGGGTCAGCGTGTACTCCGGCTCGTCCAGGCCATAGGGGGCCAAATCCTCCCCCAGGCCGGCAAAGCGCTGGGGCTGCAGCTGCATCAGCGGGCTGAGCAGCTGGCGGTAGACCTTCTCCCAATCCAGGGCCGAGACCACCGGCTGCACCATCCCGAAGAAGGTGGAGGCGGTGTCCGTCTGCAGCTGCTGCAGTTCCATGACGCTGCCGTCGTGCTCCAACAGGATGGCGCTCAGCTTGCCCAGATCGGCGCTGCTCAGTGCCGGGTAGAGGCGCAGATCCCGCAGATCGTCCGCGCTCTGCAGCATCTGGGCAGCCATTTGGCTGTCGATGCGGTAGATTTCGTCGCTCTGGTCGGTCCGCAGGTAGTAGCCCTCGCCCACCGGGCAGGCGCGGCCCAGCGTCAGGCGCACGGTGCCGTCCTCCAACAGAAGGCTGACCTGGGCGGAGGGGGAAGCGAAACCGTAGCGGTCATCCTCCGCCGGGGCCACCGTCCCGGCGGCCTCCAGATGGGCCAGATTGTAGATCAGCGCCGTCAGCTTATCCTGGGCGTAGACGGAAGCGTCGCCGCCGTCCACCACCACGCCGGTGGGCAGGTTCAGCAGGCTGACGGCCCCGCTGCCGTTTTTCAGCACCACCGCCTGCACATCGCCCACCGAGAGCTGGGTCACTGACAGGGCGACGGCCTCCTCCCCGGCGGGAGCGGCGGGCCAAAGCCAGAGTGCCGCCGCCAGGAGCGATGCCGCCAGGGCGGCGAGGCCCAGGGTCGGGAGAGGGCCGCGGCGGGCGGGTCGGTCGTTTTGCATCACGTCACCTCCCCGCTCAGCTGTGACGGCGGCGCAGCCAGATCCGCAGCCCCATGCCCAGCAGCGCCAGCGGCAGGGCCACCGCCAGCACAAGGGCCAGCAGAAGCACCTGACGGATGGTGACGAGGATTGGCATGGCGCTCAGGTTTTTGGCGGGGATGCTCACCGCGCTGTCCGTCTCGGTACACCAGTTGACGGCCTGCGCCAGGAAGCGGGCGTTGGCGTACTGGTCGGAGGCCAGCAGCGAGTCGCTGTAGATGCCCCGGCTGCCCAGCACGACCAGGCGGGCGCGGCCCTCGTCCAGCGTCTTCTCGGCGGTGATGGCCAGCGCGTAGGGCGCGCCGTCGGCGTTTTGGGTTTGGCTGTCGTAGGCGCGGCCGGTGGAATAGAGGAGCTTCTGGGTCTGTACCCCGTTCTGCACCACAAACAGCTGCTCCAGGGCGCGGGTGGAGGGCATGACCAGATAGAGCTGGTTGGCGGCGAAGATCTGGTTGATGGGGTGGCTGGCGTACAGCGGCACCAGGCTGAGGGGGTTGCTGTCAGTATACTGCAGCGTCTCGGCCACGACGGTGTCTGTCAGGCCGATGCCCCACTCGGCCAGGAAGGCTTCCAAATTGGGCATCGCCGTGCTGGATGGCTCGGCAAAGAGCAGCAGCCGCCCGCCCGCCGCCATGTAGCGGTCCAGCTTGGCGGTTTCCTCCGGCGTGAAATCGCTGGTGGGGGAGGCGATAACCAGCAGCGCCGCGCCAGGATCCGGATCGGCCAGCGAGAGCGCCACCGTGCCGGTGACGTAGTTGCTGCCGGTGAACAGGGCGGTCAGCCCGTCGGTGATATGCTCGTTATGCCCGGCGGTGAACTGCACCAGCGGGCTGCTGCTGCCCTGGGCGTAGAGGATGGCGCTGGTGATCTGCTGCTCGCAGTTCAGGCTCTGCACATTCTCGCCGCTCTCGTCCAGGGTGAACATCTCTTCCAGCGGGAGCGCGCGGGCATAGTAGGGACCTTCCACCACCACGGTACCCAGTTCGATCTCCAACCCCCGCTGAAGATACTCATCCACCAGGGTGGGATTCTCGTAGGGGTCGGTGTAGACCACCGTGACGGAATCCCCGGCCTGCTCGTAGCGTCGTAGCACCTCGGCCACCAGCGTCAGGAAATCCCTCTCGGCAGAGAAGACGCGGATCTGCACCGGGGTGTCCAGTTCCGCCAGGATCTCACAGGTGGTTTCAGATAAAGTATACAGCTGATTTCCCGTCATGTCCAGACGCAAATTGAGTCTATCGCTAATTTGTACAGCACAAAGGTTGACGGAAACCAGCAGCACCGCCGCCAGCAGCACGGCGCAGACCGAGGGGGAGAGGGCACGCTTGGTATTTTTCATGGCGACCCCCTCCCTCACGCCCGGCGGCGGCGCTCGTTGAGCACCGTGACCAGGAACAGAAAGAACGCCGTGACGCTCAGGTAGTAGACGATGGTGGCGAAGTCAAAGATCCCCATTGAGAACTCGGCAAAGCGATTGGCCAGCGAGAGCGCCCCCACCGCCGCTGCCAGCGTCGCGTTGGGAATATAGCTCTGCGCCATGCCGATGAGCGACAGCCCCAACAGCACCGCGTAGGTGACAATGCAGGCGATGATCTGGTTCTCAGTCAGAGCGCTGACCAGCAGGCCGATGGCGATGAAAGCGGATGCCGACACCAGCATCCCCAGATAGTTGCCCAAAAGCACCAGGGGATCAAACTGACCCAGCAGGGCCAGCGCCAGCACGTTGAGCAGCGTGACGGCCAACCCCGCCGCGAAGATAGTGAGTACGGCGAAGAATTTGCCCAGCACCACCGCGCCGGTGCGCACCGGCGCACTGAGCAGCAGCTGGTCGGTGCGCATCTTCCGCTCCTCGGCGTAGGAGCGCATCGTCAGCATGGGCAGCAGGAAGATGACGGTGGACATCAGCGGCGAGAAAAAGCTGCGGATATCGCCGTTGGCGGGCAGCAGGTTGTAGACCAAAAAGTAGCACCCGCTGATGAGGGCGAACACCGCCAGATACACATAGCCGATGACCGAGTGGAACAGCTGCCCCACTTCCTTTTTATATACCGCGCGCATCGTCCCCGCCTCCTTCCGCAGTGGTTTGGTAGCGCTGATCCTGGGTCAGCTGCAAAAAGATATCCTCCAGCCCCACCTGCAGCGGCGTCAGCGTGCGGATGGGGAAATCCGCCTGCGCCAGCGCGCGGAAGAGCGGGCGGTGGAGATCGCAGCCCGGCTGGGGCTTGATGTGCAGCCGGGCGCACCCCGCCTGCTCCCCCTCCACCCGGGCCGCCTGGACGCCGGGGATGCCGCGCACCAGCCGGGCGATCTCTTCTGCCGGACCGTCGGCTTCCAGCAGCAGGCCCTCCTGGGCGGAGGCGCGCTGCAGCAGGCTGCTGAGCGGTTCGTCTGCCGCCAGGCGGCCGCTGCTCAGGATCACCACCCGGTCGCAGGTGGCGGCGATCTCCGAGAGGATGTGGGAACTGAGCAGGATGGTGTGCTGTTCCCGCAGGCGGGCGATCAGTTCCCGCAGTTCGATAATCTGCCGGGGGTCCAGGCCCACAGTGGGTTCGTCCAGCACCAGCAGCGGCGGCGCGCCCACCAGCGCCTGGGCAAAGCCCACCCGCTGGCGGTAGCCCTTGGAGAGATTGGCGATGAGGCGGCGGCGCACGCCGGCGATATCCAGCGCGGCGCAGACCTTCTCGATCTCCTGCTTGTGCCGCCGGGCGGGGATGCCCCGCAGCCCGCAGGCGAAGGTCAGCTGCTCCTCCACCAGCAGGTCGGGGTAGACGGGCGGAAGCTCCGGCAGATAGCCGATCTTTGCCTTGGCGGCCAGCGGCTGCTCCTGCACCGGGATGCCATCCACCGTCACCGAGCCGGAGGTGGGGGTGAGGCAGTGGGTGATGATGTTCATGGTGGTGGATTTGCCGGAGCCGTTATGCCCCACCAGGCCCACCACCTGCCCCCGCGCGGCGGAGAACGTGATATCCTGCACGGCCATCGTCGCGCCGTAAAATTTGCTGATGCCGTTTACCTCAAGCACAAGCCTGCCCTCCTCGCCGCCGTTTTGGTGTGTGCCACGTTGTATAATGCTAACATGTTATCGCTATTGTACCACATTCCCATACGGAGTGCAAGACGGGGCGGGGGCTTTTTTGACGCGCAGGCCTCAGGCGTTTCCTTTGGGGGCGCCTCACGGCCTACGGCTCCCGATGGCAGGGGCAACCCCGTGCCATCCCCCCTGAAGCGGAGGGCGGCCGGGCGCGGCGAAGCCGGATGGGGCGGTTTGGCACATGCCCCGCTGCGGCGGGGGGGGGAAAACTACACGCCCGAGCCGCCCTGCAGATTGCCCCGCCTAAAACAGTCGCGGCGGCAAAAAAATGGCCCCCAGGGAAAGCGGTTTTCGTTTCCCCCGGGGGCCGGTTTTTGTTCGTTGTTTGTGAGGGCTTTTGGCGGCGGCTCCCCGTCCTTTGGGCGGTCCCCCCGGGCTTTGCCCGGGAACGCCCGGTTCTCAGAACCCGATGGAGCAGCCGCCGTCGACGGGCAGGGCCGTGCCGGTGATGAAGCGGGCGGCCGGGGAGCAGAGATAGACCGCCGCCCAGCCGATATCCTCCGGCTGCCCGTAACCGGCCAGCGGCGTGTGGGCCAGAATTTTCTGCTGGCGGGGCAGGTCGCCATCCACCGCCTGATGGAACATCGGTGTGTCGATAAAGCCGGGGATGATGGCGTTCACCCGCACGCCGTCGGCGGAGACATCCCCCGCCAGGCAGCGGGTCAGCCCCAGCAGCGCCGATTTGGCCGAGCCGTAGACGCAGACCTTGGTCATCGCCAGCAGGGCGGATTCCGACGAGATAAAGAGCACGCTGCCGGACTTTTTGGCCCGCATCAGGGGCAGGGCCGCCTGGGTCAGCGCCCAAGCGCCGTAGAGATGTACGTCCATCAGATCCCGGAAATCCTGGATCTCGATCTCCTCCGGCAGCTTTTTGCAGTGCCGCCCGGCG
>CAZIVF010000076.1:0-9790 GCA_964542725.1 uncultured Subdoligranulum sp. | reverse complement strand
ATAACTGATCTTATACCAGGTGGCGCGGCCGACGATGCCGTCCGCCGTGAGGCTGAAGTGCTTTTGGAAGGCTTTGACGCTGCTCTCGGTGGCAGCGTCGAAGGTGCCGGTGACGGCGGGCTTGCCGAAGCTGGGGTAGTCCTTGCCGATGCGGGAAAGCTGCCGCTGTATGATCTGCACCGCCGTGCCGGTGGAGCCGCGGCGCAGCGGGGTGCCGGGGTAACTCTCGGGGATGGTGGCGATGTTGTTGGTGGTTACAAGCTGCACACGGCTGCCATAGTAGTAGCGCAGGATCTGCAGGGCGCTCATTCCCTCGTTGGCCCGGTCCACGGTACCCCATTGCTTCATGCCGGGGCAGGTCACTGTTTTACCGTCGCAGTATTCGGTAAAATAGGGCTCGGCGTCGCCGGAGCGGCGCACATAGGTGTTGAACAATTCGGCGGTCAGCCGCTCCATCACCGCAAAGACGGTGCGGCCCGAGACATAGGCCTGGTCATACCCGGGCGATCCGGTGATATTGAAGCTATACCCCCGGCTGGGATACCACTCGGTGTACACCCGGTTGAGCGCCAGGCTGATCTGGGCCAGGATGTTGGCCCGCAGCGCCTGCTCCGGCCAGGCGGGGCAAAGTAAACCCACACAGAGCGCACAAAATATCAAAATATCCCGGAAGTCAAAACTTCCAGGATATCTGTATGATTTGCTGCGTTTGGCCGTCGCTTTTTGGGAAAATAACGACCTTTTCGATCAGCAGATCGGCCAGCGCCCGGCTGAGATGATCTGCGGGAGCAAAGGGGGGCGGCTTTACCCCGCCGGCAGGCCCCGGCGGGGCGGGAGAGAGGGCTGGCAGGCTCCGGAGATGGCGCTGAAGGGCTGCCCAGACGGCCTCCTCCAGCAGAGAAAGAGGGATATTGTTGGGGGTGCAGCGGGCCGGGTTTTGGCGGTTGAGCCGACAGCGCAGCACCGCCTTGGGCGGGCCGCCGGCCGCCATCATACCGCTGCCGCAGCCGCCGCACTGCACCTTGCCGGCCAGCGGCCGCCAAGCCGGGACCGGGTCGGGGTTGGTGCAGCGCCCCGCCAGCATGGTCTGCACGGCGTCAAAGGTCTCCCGGTCGATCAGCGGTGTGTGGGTATGGGGAACGGCGGACCACTGCTCTTTGGGCAGCCGCAGCACGGCGCGGGATTTGTAGCCGGCGCTCTTGCGGCGCCCCTGCACCATATCGCCGGTGTAGATGGGATTGTGCAGTATCTGGTACAGGGTGGCGGCGCTCCACTGCCCGCTGGCGGCACCCTTATAGCGGGGGTCGCGGCTTTGCTTGTAGCTGCCGGGGGAAAGAATGCCCTCGGCGCTGAGGAGCCGGGCGATCCGCCGGGCGCCGTATCCCGCCCGGCAGAGGGCGAAGATGCGCCGAACCACGGGGGCGGTCTCCGGGTCGGGAATCAGATGGTTTTTATCGTCGGGATCCTTCCGGTAGCCGTACAGCGCAAAGGAGGCCAGGTACTGCCCCTGGCTCCGCTTGTGGTCCAGCACCGAGCGGACGTTGGCGGACAAATCCTCCAGATACCATTCGTTCACCAGGCCGTGGAGCTGACGGGCCTTTTTGTTGGCGGCATCGGCCGTGTCGGCGCCATCCGCCACGGCGATCAGCCGGACGCCCCAGGCGGGGAATTCGCGGTGGAGGTATTTCTCCGTCAGCTCTCTGTCGCGGGAAAAGCGGGATAGGGTCTTGACCAGAATGATCTCAAACCGGCGGGCTTCCGCATCGGCCAGCAGGGCGTTGAAGCCGGGGCGGGTCCGGTCCGTGCCGGAGCAGCCGTCGTCGGCATAGAGGCAGGCAATCTCCATGCCGTGTTCCATGGCGTAGTGGGCCAACAGGGACTTCTGGTTCCGGATACTCTCCGATTCGTCGCGGCAGGCCGCGTCCTCCCGGCTCAGCCGGCAGTAGACGGCGGCTTTGAGCGGCGCAGAGGGTTCAGAACAGCCAGGCAATTTCGATCCTCCTCTCACTTGTACCGGGTTCCTGGGGATAAACGGTGACGGAATCAATCAACAGGCAGACCAATTCCCGCGTGAGGTGATCCGCCCGTGTGAGTTGATCTATGCGGTGTGCCAAAAGGCGGCGGCGTTCCCCGACTTTTTGGCAGCCGGATACTTCCTGCTCCAACTGTAGGGCGCGGGACTGAAAACGCTCCCGCTCTTCCCGGTAGGCCCGGTTCAGTTCCCCATACTGTTCCTCGCTCAGAAGGCCGCTACACTTATCCAGGTAGAGGGCGCACAGTGCGTCGCTGCGGCGGGCAATGTCGGCTTTAAGGCGCTCCAGTTCCGCCTCCCTCTGTATCTCGCCCTGAAAAAGGGCGGCTTCCATCCGCTCCATGCAAAGCGCATCCGGGGCAAAGTAATGCGCGATGGACTGCCGGATCCGCGCCGAGATAACAGCCTCCAGCGTCGGCAGATAGACCGAGGGATTGGAGCACAGAGCACGGCTTCGGCGCCGCGTTCCGCAGCGAAGATACCGCACACGGTTCCCCTGGGCGTCCCGGCGGGCGTTGCCAGTCTGCTGCATGGCCGCGCCGCAGCAGCCGCAGCGGACCTTTTGGGCCAGAGGGTGAACGGTTCCGGTGCGGGAACCGGCCCGGGCGCGGACCTGCCGCATGGATTGAACCAACGCAAAGGTGGAGCGGCCTATGATCGGCTCGTGGGTATTCGGGGCGATGATCCACTGCTCCTTGGGCGTCCAGATCATTTTTTTGGATTTATAACTGACCTTTTTGTGCCGCCCCTGCACCAGGTCGCCAGTGTAGGTCTGATTGCGCAGGATTTGATGGATGCTCGCCAGACTCCACTGGCCGGCGGAGCAGGCCCCGTTCGGATTTTGGTAGGGCAGCCCCCGCTGCTGCTTGTACCGGGTGGGAGCGGGAATACCGGCTTCATTCAACTCTTTGGCGATGCGGGAAGCCCCCTGCCCGGCCGCCGCCAGCGCGAAGATTCGCCGCACCACGGCGGCTGCCTCGGGGTCGATGACCAGATGGTTGTGGTCCAGCGGATCCTTGGCATAGCCGTACAGGGCGAAGGAACCGATGTAACGGCCGCTTTGCCGCTTATGGGTCAGCACCGTGCGGACATTGGCGGAAAGATCCTCCAGGTACCACTCGTTCACCAGACCGTTGATCTGGCGGGCTTTTTTGTTGGCGGTGTCGTCGGTATCCACATGGTCCACCACGGCGATAAAGCGGATGCCCCATTCGATGAATTTGCCGTGCAGATATTTTTCCACCAGTTCCATATCGCGGGTGAAGCGGGACTGGGTCTTGGCCAAGATGATATCAAACCGGTGTTCGGCGGCGGCCCGGATCATCGCGTTGAAGGCGGGGCGGTCCCGGTCGATGCCGGAATAGTCCTCGTCGCTGTAAATGCCGTAGACGTCATAGCCCTTGTTCGCCGCATAGGCAAGTAGCAGGGACTTCTGATTCTGGATACTTTCCGACTCCCCGCGGCGCTCCTCATCCTCCTTGCTCAAACGGCAGTAGATCGCAGCCTTCATGGCGGCCCCCTTTTTTTTGCGGCGCACAGGCGGTTCAGTCGGGTTGGGGGCGCTGCAGAGCGCTCTGGATATACTGCTCCATCAGGCGCTGCAAATTTTCGCGCCGCTCCTCCTCGCTGTGGGAGCAAAAGCGCTCCTCCACAACAAAAGCGGTAGGGTCCATGGTTTTCCCCCCTCAAAAGAAAAGTCATTGCATGGTATGCGGGGGCTTTTGGGGATTTGCCTGTCCCGCTTTCCCCACAAAAAACGCGCGGGCGGCGGATAAGACCGGCGCAAAGGAGAAATAGTAACAGCAGCGGGCCGGTATGGCCGGCAGACACAGGGAGGAAGTGGCATAATGAAAGAAATAACCTATGTTGTATCCAATCGGCTGGGAATACACGCGCGGCCCTGCGCCCTGCTGGCGCAGTGCTGCGTGGGGCTTGCCGGCACCGTCACGGTCTGGGCGAACGGGAAGGCCGCCGCAGGGGCGGATGTATTGGCGCTGCTGGGCCTGCAGGCCAAAAAGGGGGATACCCTGACGATCCGCATAGATGGCGGCGACGAGACGCAGGCGGCCGCCGCCATTCAGGGGGTGCTGGCGCAGTGGCAAAGCGAAAAGAAACCGGTGCGGGTGCTGCGGATCGCCTTTTTCGGCGCCAAAGAGTATGACAGGATCTTTTTCAGCGAACTGACCAGGGAAAAGGGAGAAGGAACCTACAACGCAGAGATCCGGTATTTCGGCTCCGCCCTGACCCCCGAGACCGCTCATCTGGCCCAGGGGTACGATGCGGTGTGCGTTTTCGTCAACGATACGCTGTCCAGGCCGGTTGTGGAGCGGCTTCAGGCGGGCGGTATCCGGCTGATCCTGCTGCGCTGCGCCGGTTTCAACAATGTGGATCTGAACGCCGCGCGGGAGTGCGGCATCACCGTGCTGCGGGTACCAGCCTATTCGCCGTATGCGGTTGCCGAGCATGCCATGGCCATTGTGCAGCAGGCGAACCGCCGCCTTCACAAAGCCTATGGCAAAGTGCGGGACAACAATTTCTCCTTGAACGGACTGCTGGGGGTGGATCTTCACAACAAGGTGGCCGGCATCATCGGCACCGGGAAAATCGGCGTCTGCATGGCCCGCCTCTGCAGAGGGTATGGCATGACGGTGCTGGCCTGGGACGCCTACCCCAATCAGGCGCTGGCCCAGGAGGGGCTGCTGCGCTATGTGGAGCGGGAAGAACTGTTCCGCAAAGCGGATCTGCTCTCCCTTCATGCGCCGCTGTTCCCCACGACCCGCCACATCGTCAACGAGAGCAGCATCGCCCTGATGAAGGATTCGGCCATGCTGGTGAACACGGCCCGGGGGGAACTGATCGATACTCAGGCGCTACTGCTGGCCCTGCAGCGGGGGAAGTTCCATGCGGTGGCGCTGGATGTCTATGAAGGGGAGGAGGAGAACGTCTATGCGGATAGGAGCGACCGACCCGTCGGGCAGGATATCACGGCCCGCCTGCTGCGGTTCCCCCAGGTGGTGCTGACCAGCCACCAGGCGTTTTTTACCCGGGAGGCGATGCAGGCCATTGCGGTGGAGACGATGGAGAACGCCCGGAATTTCAACGAGGGCAACGACCTGGGGCAGGCGCTGGTGGAAGCCTGAACCGCCGCCGGTCCGGCGGGGCGGCGGAATTGCGGCGGAAAGGGGTTGCATTTTCCCGGAAATGTGATAGGGCAACACCGCATAATTCAAAGTGCCGATACGGCGAGCGAGAGATGCCGACAGCTAAGAGAAAAAGCTGTATGGTTCAACGGGCATTTTCTCAACGCTGGCGGCGTCTCGCAGCCGCCGGATCGGCGCTTTAGGGCATAGCCGCGAATTGTGCGGTGGTTCACCCGGCATACTGGCGGCCGTTGGGGACGCAGCGCCCCAATTTCTTCCGCCAACGCATTGACAACAAAGGGAAAATAAAGTATACTGGGAGGCGAAAAGGTTAGTCATATTTAACTGTAAAAATAGACCATACTACATAAGGGAGGCCCGTACAACGTCGATGATCCAAAAAGAAATCAGTGATTTTTCCGTCCAGTCCTACCAGGATGGCGCTTTCAAGACGGTGACAAAGGCGGACGTTTTGGGGAAGTGGAGCGTTTTCTTCTTCTACCCGGCGGGACTTTACCTTCGTATGCCCCACCGAGCTGGAGGATCTCGCCAACAAGTATGACAAGTTCCGCGCGTCGGGCTGCGAAATCTACGCCGTCTCCTGCGATACCCACTTTGTCCACAAGGCTTGGCACGACGCATCGGAGCGCATCCAGAAGATCAGCTTCCCCATGCTGGCCGATCCCACCCACGCCCTCGCAAAGGACTTTGAGGTCTATATCGAGGCGGAGGGCGTGGCCGAGCGCGGCAGCTTTATCCTCAACCCCAAGGGCAAGATCGTGGCCTATGAGGTCACTGCCGGCAACGTGGGCCGCAACGCCGACGAACTGTTCCGCCGGGTGGTCAACGATGGCGAGCAGGTCTCCTTCGGCAAGAAAAACCTGGCCCAGCTGCTGGATCTTCTGGGCCGGTAAGGCAGCATAGCGGGGTCGCCCGGCCCGCGCCGACGTCTGCGCGCCGAGGCCGGATGCGGTTCCCTTTATGAAGAGCATAGTAAAAAAGGAGTGTTTTGTATTATGGCATACTTGGAAATTGAGAAGGTCATCGGCCGCGAGATCCTGGATTCCCGCGGCAACCCCACCGTTGAGGCGGAGGTCTGGCTGGCGGACGGTACCGTGGGCCGGGGCATGGCCCCCAGCGGCGCTTCCACCGGTGAGTTCGAGGCGCTGGAACTGCGCGACGGCGACAAGGGCCGCTACCTTGGCAAAGGCGTCCAGAAGGCCGTCAGCAACATCAACACCACCATCAACGAGGTGCTGACCGGCCTGGATGCCTCCGACATCTACGCCGTGGATGCCGCCATGATCGCCGCCGACGGCACCAAGGATAAGTCCAACCTGGGAGCCAACGCCATCCTGGCCGTCTCCATCGCGGCGGCCCGCGCGGCGGCTACCTCCCTGGATGTGCCTCTCTACCGCTTCCTGGGAGGCATCTCCGGCAACCGCCTGCCGGTACCGATGATGAACATCCTCAACGGCGGCGCGCACGCCACCAACACCGTGGACACCCAGGAATTTATGATTATGCCCGTCGGCGCGCCCTCCTTCAAGGAAGCGCTGCGGATGTGCGCCGAGGTTTTCCACGCGCTGGCCGCCATCCTGAAGAGCAAGGGCCTGGCTACCTCGGTGGGCGACGAGGGCGGTTTCGCCCCCAACCTTTCCAGCGATGAGGAGACCATCGAGACCATCCTGGCCGCCATCGAGAAGGCCGGTTACGTCCCTGGCAAGGACTTTATGCTGGCGATGGATGCCGCCTCCTCCGAGTGGAAGGACAAGGAGAAGGGCAGAGGCCACTACAAGCTGCCCAAGGCCGGCACCAAGTACACCTCCGCCGAACTGATCGCCCACTGGAAGAGTCTGGTGGAAAAGTACCCCATCATCTCCATCGAGGACGCCCTGGATGAGGAAGACTGGGAAGGCTGGCAGCTGCTCACCCAAGAGCTGGGCGGCAAGGTGCAGCTGGTGGGCGACGACCTGTTCGTCACCAACACCGAACGTCTGTCCAAGGGGATCAGCCTGGGCTGCGGCAACGCGATCCTCATCAAGCTGAACCAGATCGGCTCGGTGTCTGAGACGCTGGAGGCCATCAAGATGGCCCATAAGGCCGGCTACACCGCCATCTCCTCCCACCGCAGTGGCGAGACTGAGGACACCACCATCGCAGACTTGGCCGTGGCGCTGAACACCTGCCAGATTAAGACCGGCGCGCCCAGCCGCACCGAGCGCGTGGCGAAGTACAACCAGCTGCTCCGCATCGAGGAGGAACTGGGCGCCAGCGCCGTCTACCCCGGCATGGCCGCCTTCAACGTCAAGCGCTGATCCCCCGCAAACCATACGCCGAAGCCCCCTGTGCCGTACAACGGCCCGGGGGCTTTTTGGCGCGGGGTTGGGGCCTGCCCCAAAAAGCGGCGCTGTGGGTGCAGTGATGCCCTACCCAGGTAGGGTACACCTCAGACGAGGCCACATTGGCGATATAGTCCTGGAAGCTGACGCTGACGTTGGCCACGTTGGCGGAGGGCTTCCCCAGGTGAACTTTAATCTTTTTGGGGACCACTACCTGGGTCAGCACCCGGGGCGCAAGGGAAGGGCAGTCCCCGGTGGGGGCGGGACCGCTGCCGCCGCCCCCCACATACAGGGTGTGCGGGGGGATTGCCACTGTCTGGGCGGCGATGGTGCCGCTGCCGCTGCGGGTCAGCGCCTCGGCGTCGGGCAGCAGATCCAGGCGGGCGACGGTCTGCTGCCCCTCAAATACCTGTACGCCGCTCAGCGTCACCGTCTGCCAGCCCGCCAGGGTGGCGGTGATGCGGTAGGTCGCGTAGGGGCGCACGGTGGAGTTGGCCTCATCCAGGCTGTAGCTTTTGTCCGGCGCAAAGGCCTCCACCTCGGGGGCGGCGCCGTCTGCGCCGGTGGTCAGGGTGGCCAGCGGCAGGCCGCTTTCGTCAAAAACGCTGACCTGCACCCCCGCCAGCGGCGCGGCCTGTTCCGCTACGGACGTATAGATTTGTATGGTACCAGTTGGCATAAAAACACCTCCTGCTTTACGGTATGCCGCCCGGCAGTTCGGTGTGCGGCGTATAAATCCCCCCGGAGCCGGATACAATAGAACTGTGCCGCACCGAGGGGAAACAAAAAGGAAAATACTTTGCCATAGGGCCTTGACAGAAGGGAAAAAGTGTGATAAAGTATCCTTGTTAGTTAAGACTAACCACATGGGAGTCGCTGCCCTGCGGTTATGTCTACTGGCGTGGCTGTGCGGCAGGAACACGCACAGCTTGTAGATTTGGTATGAGCCAATCGCCCCATTTCTCAGTGAGGCTGAACGCACGGGTGTTCAGCCTCACTGTGGGGGCCGCCAGGGAAGTGGAACGCAGGGCCTTGCCCCGGTTTCCTCTTCCTGCCCTGGCCCCGACGGTGCAGCCTGATTCGCTGCACCTTTTCTAAGCAGCAATGGTTAGAATATGCTAACTTTGAGATGAGGAGATGCCCATGAGACGCAACTTTGAATGTCTGCTGGCGGAGCTTTGCGCTCCCACCCTGGCCCGGGTCAAGCCGGGCAGCCTGTTCCGGTATGTTCCCCAAGCCGGGGAGAATATTCACGCCGAGGCGGAATTTTGGGACGCGGCGCTCAGCCCCCGGGGGGTGACGGTGCGCATCCTGAAGGAATGTCAGCGCACCGGCGCGGTGCTGGTCTATGTTTACCGGCCCGCCTGTCTGGCAGAGATCCTGGCACAGACCGATGTGCGGGCGTTTCTGCGGGTGGAGGGCTACCGCGCCTCCGCCGGCAGCGAGGCGGTGCTGGCACAGCTTTCAGACCGGCTCTGCTGCGAGGGAGAGTTCCCCCATGAGATTGGCATTTTCCTGGGCTACCCGCTGGCTGATGTGATCGGCTTTATCAAGAACCGCGGCAAAAACTACACCTACTGCGGCTACTGGAAAGCCTACGGCGACCCCGCCGTGGCGCGGCAATGCTTTGCCAAGTACCGCAAGTGTGAGCAGGTTTATAAACGCCTGCATGATCAGGGCAAACCGGTTTGGCAGCTGACTGTGGCTGCATAAAACTGGAAGCATATTCCCAACATACCACATACACATAGGAAAGGATCTGAATCAGATGAGCAAAATTGCAGTGATTTATTGGAGCGGCACCGGCAACACCGAGGCTATGGCAAACCTGGTGGCGGACGGCGCGAAGGCCGCCGGCGCGGAGGTCGCTCTCTTCACCCCCGCCGATTTCGACACCGCCACCCTGGGCGACTACACCGCTGTGGCGCTGGGCTGCCCCGCTATGGGCGCCGAGCAGCTGGAGGAAAGCGAGTTTGAGCCGATGTACCAGAGCATCCGCGGCGCGCTGGCCGGCAAAACGGTGGGTCTGTTCGGATCCTACGGCTGGGGCGACGGCGAGTGGATGCGCACCTGGGCCGAGGACTGCGGCGGCGCCGGCGCCAACGTGCTGGAGCCTGTGATCGCCAATGAGGCCCCCGAGGGCGATTCTGCCGATGCCTGCACCGCGCTGGGCAGCCAGCTGGCCGGCGCCTGATCGAAACAACCGCCATTCCCGCGTCCTTGGGACGCCTCCTGATACAAAACGAGCACCCGCTCCCCGTAAGAGGAAGCGGGTG
>CAZIVF010000075.1:0-9935 GCA_964542725.1 uncultured Subdoligranulum sp. | reverse complement strand
ACGGGGACGATCGCCTCCAATTTCAGCAGGGCCAAGATTAGCAGCGCCGCGCCTGACAGGCCACCGATCCGCATGCAGGACCGCAGGCCAAGCAGCGCCAGGGCGGGTAACCCCATCAGCGCGGTGGAGGCTGCGGCACTGTGAATAGCCTCCTGACGCCGCCTGTGCCGGCCGGGGTAGTCAATATTTTTTGGCATCCTCCTCCTCACCTCCTTCCAACTCCCGGAAGCGTAAGAACAGGGCGACCAGAACCCCCGTGATCATCGCAGCCAGCAGCAGGCCGCATACCGCGATCCATCCTATACCCGCCGCAACGCAGAGGAGGTCCTGCCGGCCTGCCTGTACCAAGCCGGCCTCCTGCAACAGCCCATAGAAAAGTAGCGCCAGGTAAGCGGACAAGACCGCCACCGCGATCACGGCGCAGAGGAAAGCCCCCAACTTCTTGTCAGTAGTGTTTCGCATCGTCTATCTCTCCTTTCCCCAGTTCCCCGATCCGTTGGATCAGAGCCAGCACCACGCCGGCTCCAACGGCTGTGAAAAGCCCGATCACCAGCCAGAGGAACCAAACGGGCGGCGCGTCCTCCGGCGAAAAGCGGTAGGCCCACAGGAGCAGGGCGCTCAGCGCGGCCATCAGAGCCACGGTGAGGACTGTCACCGCTACGGGGGCCGCATAGCGCACCCGGACATCCTGGGTTTGCCTATTCTGGAAGGAAGCGCCGCCCTGCTCCAATGTCTCCATCCGGGCCAGCATCTCCTCCGGGTCAAAGGCGGCGATGGGAAGTTCCAACTTCCGCAACTCCTCGCACAGCAGGATGGACTGCTCCAGATTGCGCCGCTCCCGCTCCAGGCTGACAAGATGGCGCCGCATCCCATCCCCTACGGTGTGGATACCGCAGAGCATCTGCCGGATCTCCTCAATGGGAACCCCCAGCTTCCGCAGCAGCTTGATCTGACGCAGCAGGCGGACCTCCGGTTCGCCGTAATCCCGATACCCGTTTTCGGCGTTGCGGCGGGGGGCCAAAAGCCCCTGCTCCTCATAAAACCGGATATTCTTTTTGGTGATGCCCACCAGGGCTTCCACTTCGTTGATCTTCATCGTTCCTCCCTGCCTTTGCTGTGATTGTAAACCTTCCACCAAGGGGAATGTCAATAGGGTTTTCAAAAAAAGCGGAAAAGAAAGGCCAATCTCCCCGCTTCCGGCGCAAATCAGGGGAGAGAGGGAAGGGCGGCACCTGGCCAATGCATTTTTTTGCCTTCAGCCACACAAAATTTCTGCAGGGTATTTACTTATAAAGTTCCCTGTGGTATAATCGGATTACAACCAAATGCTGTTATTACAATCGTAAGTTGTTAAAAAGAGGGCGCTCATGCAAGACGAGGTTTTCCATTTACAAGCACCGTTTACCCCCACCGGCGACCAGCCCCAGGCCATCGATGCCCTGGTGGAGGGGATCCGCGCGGGGGATAAAGGCCAGACGCTTCTGGGGGTGACTGGCTCGGGCAAGACCTTCACCATGGCCAACATCATTGCCCGCTGCAACCGCCCCACGCTGATTCTGGAGCCGAACAAGACGCTGGCCAGCCAGATCTGTACCGAGATGCGCGGCTTTTTCCCCGACGACGCGGTGGAATATTTTGTGAGTTACTATGACTATTACCAGCCGGAGGCGTACATCCCTTCCACCGATACCTACATCGAGAAGGACAGCGCCATCAACGACGAGATCGACCGCCTGCGCCATTCGGCCACGGCGGCCTTATCGGAGCAGCGCAACGTCATCATCGTGGCCAGCGTCTCCTGCATTTATTCGCTGGGCGACCCCATTGATTACCGCAGCATGGTCATCAGCCTGCGCCCGGGCATGCAGATGGAGCGGGACGAACTGTGCAGCCGCCTGGTCAAGCTGCAGTATGAGCGCAACGATATGAATTTTATCCGCAATAAGTTCCGGGTCAAGGGGGATATTGTGGATATCCACCTGGCTTACAATGATGAGTTTGCCATCCGGGTGGAGTTTTTCGGCGACGAGATTGATCGGATCTGTGAGTTTGATCCGCTGACGGGGGAGCGCAGGAATGTTGTGCGCCATGTGGCGATTTTTCCGGCCAGCCACTACATCGTCGGGCCGGAGAAGATGCAGGAGGGCCTAAAAAAAATCGGCGAGGAGATGGAGGAGCAGGTCAAGCGCTTCACCGCCGACGGCAAACTTTTGGAGGCCCAGCGTATTCAGCAGCGCACCAACTATGATATGGAGATGCTACAGGAAGTGGGGATGTGCAAGGGCATCGAGAATTATTCGGCGGTGCTGTCGGGCCGGGAGCCGGGCAGTACCCCCACCACGCTGCTGGACTATTTCCCCAGCGACTACCTGCTGATGGTGGACGAGAGCCACGTCATGCTTCCCCAGGTGCGGGGCATGTTCGGCGGTGACTACAGCCGCAAAAAGACCCTGGTGGAGTACGGATTTCGCCTACCCTCCGCCTTCGACAACCGGCCTCTGCGCTTTGACGAGTTTGAGTCCAAGATGGGGCAGACTGTCTTTGTCAGCGCCACCCCCGGCGAGTATGAGCGCCAACATTCCAGCCGGGTGGCAGAGCAGGTAATCCGCCCCACCGGCCTGCTGGACCCTCTGGTTGTCGTCCGCCCTGTGGAAGGGCAGATTGAGGATCTGTTGGGGGAGGTGCGCACCCGCATCGAGCGGGGGGAGCGCACCCTCGTCACAACGCTGACCGTCAAGATGGCGGAGGATTTGACGGACTATTTTGAGGAGCACGGCGTCAAAACCAAGTATATGCACCACGAGGTGGATACCTTTGAGCGGATGGAGATCATCAAGGATCTGCGAGTGGGGGCCATCGATGTGATTGTGGGCATCAACCTCCTGCGGGAGGGGCTGGATCTGCCGGAAGTCTCGCTCATCGCCATATTGGACGCCGACAAAGAGGGGTTCCTGCGCAGCGAGACCTCACTGATTCAGACCATCGGCCGCGCGGCGCGCAACGCGAACGGCGTGGTGCTGATGTATGCCGATGAGATCACCCCCAGCATGGAGCGGGCCATCCTGGAGACCGAGCGCCGCCGGGCTATCCAGGACACCTACAACCGGGAACACGGCATTACCCCCAGGACCATCGTCAAGGCCATTGGGGATGGGCTGGAAATCAGCATGAGCGAGGAAAACAAAAAGCTGCGCCAGCACCGGATGAGCCGGGCGGAGCGCCAGCAGACCATCGAGCGGATGACCAAGGAGATGAAGGAGGCGGCCCGCCTGCTGCAGTTTGAGCATGCGGCCCAGCTGCGCGACGAGATTGCCCGGCTGGAACGGGGGGAGGACCCCACCTCCGCCGACAACTCAGAGCGCCGCGCCAATGATAAAAAACGAAAGGGCAGGAGGAAGTACAAGAATTGAGTGCCAAAACTTCTAAAATCAAAATCGACGAAAACAACCGCATCGTCATCAAAGGCGCGCGGGAGCATAACCTGAAAAATGTCGATGTGACGCTGCCGCGCAACAAATTGATCGTGATGACAGGCTTGTCCGGCTCCGGCAAGTCCAGCCTTGCCTTCGATACCATCTACGCCGACGGCCAGCGCCGGTATATGGAGAGCCTTTCCAGCTATGCCCGCCAGTTCCTGGGCCAGATGGAGAAGCCTGATGTGGACGAGATCACCGGCTTGTCCCCGGCGATTTCCATCGATCAGAAGACCACCAGCCACAACCCCCGCTCCACCGTAGGTACCGTGACGGAAATTTATGACTATCTTCGTCTGATGTACGCCCGCATCGGCGTGCCGCACTGCCCCGTCTGTGGGCGGCAGATCGCCCAGCAGTCCGTCGACGAGATGGTGGATGAGGTGCTCAAGCTGCCCGAGCGCACCCGCTTCCAGATCCTGGCGCCCGTGGTGCGCGCCCGCAAGGGCACCCAGGCCAAGGAATTGGAAGCGGCCCGCCGCGCCGGATACGCCCGCGTGCGCATCGACGGCAATATGTACGACCTGAGCGAAGAAATTCGGCTGGAAAAAAACATCAAACACACCGTAGAGATCGTGGTGGACCGCCTGGTTATCAGCGATACGGTGCGGGGCCGCCTGGCAGACTCCGTCGAGACGGCGCTGGCCCAGACCGGCGGCTTGGTGGTGGTGGACGTCATCGGCGGGGAGGAGATGATGTTCAGCCAGAGTTACGCCTGCCCGGAGCATGGCATCTCGGTGGAGGAACTGACTCCCCGCATGTTCAGCTTCAACAACCCCTTCGGCGCCTGCGAGACCTGCACCGGACTTGGAACCTTTATGAAGGTGGATCCCGCCCGGGTCATCCCTGATAAACGCAAGTCCATCCGCCAGAGTGCCATCAAGGCCAGCGGCTGGTACTACGCCGAGGGTTCCATCTCAGAGATGACCTACAAAGCGCTTGGAAAGCGCTTCGGCTTCACACTGGATACGCCCATCAGGGAGTTCAGCAAGGAAGCCCTGCATGCCCTGCTCTACGGCACCGGCGAGGAGCGCATCGAGATGCAGCGGGAGAGTATGTTCGGCTCCGGCACCTACTACAACCAGTTCGAGGGGATCGTGCCAAATCTGGAACGCCGCTTCCGCGAGACCAACAGCGAGTGGGTCAAGGAAGAGATTGCCCTGGTGATGTCCAGCGAGGAGTGTCCCACCTGCCATGGCCGCCGCCTCAAACCCACCAGCCTGGCGGTTACGGTGGGTGGCATCAACATCACCGATTTCTGCGATAGGAGCGTCAACGAGGAACTGGAGTTCATCAAGACCGCCAAGGTCACGGAGCGTGAGCAGATGATCGGCGCCGCCATCTTCAAGGAAGTCAAGGAGCGGCTGGGCTTTCTGCAGAGCGTGGGGTTGGGCTACCTGACCCTTTCCCGGGGGGCGGCGTCCCTGTCCGGCGGCGAGAGCCAGCGCATCCGGCTGGCAACCCAGATCGGAAGCGCCCTGACCGGCGTACTCTATGTGCTGGACGAGCCGAGCATCGGCCTGCACCAGCGCGACAATGATAAGCTGATTGCCACCATGAAGCGGCTGCGCGACCTTGGCAACACCCTGATCGTGGTGGAGCATGACGAGGATACCATGCGCCAGGCGGACTACCTGGTGGACGTCGGCCCCGGCGCGGGCGTACACGGCGGGGAGATCGTGGCGGCGGGCAGCGTACAGGATATCTGCCGGGCGAAGCGCAGCATCACCGGCGCTTATCTGGCAGGCCGCAAGTATGTGGAGGTGCCTGCGGCCCGCCGCCCCGGCAACGGCAAATTCCTGCGGGTGGTGGGTGCGCGGGAAAACAATCTGCGGGGCATCACCGTGGAATTCCCACTGGGGAAAATGATCTGCGTCACCGGCGTATCCGGATCGGGCAAATCCACCTTGGTCAACGAGATTTTGTATAAGACGCTGGCCGCCGCCCTGAACGGCGCCCGCAGCCGCCCCGGCCAATGCGAGGAGGTCGAGGGCATGGAGTGGGTGGACAAGGTCATCGGCATCGATCAATCGCCCATCGGGCGGACGCCCCGCTCCAATCCGGCCACCTACACCAGCGTCTTCAGCGATATCCGCACCCTGTTTGCCAACACACAGAAAGCGAAGATGCGGGGCTACGGCCCGGGTCGGTTCAGCTTCAACGTCAAGGGAGGCCGCTGCGAAGCCTGCGAGGGAGGCGGCATCCTGCAGATCGAGATGCATTTCCTGCCGGACATCTATGTTCCCTGCGATGTCTGCAAGGGCAAGCGGTACAACCGCGAGACGCTGGAGGTCAAATATAAAGACAAAACAATCTCCGACGTTTTGGATATGACGGTGGAGGAAGCCTGCACTTTCTTTGCCAACCAGCCCAAGATCGCCCGCAAGCTGCAGACCATCAACGAGGTGGGACTTGGGTATATCCAGCTGGGCCAGGCGGCCACGACGCTTTCCGGCGGCGAGGCGCAGCGTGTCAAGCTGGCCAACGAGTTGGCGCGGCGCGATACCGGGCAGACCGTCTATATTTTGGACGAACCCACCACCGGCCTGCATGTAGCCGACGTACACCGCCTGGTCAAAGTGCTGGACAAGCTGGTGGACGCCGGCAACACCGTCATCGTCATCGAGCATAATCTGGACGTCATCAAGCGGGCGGATCATATCATCGACCTGGGTCCCGAGGGGGGTAGCGGCGGCGGTCTGGTGATCGCCCAGGGAACCCCGGAGGAAGTGGCCGAGAACCCCGCATCCTTCACAGGGCAGTATCTCAAGTCGGCGCTGGCCCGGGGCAGGGAACTGGCCGGTGAAAACGGATAAACAGGGCTGCCCTGCGGCGCACCGTGTTTTTAGGAGAAGAAAAGGCGATATGCAGTCCCCGCCGAGGGGAGCATATCGCCTTTTCTTCTTGGGAATATCCAAAGGGGCTTTTCTGCCTTGGCTGCCGGGCGGCAGATCGTTTTCACTCGCTCTGCCGTAGCCGTTCCACGATGGACTGGCGGGCGGTGAAGCGGTAGGTGACAAGGGGCAGCGCCACCCCCAGCAGCACGAAGACCGGGGTGATGAGAAGCAGCGGCAGCAAGGTGAAGCGGTAGGTGAAGAACCAGAGTATGCCGCCGAGCGCCCGGTCCATCAGCCAGCCGGTCAGCAGGCTGAACACCAGCGAAACCGCCGCCGCCAGCAGGGCGTAGAGTATGCCCTCGCACACCAGCATGGTCTTGAGTTGACGGCCCGTCATGCCGATGGACTGCAGCACCGCGAACTCCCGCCGACGGGCCATGAGGGAGGTGAGCACCGCGTTGAGGAAGTTCAGCACCCCCACGATGCCCACCACCAGGCTGAGCGCACCGCCCAGCAGCAGGAACATCGAGCGGAAGCTCTCAAATTCATCCACATACATCTTCTTAGACTCATAATCCAGGGAGGGGACGATGTTTTCCGTGTAGTCCTTGAGGAATTCATCCATAGCTTCGGTTGCGTCGGGCTGCGTGTTGATCAGGTAGCTCATCAGAAGGACGGAGTCGACATCCTGCTTGTACAGCTCGGCGTTCATCACAAACTGGGGACCGCCATAGTTGCGGAAGCCCATCGCTCTTTTTACGACCACGGTGGCCACGACCCTGTATTCCTCGTCACGGTATTCGGCGGCGCGTAGGTTGATGTAGTCGGAGTAGGTATCCTCGCCTTCGTAGGTCTCGCCGGTGCGGATATCGTACATCTCCCAGCGGGATACATAGCGTAGGGTGACTGTGTCGCCGACTTGGTAGCAGTTGGTGTCGCTTTCGGCATTGCCGTAATCATCATCGAAGTAGACGGCGGCTACAGCCCTGCGGCTGGGGTCATACAGGGCGCTCGTGTCGCCGTCCAGCAGCTGCAGCTGATCCAGCGCCAGGCTCTCCATGCCGTACAGGTCGCCCAGAATGGCGATTCGGTTGCTGCTGTCCCGCGCTGCCGTGTCAATCTGCTGCTGCAGGACCTCCTCGGAATAAAAAGGACCGTAAAAATCGCGGTACAGTTCCTCCGGCACAAACACGAAGGGGGAGGCCCCGTAGATGCGGCCGCTCTCGGCCACCAGACCGGTGGACTCCACGGCGGCAATGTCATCCTCGGCCAGCGAATAGTCCGTATGAGACTGATTCAAATAGTTCGCATCGCTGAATATGAAATCCGTCACCACCCATTGCCGCAGGTATTTGTCCATATCGAACCCGTTGGAGAAGCTGTAAGTGGCCTGCATCAGCACCACCGCCAGCGCAAGGGATACTACCACCAGCGCGGTTTTGCTCTTGCTGCGGCCCAGGTTAGCGGCGGCCATGGCGGCCAGGCTGCCGGTGCCGCTGCGGCGGGTCAGCGCCCTGCCGCCGGCGCCCTCGGTGTAGCGTACCGCCTCGATGGGGGAGACCCTACCCGCCAGCTGCCCCGGCTTGTGGCAGGAGATCATCACCGTAACCAGCGAGAAGGCGACGGCGAACACAAAGATCAGCGGACTGGAACTCCTATACAGCTTGTTGTAACCCGTCGCGCGCAGCGCAAAAGGAGCGAGTACCGAGCCTACAAGATACCCCAGCACCAGGCCGATGGGGATGCCCACCAGGGAGAGGGCCAGCGCCTGCCGGCGGACGATGCGCCCCAGCTGCCGGGGCGTGGTGCCGATGGTTTTGAGCAGACCGTAGAAGCGGATATCGTTGGATACCGAGATGCGGAAGATGTTGTATATAATCAGGTAGCCGGTGGCCAGGGCAATCAGCAGCAGAGAGATAAGGGCCGCAGCGGATACCGGGTCGACGCTGCCGGACACCTGCGCCCCCAGGTAGCTCCAGTTGACGCCGATGGCGATGTAGTTGCCGGCGGAGGGGGTCTCGTGCTGGTAGCCGTGGTTCTGCAGGATGGCGTTCATATCCGCCTCGATGTGGGAAGCGCTCTTCAGCATGACGTTCAGCGCCCATGTGCCGGTCATGTCATTGGGTTCGCCGCCGCTGTAGCCGGCCAGCGCCTGCTCGGCATAACTCAGCGGCACCACCGCCATGCTGGCCGCGCTGGCCTGGTCATACTCCCACCAGCCGCACAGGGTAAAGGTGCCTGTGACCAGCTGGGGGCGGGAGGTGCCGCAGCCCAGGTAATAGGGCAGCGTGATCTCGGCGCCCAACTCCGGTTCAACGCCCAGCAGCTGCAGGACGCGGGTGTCGCAGGCGATCTCGCCGGTTCCCTCAGCGGGCAGGCGGCCGGTGGTGGGGGTGCAGAAAGACATATCGGCGCAGTCGGCATCCATATAGCTGACCTCGACGTGATCCTTGTTGAAGGGCGGGTCGAGGGGCATCCCCAAAAAGAGCCGCGCGCCGGAACGCACCACCAGCGGGTCGCCGCGCAGGGTTTCCATCTGCTCCCTGGTGACGCTCTTGAAGGTGCCGTGGGCGTAGCCGCCGGCCTGGCGCATATTCTGCTGCTCAAAGGTGTTCAGCAGCGTCAGCGCGATGGTGAACAGTGCGGTGAACAGCAGGGAGGTCAGCGCGATGGCCGCCACGGCGATGATGTTGCGGGTGCGGTTTGCCGCCAGGCTCCTGCGGGAAAGGCGGGCGACGGCCTTTTGGTTTTTGACTTTAATCATACCGTTCACCCCGCACGATGCGCCCATCCTCAAGGCGGACGATGCGATCCGCCATCTGGGCGATCTCCTCATTGTGGGTGATCATCACAATGGTCTGGCTGAACTTCTGGCTTGTGACCTTGAGAAGGCTCATCACATCCTGGCTGGTGCGGCTGTCCAGGTTGCCGGTGGGCTCGTCAGCCAGGATGATGGCGGGCTTCGTGGCCAGTGCGCGGGCAATGGCTACCCGCTGCTGCTGCCCACCGGAAAGATTGTTGGGCAGATTTTGCAGCTTGGCATCCAGCCCCAGGGTCTGGATGATGGTATTGATATAGCGGGTATCGGGGCGGTTGCCATCCAGCTGAATGGGGAGCAGAATATTCTCCTGCACATTGAGCACCGGCACCAGGTTGTAGTTCTGGAAGACAAACCCGATCTTGCGGCGGCGGAAGATGGTCAGCGGTTCATCCTTGAGGGCAAAGATATCCTTGCCCTCCACAAAGACCTTGCCGGAGGTGGGGCGGTCCAGCCCGCCCAGCATGTGCAGCAGGGTGGACTTGCCGCTGCCCGACGTGCCGACCACCGCCACAAACTCCCCCTTGGCGACCGCTAGGTCAACACCGTCCAGGGCATGCACGGCGGTTTCGCCTCTGCCGTAGATCTTTTTCAAAGCCTTTGTCTCCAAAATGTTCATAGGGGACCTCCCGTAGCAAAAATGTGTGTATCGTTTCCGTCAGCGTCGTATCGTCAGGGAACCTTTTGCCGCAAATTCTAACCCCAAAAAGCGAATCTGCGGTGCTGTGCAGCTTGGCTGTAAAACAGCAAAACCAAAAGTTCCCTAACGCCGCTCCGCTTAGGGGAAACAATACACACAATACACCG
>CAZIVF010000074.1:5211-9948 GCA_964542725.1 uncultured Subdoligranulum sp. | reverse complement strand
CCGCTCCTCTTCCTTGCACCTGCCGCTTTTCAGCGTTTTTGTGATGCTTTGCAGTTCTTTCAGAACCTTTGTTTTCTTATGTCACTCGCGCTAAGAGCCGGGTTTTCCGCCCGGCTCTTTACATTTGCCCGCCTTATCCTTTATAATGGAAGCAGTTTTGAGCGGGGGAGTGCTGCGGTATGGGCAAACGGCGGGCGCTGGTGTGCGCGGCGGCCACGCTGGCGGTGTTTGCGCTGGTGCTGGGCCTGTTCGGCGTGCGGTATGAGGTCAACGATGACGCGCTGATCTCCTGCATTGCCGCAGGGGTCTACGGCGGCGATACCATCCACCTTTGCTATGTGAATATCCTGGTGGGGCTGTTGCTCAAGCCTTTCTACTGGCTGGCCCAGGGCGTCAACTGGTATGTGGCGTTCAGCGTGGCCGGACTGCTGGTCTGCTTCTGGTGGCTGGCCTGCCGGGCCGTGCAGCGCCTGGGGCTGGCGGCGGGGCTGTGCCTCTGGGGCATCTTTATGCTGCTGGCCGGCGTGGATGCGCTGCAGGCTTTCCAGTACACCAAAAACGCGGCGGTGTTCACCCTCACCGGCGCGCTGGTCTTGGCGGATCATCTGCAGGGTCGGATCCGCGCGCCGCTGGCGGGCGGGGCGGCGCTGCTGCTGGCTGGGGTCTGCCTGCGCTGGCAGGCTTTTGTGCTGGTCTTGGCGATGGCTCTGCCGCTGCTGTGGCTGCGGCACCGCGGCGACCGCCGCGCCCTGCTGCGCCTTTTGGCGGCGGTCCTCCTCTGCCTGGCGGCCTGGGCAGTCAACGAGGCCGCCTACCGGCTGGACGAGGGCTGGAACGCCTGGCGGATCTACAACGAAGCCCGCACCGAGATATCCGATTACCGCCTGCAGTACATCACGGAGGAGCAGGCGGCGGAGTACGGGCTTTCCCCGGCGGACTACGCCCTGCTGGAAAGCTGGGATTACGGCGATACCGCCCTCTTCCCCGTGGAACGGCTGCGCTCCCTGGCAAAGGCGCTGCCCCATCGCACCCCCGCCAATGCGGTGCGGGAACTGCTTGTTCATCTGCCGGACTGGCTGTTTGCCTCCCTGCCCGGCTGGCTACTCTGCGGGGCGCTGGCGGGCTGGCTCCTCTTTGCCCGCAAGCGCTTGGCGGAAGGGCTGGCCCTGGCGGCCACGCTGGCGGTGTTTTTGGCGGGCAGCTGGATGCTGTTTTACGGCGGCCGCACCCCATGGCGGGTGGAATACCTGATGCTGGCCCCCTGCGGTGTGCTGGCGGCGGTTTACACCCTGCGGGGGGCGCGCCCTCTGCCCGCCCGCCAGGCGGCGGCGCTGCTGGCCTGCTGCCTGGTGGCGTCCTACAGTCAATACCAGGCGCGGTTTGTCTCGATGGCCCAATACCGGCAGGACAATGCCGCCGATACCCCCAAGGAAGCGGCGATGGCCCGCTTGCTGGCGGACGACGGCTGCCTGTATGTGGTGGCCACCGCTCTGGAGGATGATCTGGCGGGCAAGGACGTCTGGCACACCCGCCCGGCGGGCGCCTTCGGCAACCTGGCGTTCCTGGGCGGCTGGGCGGCCCATAGCCCGCTGTACGGGGAGCCTTTGACCCGGCGGGGCTTCGATCCCGCTACGCCGCTACTGGACGTGGTGGACGGCGAGGGGGTCTACCTGGTGGATTCCATCGGCCTGGCCGACAAAACCGCCGCTCTGCAGGAGCATCTGGGCCTGCAAGTCACCGCGCAGGAGGTGGATGCCACCCCCTGGTTCACCGTCTACCGCCTGACGGCGGAGGACGGCGCCTAGGAGGACGACTGCCGGGCGCGCCCTATGTACCGCGCGGCCTGCCCGCGCGGCTGGGGTCAGCAGAATTTGTGCGAGATCATATGGTCTAGATCGACGATGGTCTTCTCGGCCCCTTTTGCCAGCTTATGGACCGTCTTGCGCATCTGGCGCTGATCCTGGGTGGCGGCATACATCACGGCGGCGCCCACCGCCATGCCCACGGCGGCCCCCGTCACAGTCGACATCATATTCATGCGTTTCTCCTCCTTTCCCGATGGATCACAGTTAGTTTCCCAATTTGCGCCGCGGTTATTCGTACAAAAGTTTTGATTCGCCCGTATACGTCTTTTTTTGTCAAAGGGAATGTGGTAAAATCGGGGTAAACCAAATTTTGGCGGAAAATTTAGCGGAACTTCTGCCGTGCGGCGGCGTCAAGCCGACGCGGGCGGGGGAGTTGAAGCAGAAAAGAGCGCGAAACCATGTCCACAGCCCCTAAAACAGTTTTATGCATCCATGATCTGCCCGGCTTCGGGCGGGCGGCCCTCTCGGTGATCGTGCCGGTGCTGTCGGCCATGGGGGTGCAGGCGGTGGCGGTGCCTACCGCCGTGCTGTCCACCCATACCGGCGGCCTGGGTACGCCGGCCAAGCTGTCCAACCCCGGCTACGGCCCGGCGGCGCTGGCCCACTATAAACGGCTGGGCCTCCGGTTTGACTGTATCTATTCCGGTTATCTGGCCGATCCGGGCCAGGTCCATCTGGTGGAGCAGGCGTTTGACTATTGGCCCGAGGCCCTCAAGCTGGTGGACCCGGTTCTGGGGGACGGCGGGCGGATGTACCGCTCGCCGGGGGAGGAGATGATTCCCGCCATGCGTTCCATCTGCCGGCAGGCGGACCTGATCCTGCCCAATTTGACCGAGGCCGCCCTGCTGCTGGAGGAGCAGCCGCCCCAAAACGTCTCGCCGGAGCAGGCCGCCGCCTGGGCCTCCCGCCTGGCCGCCCTCTGCCCCCAGGTGGTGATGACCGGGGTGACGGCGGGCCGCAGCATCGGATGCGTGGGCGCTTCCCGGTCGGGGGAAGCCTTCCTGACCAAAGCGCCGCTGATCCCCCGCATGTACCACGGCACCGGCGATATCTTCGGCGCGGTGTTCGCGGGGCGGCTCCTGCAGGGCAACGTACCGCAGGCCGCCGCCCAGGCCGCCGGCGCCTTTGTGGCCGACTGTATCCGCGCCACCCCGCCCGACGCCGACGAGCGTCTGGGCGTCTGGCTGGAGGCCGCGCTGCCCCGTCTGACGGCGGAGTGAACACAGGATCCAAAAAGGAAGTGCAACTATGCCAACCCTGAACATCGTTCTTGTGGAACCGCAGATCCCCCAAAATTCCGGCAACGTGGCGCGCACCTGTGCCGTTACCGGCGCGCGCCTGCACCTGGTGGGGCCGATGGGGTTTACCGTGGATGACAAAAAACTCAAGCGCGCCGGGCTTGACTATTGGCACCACCTTGATATAACATATTATAAGGACCTTGCGGACTTTTTCGCCGGGAACTGCGGGCCGTTTTTCTACTTCACCTCCAAAGCGGCCCGGCGCCACGTTGACGTGACTTACCCGGACGGCGCCTACCTTGTCTTTGGGCGGGAGGACGCGGGCCTGCCGGAATCCCTTCTGGCTGCGCATAAGCAGAGTTGTGTCCGCATGCCGATGCGCCGGGGTGAGCGCTGCCTCAACCTCTCCAACGCCGTGGCGGTGGGGGTGTACGAGGCGCTGCGCCAGTGGGATTTCGCCGGCCTGGAAACGCAGGGGCAGCTTGTACATGAAGAATGGAGTGAGGACGTATAATGAGTAAGATCGGATTTTTGACGGATTCCTGCTCGGATATCCCCCAGGAGATGGCGGATAAATACGGCATTGAGATCATTGGCTTCCCCATCAACCTGGATGGGCAGGAGTATTTGGAACGCCGGGACTTTGCCAACGAGGAATTTTATGAGATGATGCGCGCGGCGGAAGGGGTACCCACCACCGCCGCCATCACCCAGCTGCAGTGGGTCGAGATCTACGCCCGCTATGTGGACGAGGGCTACACCGATCTGGTGCATGTGGTCATCAACAGCAACGGCTCCAGCACCTATGCGAACGCCCAGAAAGCCATTGAGATGCTGGCCGAGGAACGCCCCGGCCACGCCATGAAGATCCATCTGATAGACAGCCATACCTACTCCATGACCTACGGCTGGTATCTCTGCGAGTGCGCCCGCAAGGTGGGCAACGGCGGCGATCTGAAGCTCTGCCTGCAGGAACTGGAGCGGAAGCTGGACCTGCTGGAGATCTGCCTGGCCGCCTACAGCCTGAAACAGATGAAGAAGTCCGGCCGTGTCAGCGCGGCCGCCGCCGTCGTGGGCGACCTGCTGGGCATCCGGCCCATCATCAGCCTGAACGAGGGCGTCTCCAAGGTGGAAAGCAAGGTGCGCGGGGACGCCGCCGTGCAGCCCGCCATGGTCAAATGGGTCAAATCCCGCGTGGACAACAGCAAAGATACCCCCTATATGGTGGCCTACACCTCCAGCACCGCCCGCCGCGACGAACTGGTCAAGCTCTGCAAGAAAGAGTTCGGCCATCCGCCCATGCTGGTGTTTGAGCTGGGCGGCGTGGTCAGCGCCAACACCGGCCCGGACGCCGTCGCCATCATCTATGAGGGCAAGCCGCGCCATCTGGCGTCTTACGCGCCGGAACTGCCGTAACGTAGCCGGGAGATATTTGCAATTCCACGCAGGGGCAGGGGATCACTCTGCCCCTGCGTTTCGTTCGTCTGTGAAAAAAGAGGAAGTAACCATGCAGACCAACCGAAAGACACAGATCACCCGCAATCAGATCCTTCCCATCGCCGAGAAGATGCGGGAGCAGGGCGTCATGCTCATCATGATCCACGGCTGGCAAGGGGACGACGGAACCCCGG
>CAZIVF010000074.1:0-5111 GCA_964542725.1 uncultured Subdoligranulum sp. | reverse complement strand
CAGATCCTGGTCACTCCGCTGAAAGAACGCCGCAAAGCCAACGTGAACGCCCGCGCCGACGGCAAACAGTGAGCAATACCCCAGGATCGCTGCGCCGGGCAATACCGGTAGGCCCCGGCGCAGCGATTTTGCAGGGCGGCACAGGCAAGACGGAAGATCGTGAGGCATACCTATGAACAAGCTGGATCATCAGGAAGTGCGGCGGCGGCTGCAGGCCCTGGCGGAGCCGGGCTACGCCGCATTTTCGGCGGCGCTGGTGCCGGGCAGCCGCCCGCTGCTGGGGGTGCGCCTGCCCGCGCTGCGCGCCCTGGCCCGGGAACTGGCCGCCTCCCCCGAGGCAGCGCTGGCCACCCTGACCGACGATACCTTTGAGGAACAGATGCTGCGGGGGCTTATCATCGCCTACGCCGGGGCGGACGCGCCGACCCGCCGCGCCCGGCTGGAGGCGCTGCTGCCCCACATCGAGAATTGGAGCGTCTGCGATTCCACCGCCGTGACCTGCAAGTTTATGGCCCGGGAGCCGGAATTTTGGCTGCCCTGGCTCGGGGCGCTGGCCCGGCGGGAGGAGGAATTTTCCGCCCGCTTCGGCTTGGTCTGCCTGCTGGACCACTTTACCGCTACGCCCCAAGGCCGCCGCGCCGTGCTGCAAAGCTGCACCGAGGCCCGCTGTGCCGCGCCCTATGCCCGCCTGGCGGTGGCCTGGGCGGTGAGCACCGTGACGGTGAAGGAACCGGCGCTGGGCCTTGCCTACCTGCAAAGCGATACCCTGGATGCCGCCACCCACAATAAAGCCATCCAAAAAAGCTGCGAGAGCCTGCGCGCCGCCCCCGCGCTGCGGGCGCAGCTGCGCGCGCTGCGCCGAAAGCCCGGCGGGCTGTTGTCCGCCGGGCAAAGACAGAAAAGTTGAATTTTTCATTATGCAAGAGGAAAATTCAAAGAACAATTAAAACAATTAACAAAAAAAGGGCTTCAAATTCGTCCTTTCGCCCAAAATGCTGAATTCTCTTTCTTTTTTGTAAATATTGTGTTAAAATAAAAGCAACAGCGCGGATCTCTGCAAGCCAGACGGAGCGCCGCATTGGAGAAATTCTTTTATGTTTGGAGGAACGCTTTTATGATGAAATATCTGCAAAAGCTCGGCAAAGCTTTGATGCTTCCTGTGGCCGTGCTTCCCATCTGTGGCATCCTGATGGGCCTTGGCTATGCTCTGGCGCCCGCCGTTATGGGTGCGGAGGGCGCCACCAGCGGCGCTGCCTACACCGTCGGTTTCCTGCTCATCAAGGCAGGCGGCGCTCTGATCGACAATATGGCCTGGCTGTTTGTCATCGGTGTCGCCGTCGGCATGTCGGATGACCATGACGGCACCGCGGGGCTTGCTGGCCTGGTCAGCTTCCTGATGCTGCAGCAGCTGCTCTCTCCCGGGGTCGTCGGCACTATCCGCACCCTGGAGGAGGGTTCCGTCGATTATATCGCCTTCAGCAAGGTGTCCGGCAACGCCTTCATCGGCATCCTGGCCGGTATCATCGGCGCTGTCTGCTACAATAAGTTCAAGAATACCATGCTGCCTGACTGGCTGGCCTTCTTCAGCGGCAAGCGCTTCGTCGCCATCGCTACTGCGCTGGCCTCCATCGTGGCGTCGGTCGTGTTGCTCTTCGTCTGGCCGCTGGTCTTCGGCGCTCTGGTCGCCCTGGGCAACGGTATCGCCAACCTGGGCGGCATCGGCGCCGGCATCTACGCCTTCCTGAACCGTCTGCTGATCCCCACCGGCCTGCATCACGCTCTGAACAACGTCTTCTGGTTCGATACCATCGGCCTGGGCGACCTGAGCCACTACTGGGCCGGCGATACTTCCGCCGATGTTTCTTGGAGCTTGGGCATGTATATGGCCGGCTTCTTCCCCTGCATGATGTTCGGTATCCCCGGCGCGGCGCTGGCTATGGTTCAGACCGCCAAGAACAAGAAGGCCGCCATCGGCCTCGTCCTCTCCGCCGCTATCTGCGCTTTCATCTGCGGCGTTACCGAGCCGTTTGAGTTCAGCTTCATGTTCCTGGCCTTCCCGCTGTACGT
This sequence comes from uncultured Subdoligranulum sp., assembly GCA_964542725.1. Lineage (GTDB taxonomy): Bacteria > Bacillota > Clostridia > Oscillospirales > Ruminococcaceae > Gemmiger. The sequence continues at coordinate 3,044 of CAZIVF010000074.1, read as the reverse complement.
TGTCTACGCTCTGCTGTACGGCATCTTCACCGTCATCACCTACTACACCGGCTTCCGCGCGGGCTTCTGCTTCTCTGCCGGCGCTACGGACCTGGTCTTCTCCGCTTCGCTACCTGCGGCCAACAACACCCTGATGATCATTCCTCTGGGCATCGCCGCTTTCGTGGTCTTCTACTTGGTCTTCCGCTTCGCCATCGTCAAGTGGGACCTCAAGACCCCCGGCCGTGAGGACGACGACGAGGAGGCTGAGAAGAACATCAAGCTGGCCAACAATGACTTTACCGCGATGGCTGCCGCCGTTCTGGCCGGCGTCGGCGGCAAAGAGAACGTTGCCAACGTTGACTACTGCGCCACCCGCCTCCGCTTTGAGATCAAGGATCACACTGCCGTGAACGAGAAGGCTATCAAGGCCTCCGGCGCCCCCGGCGTGATTCGCCCCAGCAAAACTGCCTGCCAGGTCGTCATCGGCCCCAAGGTCCAGTTTGTGTACGATGAACTGAAGAAGATGCTGTAAGGCGTCTTTACTGCCGCAGGGGTTCTGGCTCTCCTGCCATCTCCGCCGCGGGCGGGCGTTGCGCCCGCCCGCGGCTTTTTCTCTGCCTGCGGCCGGGGCTGCCCTCTGCGGTTCCGCCCGGCCTGACCCGGGGGCAGATTTCGCACACACATTTGTTGATTCAGGATATTTTGCAAAACAGGGCATAATAAAGACTGTTCAAAACGACCAATCTATGCTATACTGGCTTCAAAGGCAACCGCCTGCAGCGGAATAAGAAAAGGAGGTAATCCCTATGAAAATCATCCGCGCAAAAGACTATTACGATATGTCCCGCAAGGCCGCCAATATCATCTCGGCCCAGATCATCATGAAGCCCAACTGCGTGCTGGGCCTGGCGACCGGCGACACCCCCATCGGCACCTACAAGCAGCTGGTGGAGTGGTACAACAAGGGCGACCTGGATTTCAGTGAAGTCACCACCGTCAACCTGGATGAGTACCGCGGCCTGCCCCGCGAGCATGACCAGAGCTATTGGTACTTCATGCACAAGCACCTCTTTGACCTGGTCAACATCAACCATGAGCGCATCAATATGCCGGACGGCACCAACCTGGACGCCGAGGCCGAGTGCGCCCGCTACGACTATGTGATCCAGCGCGTGGGCGGCATCGACCTGCAGCTGCTGGGCATCGGACCCAACGGCCACATCGGCTTCAATGAGCCGGGCGCCGCCTTTGAGCTGGGTACCCACTGCGTCGATCTGGCCGAGAGCACCATCGAGGCCAACAAGCGCTTCTTTGCCTCCCGTGAGGAGGTTCCCCGCCAGGCTTACTCCATGGGCATCAAGACCATCATGCAGGCTCGCAAGGTGTTGCTGGTCGCCAACGGCGCCAACAAGGCCGAGGCTATCAAGAAATCCTTCTTCGGCCCCGTCACCCCCGAGGTCCCCGGCTCCATCCTGCAGATGCACCCCGACTGCACCGTCGTCGTCGACGAGGAAGCCGCCAGCCTGATCTGATAAGCGAAAGGCAACGAATATGATCATTAAAAACGCCAAGGTATATGACATCGACGGCAGCTTTGCCGAAAAAGACCTGGTCATCCGCCAGGGCCGCATCGTCTTCGGCGCGGCCCCACAGGAGGGTGAGGAGGTGCTGGACGCCGCCGGCGCCTATGCGTTGCCCGGCCTGGTGGATATCCATTTCCACGGTGCGGTGGGCCATGATTTCTGCGACGCTGACGAAGCGGGCCTGCAGGCCATCGCAGACTTCGAGGCCGGCAAGGGTGTGCTGGCTATTTGCCCCGCCACCATGACCTTCAGCGAGGAAATCCTGAACGGCATTATGGATACAGCGGCCGCCCACAAGAATGAGCGGGGTGCCGATCTGGTGGGCATCAATATGGAGGGGCCGTATATCAGCCCCAACAAGGTCGGCGCACAGAACCCCAAGTATGTTCAGAGGGCCGACGCCGGTATGTTCCGCCGCCTCCAGGCCCGCAGCGGCGGGCTGATCAAACTGGTGGACATTGCGCCGGAGGAACCGGGCAACCTGGAGTTCATCCGTGCCTGCCATGGCGAAACCCGCATCTCCATCGCCCACACCTGCGCGGACTATCCCACCGCTAAGGAGGCGCTGGCCGCGGGCGCCAGCCACATGACCCATTTGTACAACGCGATGCCCGGCATCACCCACCGGGATCCCGGCCCGATTATCGCCGCGCTGGAGGAGGGAGCCGAGGTGGAACTGATCACCGACGGCGTTCATATCCATCCGGCTATGGTGCGTTTCACCTTCAATACCTTCGGGGACGATAAGGTGATCCTGGTGGCCGACAGCATGATGGCCTGCGGCCTGCCCGACGGCGAGTACAGCCTGGGAGGCCAAGCCGTGACGGTGCGCGGCCCCCGCGCAACCCTGACGGAGCATCCCGGCACCATTGCGGGCAGCGCCACTTGCCTGTATGACTGCATGCGCCATGCGGTGCGGCAGATGGGGGTGCCGCTGGCCAGCGCCGTGCGCGCCGCCAGCTTGAACCCCGCCCGCAGCATCGGCATCGACGCCGACTACGGCAGCCTGGAACCGGGCCGCTGGGGCAACGTGATCCTGGCCGACGGGGAACTGAATATCCTGAAGGTGATCCAGAAGGGCAGGGTCATCGTGGGGTAAGGCGGCGCTTTTTTTGACAAAACGCTGAAAAAAATGTTGTCAAAAGTATTGCACAATGCAAGGTTTTCGTGTATAATATAGCTACTTATAAAATAAAAAAAGGGGGGTATTGCCATGGCAATTTCGGAACCGACCGCCGTATTCTCACTTCGTGATGAAAAGGATATGGAGATCAAGCAAACGATACTGCAGGTGTACCACGCGCTGGAGGAGAAAGGCTATAACCCCATCAACCAGCTGGTCGGCTATATCCTGTCGGAGGACCCCACCTATATCACCACCTATAAGAACGCCCGCGCGCTGATCCGCCGCATTGACCGTGACGATCTGCTCCAGGCGCTGGTGCGGGATTATATCCGCAGCTGATCTATTCACAGCAA
>CAZIVF010000073.1:0-10342 GCA_964542725.1 uncultured Subdoligranulum sp. | reverse complement strand
ATCATCGCCCTGGGTTATACCATGGTCTACGGCATCGCCAAGATGCTGAACTTCGCCCACGGCGACGTCATCATGGTTGGCGCGTACATTTGTTTCTTCGCGGTATCTACCTACGGCCTGCATCCCATCGTCGGCATCGTTTTGGCGATGATCGTCTGCACGGCGCTCGGCATCGTGATCGAACGCCTGGCTTATAAGCCGCTGCGGGCGGCGCCGTCGCTGGCGGTGCTGATCACTGCTATCGGCGTGAGTTATTTTTTGCAGAACGCCGCGCAGCTGCTGTGGTCTTCCAACACCAAGTTCTTCCCGGCTTTTCTGGTCTTCAATGGTCAGAGCGGCATTCAGCTGGCGGGCGGCGAAATCAGCATTTCCTATGCGGCGCTGATTACCATAGCGGCCTGCATCGTCATCATGCTGGTCCTGACCTGGTTCACCGAAAAGACCAAGATGGGGCAGGCTATCCAGGCATGCTCCGAGGATAAAGGTGCCGCTCAGTTGATGGGGATCAATGTGAACAGCACCATCTCGCTGACTTTCGCTATTGGCTCCGCCCTGGCGGCCATCGCGGGCGTCCTGCTCTGCTCGGCCTATCCCACCCTGATGCCCACCACAGGCTCCATGCCCGGAATCAAGGCTTTCACGGCGGCGGTTTTCGGCGGCATCGGCTCCATCCCCGGCGCGCTGTTGGGCGGTGTGCTGCTGGGCGTGATCGAGATCTTGGCTAAGGCGTACATCTCCACCCAACTGTCCGACGCGATCGTCTTTGCGGTGCTTATCATTGTGCTGCTGATCCGCCCCACCGGCCTGTTGGGCAAGCCTATCCGCGAGAAAGTGTGAGGTGAGGGACATGTTGAAACGCTTCAAGACCAACAAAAACTTCCGCTCCCGCGTGCTTTCTTTCGGCATTGTCCTGTCAGCCTACCTGGTGTTGCAGGCTATGAGCGCCGGCGGCGCTCTGTCTTCCACCATGAAAGGCCAGCTGATCCCCATCTGCGCTTATGTGCTGATGGCGCTTTCGCTGAACCTGACGGTGGGCATTTTGGGGGAACTGAGCCTGGGCCACGCCGGCTTTATGAGCGTGGGCGCTTTCTCCGGTGTGATCGTCGCTACTTGCCTGCAGAATACCGTCACGGTGGATTGGTTGCGCCTGGTGCTTTCGCTGTTGGTGGGCGCTCTGTTGGCTGGCATTGTAGGCTTCCTCATCGGCATCCCGGTACTGCGCCTCAACGGCGACTACCTGGCGATCGTGACACTGGCTTTCGGTGAGATTATCAAGTCCATCGTCAACAACCTGTACGTCGGCCTGGATGGCAGCGGGCTGCATATCAATTTCCTGAACAACACCATGTCCCTGGGGGAGGGCGGCCGCATGATCCTCAACGGCGCCGCCGGCATCACCAGTGTGACTAAGATCTCCACCTTCACGGTGGGGGTGATCCTGATCCTTCTGGTGCTGGCCCTGATCTACAATTTGGTGGAAAGCCGCACCGGCCGCGCCATCATGGCCCTACGGGACAACCGCATCGCGGCCCAGAGCATCGGCATCAATGTTACCAAATACAAGATGATCGGTTTCGTCATCTCGGCGGCTATCGCCGGCGCTGCGGGCGCGCTGTACGCCCAGGCGCAGAACACCATCATCGCCAGTAAGTTTGACTTTAACCAGTCCATCTCCATTCTGGTCTTTGTGGTCCTGGGCGGTATGGGAAGCATGACCGGCTCCATCATTGCGGCGGCGGTCCTAACCGTTCTGCCCGAGATGCTGCGCAGCCTGCAGGATTACCGCATGCTTATCTACGCCATCGTCCTAATTTTGATGATGCTCTTCAACTCGGCCCCCGGCATGATCGCTTGGCGCAAAAAGATGGCCGCCAAGCTGAAAGCTGCTGGTGGAAGCCTGTCGTACAAGAGAAAGGGGGAGGGCTAAATGTCTTTGCTGGAAGTCAGCAACCTGGGGATTGCTTTTGGCGGCCTGCAGGCTGTCGCCCAACTGGACCTTTCCGTTGAGAAGGAGCATCTGTACGGTCTGATCGGCCCCAACGGCGCCGGCAAGACCACCGTCTTTAATATGCTGACCGGCGTGTACCGCCCCACCGAGGGCAACATCGTGCTGGACGGCATGGATATTACCGGGAAAAGCCCGGAGTTCATCAGCAAGTCCGGCATCGCACGGACCTTCCAAAACATCCGTCTGTTCAACGATATGACGGTGCTGGATAACGTCAAGGTCGGCATGCACAACCAAGTCACCTATGGTATGTGGACCGGCGTCCTGCGCCTGCCCGCCTACCGGGAAAAAGAACATGAGATGAACCGGGAGGCCAAACGCCTTCTGAAGATCTTTGATCTGGACGGCGAGGCCGGGCTGAAGGCCAGCCAGCTGCCCTACGGAAAACAGCGCAAGCTGGAGATCGCCCGGGCACTGGCCACCAAACCGAAGCTGCTCCTTCTCGATGAGCCTGCCGCCGGTATGAACCCCAACGAGACCGAGGAACTGATGCAGACGGTGCGCAGCGTGCGCGACCAGTTCGGCATCGCCATCCTGCTGATCGAGCACGATATGAACTTCGTCATGGGCATCTGTGAGGAGATCACCGTGCTGGATTACGGCCGTGTCATCGCCCGGGGCGACGGCAAAGCAATCCGCAACAACCCCAAGGTCATTGCGGCATATCTGGGAGGTGACGACTGATGGGCGAGATGCTTTCCGTCAAAAACATCAATGTATACTACGGCTCTATCCATGCCATCAAGAACGTCTCCTTCTATGTCAACGAGGGGGAGATCGTCACCTTGATCGGCGCCAACGGCGCCGGCAAAACCACCACGATGCACGCCATCTCTGGCCTCCTCAAGCTGGAGAGCGGGGAGATCGACTACTGCGGCCAGGCAATCAGTAAGATTGAGCCGCATAAGATTATCCGCCTGGGCTTGGCCCAGGTGCCGGAGGGACGCCGCGTGTTCAGCGGCCTGACGGTGCAGCAGAATCTGCAGATGGGCGCCTACACCCGCAAGGACGGCAAGGAGGCGGTCCAAAACGATTTCGACATGGTTTATGATCTGCTGCCCCGCCTGAAGGAACGCCGCAGCCAGCCCGCCGGCACGCTGTCCGGCGGTGAGCAGCAGATGCTGGCCATTGGCCGCGCGCTGATGTGCAAGCCCAAAATGCTGCTGCTTGACGAGCCCTCGATGGGTCTCTCTCCGTTGCTGGTGAAAGAGATCTTCAAGATCATCCGCAACGTCAACCGCAACGGTGTGACGGTGCTGCTGGTGGAGCAGAACGCCAAGATGGCGCTGGATATCGCCAACCGGGCCTATGTGCTGGAGACCGGCACCATCAAGATGGAGGGCGAGGCCACCGAGCTTGCCAATAACATCGAGGTGCGCAAAGCTTACCTGGGGGCGCAGTAACGCTCCGCAAATAGACAAAACCGCCGCCCCCGGGCCGCTGAAGGCAGCGCCCGGGGGCGGCGGTTTTTAGATGTGCGCAAGATCAAAGCAGCCCCTCCGGCGGGCGGTCGGCCTCGGTGCTGGGCTCTGTCAATTTATCCAGCAGCGAGGCATAGATTTCACTCCCGTGGGCGATAAAGTGATTCTTGACCATCTCGGCAGTGAGGTGGTCCGGCATTGTCAGCTGCAGGCGGAACACGTCGCTTCCCATATCGCCTATGGCGCAGGTCACGGCATACCCGCCGCTGGTCTCCTCCACATGGGCGCGGTTCATCGCCGCTTTGTGCCGCCAGCTTTGAATCTGCATCACGGCGCGGATAGCGCTCTCCCGCACGGAGCGCGGCAGATCATAGGCGAGGGTGTCGGCCACATTGTCCCCCTTGGCGGTGGTGACATAAAGGCCCTTCTCATCCGGGCTGACCAACTTCTGCCGCTCTAATTCCGAGAGGGCATTGGCGAATTCAAAATAGTTGACAAGCTGCTCCTGCAGTAATGCGCCCTGCAAAGTATCCCGGGGCAGCGGCCCGGCCGTTTTGATGAGATAGCACAGCAGGATGCGGATCTGGGTTCCATCTGTCAAGCCGCCCAGCTTTACACCTGCGGTGAAGGCTTCTGCCATGGTCATCACTTCCTTTGCCACTATTATACACGCTTCTCAACCCGGTGGCAAGGAAATTCAGGGCGATGTTTTCCAGGGCAACGCTTCAAAAAACCGTTTCGATCTGCTTGCGGCTCTGCGGGGTGGAGTAGATCCACCGGCTGATGCGCCCCTTTGTCACAAAATAGTGCGGCTCAAACCGAAGCGGCTGGCCCAGATTTTTGTTGACCACCACCAGTTTGATCTTCATTTTGTCCGGCAGGATATTTTTGATATAGACGCTCACTGCCTGGCCCGACCGCAGCGTGGGATCGGCTTCCGCCAGCCCTGCCAGATTGGGAGCAATCTCAATGAAGACGCCGTACTCCTCCACGCTGCGCACAATCCCCACTACCGTCTCACCGGAGGCAAAACAGGCGGCATTCTCGCTCCAGGTACCCAGCAGTTCCCGCAGGGTCAGCACGATGCGCCCCTGCACATCCCGGTTCTTGATGGCACAGAGCAGCTGCTGGCCCACCTGCACTCTGTCCGCCGGGGTGGAAATGCGGGAGACCGAAAGGCAGTCGATGGGCAGCAGCGCGGCGATCCCACATCCGATATCGCAGAAGGCCCCAAAATTTTCGATGTGGGTCACGGTACAGGGGATAACGCTGCCGCTCTCCAGCGTATCCAGGTAATCCCGCTTGCAGCGCCGCTGTGCGGCGGCGCGGGAGAGCATGAACGCCTCGCCCTCCTCGTCCTGAAACATCCCGGTGATCATAAAGCAGGTAGGGCGGCCCACGCGGGTCAGCACGGCGATGTCTTTGACCTCCTCACCGGGGGCGATGTCCACACATTCCGCGTAGGGCATGTAGCCGCGCAGCCCGCCCAGTTCAAACCGCAGACGGCGGTTGGTATCAAAGGCCAGCGCGGTGCTTTGCAGCACTTCCCCGGTGTTGATGCAGCGGTACAGTTCGTCCCTGCGCAGATGGTTGGCATTGCGGCAAAGACCTTCAGCACGGTATTCCAACATTTCTCTATGTCCTCATTTCTTAATTGTATTCCGCCAGCCAAACCCGGCAAGCGCCGGAAACGACCGCGGTAATAAACTTTTATGCAGGGGATTTGCAAAACAATACCCTTCGCGCTATAATGTAAGCATTGCTACTCTTCAGAAAGGCGGTACAGTACGATGGATGTACAGGTCGGCGATGTGATCCAGACGAAAAAAGCACACCCCTGCGGTACAAACCGGTTTGATGTTCTGCGCGTCGGCATGGATTTCAAGATCCGCTGCCAAGGTTGCGGCCATGAGATCATGCTGCCGCGAGCCAAAATCGAGAAGAACATCAAAAAGGTGATCCGCGGCGGTGAGCAGTAGCGGGGCTTCGTTGGACTTTTCAGCTATGTAAGGGAGACGAACCCGATGTTTGAAGAACTGCGCGGCGTGGAGCGCCGCTATGAGGAACTTGCTTACCGTATGTCGGATCCGAAAACCAGCCCCGACGCTTACGCGGGTATGATGCGGGATTATAAGGAATTGACCCCGCTGGTAGAAGCCTGGCGCCGATACCGCACCCTGGAGCAGCAGGTGGGCGAAGCGAAGCTGCTGCTCCAGCAGGGGGGGGAGGATCCGGACTTCCTTATCATGGTACAGCAGGAAATGCGCGAGAACTGCCAAAATATGGAAATGCTGGAAGAAAATATAAAACTCCTTCTGCTGCCAAAAGATGCCGACGACGAGAAGAGCGTTATTCTTGAGATCCGTGCCGGGGCAGGCGGCGAGGAGGCCGCCCTGTTCGCCCACAGCCTGTTCCGCATGTATACGATGTACGCCGCCAAACAGGGTTGGCGCTGCGGGACCGTCAGCGCCAACGAAACCGAGTTGGGCGGCGTAAAGGAGATCGTCTGCTCCATCGAGGGGCAGGGCGTCTACAGTCGGCTGAAATTTGAGAGCGGCGTTCACCGTGTTCAGCGTGTGCCGGAGACGGAGACCCAGGGGCGCATCCACACCTCCACCGTCACCGTGGCGGTGATGCCGGAGGCTGAGGAGGTGGAGCTTGAACTGGATCCCAAGGAACTGCGAATCGATACCTTCCGCTCCTCCGGCGCGGGCGGCCAGCACATCAATAAAACCTCCTCCGCGATCCGCGTGACCCATCTGCCCACCGGCATGGTGGTGGAGTGCCAGGACCAGCGCAGCCAGCGGGAAAATAAATCCCGTGCGCTGACGGTGCTGCGCAGCCGCCTTTTGCAGCAAAAGCAGCAGGCTTATGACGAAGCGTACAACGCCCAGCGGCAGAGCCAGGTTGGAACCGGCGACAGAAGCGAAAAGATCCGCACCTATAACTTTCCCCAGGATCGCGTGACCGATCACCGCATCGGCCTGACATTGCGCAATCTGCAGGGCGTGCTGGACGGAGATCTGGACCGTGTGGTGGAACCGCTGATTCTGGCTGACCGGGAAGAAAAACTCAAACAAACCAAAGAGGTCTGATCGTATGAACACACAGGTTTTGCCTGTCGATTCCCACAGCATTGCGCTGGCGGGGGAACTGTTGCGCAGCGGGGAACTGGTGGCGCTGCCTACCGAGACAGTCTACGGCCTTGCCGCCGACGCCCGTAGCGGAGAGGCAGTCAAAAAAATCTTTGCGGCCAAAGGCCGCCCCCAGGATAACCCGCTTATCGTCCACATTGCCGGTATCGAGATGCTGGCTGGCATCGTGGACTGCATCCCGCCCCGCGCCTACAAGCTGGCCGAGGCTTTTTGGCCCGGGCCGCTGACCATGGTACTGCCCCGGGGACCCGAGGTCAGCGGCGTCACCTGCGCCGGGCTGGATACGGTGGGGGTGCGCATGCCCTCCCATCCGGTGGCGCGGCAGGTAATCCTGGCCTCCGGCGTAGCCTTTGCCGCGCCGTCCGCCAATCTATCCGGCAGGCCCAGCCCCACCAACGCCGCAGATACTCTGGCCGACATGGACGGGCGTATCCCGCTGATTCTGGACGGCGGAGAGTGTTCCGTCGGCGTGGAATCCACCGTTGTCACCTTGACGGGGGAGAAGCCTATGCTACTGCGCCCCGGCTATGTGACAAAGGAACAGATGGAAACGGTTTTGGGCGAGGAAGTGCTGGTCAGCCCGGCCATTCTGGATAAGCTCAAGGAGGGGGAGGTCGCCCGCTCCCCCGGAATGAAATATAAACACTATGCCCCCCGGGCCGAGATCACCATCGTGCGCAGCGACCTGACCGCCTACAAAAAGTTCCTGGCGGCACAGGCAGCCTCCGGCGTGTGGGCGCTCTGCTTTGACGGGGAGGGACAAGATTTGCCTGTTCCCAGCATAGAATACGGTAGGCAGGGGGATGGCGCGGCCCAGGCCCGCCGCCTTTTCACCGCGCTGCGGGATCTGGATAAGAACGGCGCTGTAAAAGTCTACGCCCGCTGCCCGCAGAGCGACGGCGTCTCGATGGCTGTCTACAACCGTCTGATCCGCGCGGCGGCTTTCCGGGTGGTGGAACTATGAAGATCATCGGTATCACCGGGCGGTCCGGCTGCGGGAAATCCAGCGTCACCGGATATTTTGCCGCGCAGGGCTGCCCCTGCATCGATGCGGACAGAGTGGCAAGGGAGGTGCTGTGCCCCGGCTCCCCCTGCCTGGCCCGGCTACAGGAGCGGTTTGGCAGCGATATTCTGGGGGAGGATGGTGCCCTGCGCCGGCGGCTGCTGGCGGACCGCGCTTTCGCCACACCGGAGGGGACAGCGGCGCTGACCAACATCACCCAGCCGGAAATCCTACGCCGCATCGAGGCGGGCATTGAGAGTGCCCGTGCCGCGGGAGCGGAGTTGATTTTTGTGGATGGCGCGGTCATCGTCGGCACATCTTTTGAGGCGCGCTGCGACCTTCTGATCCTGGTCACAGCGCCCTATGAGCAGAGCGTGGAGCGCATTTGCGCTCGGGATGGCATCGCTCCCGCTATGGCGCGCCGCCGCCTGGACGCTCAAACGTCGGAGGAAACGCTGCGCGCCGCCGCCGACATCGAAATTGCCAACGACGGTACATTGCAAGAGTTATTAGAACAGTGCAGCAGGCTGTTACTCCGCCTGCGACAGGAGGCCCATGAAACATCCTAAACAAAAGCGCCGGCTTCTGGTAAGCCTGGCTGCCATTCTGGCGGCCATCGCCCTGACCTGCTGCCTGCTTCTAACGCTGGCGGGTGAACAAATCGAAGAGTGGGAATACCCCCGGAAATACAGCGAGTATGTGACCTACTATGCCGGAAAGTACGATATTGACCCGCTGATCCTGTATGCCATTATCCGCACCGAGAGCAACTTTGACCCCGACGCAGAGTCCAATGCCGGTGCGCGGGGGCTGATGCAGATCACCGAGATCACCTTTGATTGGATCAAATCCAACATCGCGCCCACCGAGGATCTGACCTTTGACGATCTGTATGACCCCGAAACCAACATCCGGTTCGGAGCCTACTTTGTAAAATACAGCCTGATGCGGTATGAGTACGACCTTGCCACCGCAGCGGCAGCCTACCACAGCGGCTGGGGAACCGTGGATGAACTGCTGGCAGACAGCGAATATTCCGCCGACGGCGTCACGCTGGACGGCTACCCCTACCCGCAGATGCGCCAGTATGTGCGCAAGATCACAACCAGCTACGAGCGGTATAAAAAGATATACGGCTCGTAAATGATATAGGAATACAGAAAGGAAATGAACGTAATACCATGGAAAAGACCACCGAACAACTCAAAGCCCTCCTCTGCAAAAACGAGACGGTCGCCGACTGCGACCCGGACGCCCTGGCGGCGGCCCAGTCCTTTTGCGAGGGGTACAAACAATTCCTTGACAACGGAAAAACCGAGCGGGAAGTAACCGCCTACAGCGAGACCATGCTGAAAGAGGCAGGCTACCAACTCTTCGTCCCCGGCCGTAAGCTGGAGGTCGGCTCCAAAATCTACCAGGTCAACCGCGGCAAGTGTATCCTGGCCGCCACCATCGGCCAAAAAGCGCTGGACGAGGGCTTCCGCCTCAATATCGCCCATATCGATTCGCCCCGGCTGGATCTTCGCCCCAACCCTCTATATGAACAGACAGGGTTAGGCTATCTGCGCACCCACTATTACGGCGGCGTGCGCAAGTACCAATGGCCCACCATCCCGTTGGCCCTGCACGGCGTGATCTACCGTGCCGACGGCAGCTGCGTGCAGGTGTGCGTGGGGGAGAGGGAGGATGATCCCATTTTCTGCATCACGGATCTCTTGCCCCATCTTGGTGCAAAACAGAATGAAATGCGGCTGGCCGAAGCCATCACCGGGGAAAATCTCAACGTCCTGATCGGCTCCCAGCCCATCGCCGATAAGGAAGCCGAGCAGCGCGTCAAACTGCATATTCTGGGGCTTCTGAACGATGCCTACGGCATTACAGAGCGGGATTTTGCCCGCGCCGAGATAGAAGTCGTTCCTGCTTTCAAGGCCCGCGATATCGGTTTTGACCGCGCCATGATCGGCGCCTACGGCCACGATGACCGTGTGGACGCCTACACGGCCCTGATGGCCGAGATAGGCGTCCAGCATCCGGCCTACACCACCGTCTGCGTTCTGACGGATAAGGAGGAGACCGGCTCCGACGGTGTGACCGGCCTGAACAGCATGTATGTGTTCCATTTCCTGCAGCAGCTTTGCACGGCGCAGGGGGCGGATGCCATTACCGCTTTCCGCGCTGCCAAGTGCCTCTCCTCCGATGTGACGGCAGCCTATGACCCCAACTTTGCCGATGCCTTCGAGAAGGACAACGCTACCTATGCCGGTCGGGGCATCGCCATCTACAAATACACCGGTTCCCGCGGGAAATCCGGCACGAACGATGCCTGCGCCGAAATGGTGGCCTATCTGACGGATCTGCTGGACCGCAGCGGCGTCACTTGGCAGATTGGCGAGATGGGGAAGATCGATCTGGGCGGCGGCGGAACAGTGGCCAAATTCGTCTCCTACCACAACATCGATACTATTGATATTGGCGTGCCGGTACTCTCGATGCACGCTCCCTTCGAGGTTGTCAGCAAGGCGGACGTTTACATGGCGTACCGGGCCTTCAAGGCGTTTTGTGAGGATGGCCTCGCCTGACCCCCTGCGGCGGGGTGGCCGCGGGCCGAAAAAAACTGATTTTTTTGCAAAAAGGTGTTGACATTTGCCCGCCTACTTGCTATAATAATGACCGTCGCCCGGGGAACCCGGCGCGACGGAACATGGGGGTATAGCTCAGCTGGGAGAGCGCTTGAATGGCATTCAAGAGGTCAGCG
>CAZIVF010000072.1:0-10707 GCA_964542725.1 uncultured Subdoligranulum sp. | reverse complement strand
ATGGCGCTGACGGTGGCGGCCAGGTTCTGCATATCGCTGGGGACGATGATCTTGGTGGCCTTGCCGTCCGCCATCTTCTCCATCGCCTCCATGCTGCGCAGCGCCAGGTAGTTCCGGCCGGGCGCGGCTTCGTTGATGAGGCGGATGGCATCGGCGCGGGCCTGCTGCACGGTCAGAAGCGCCTGGGCCTCGCCCTCGGCCTCCCGGATGCGCTGCTGCTTCACGGCCTCGGCCCGCAGGATAGCGCTCTCCTTCTCGCCCTCGGCTCGGGTGATGGCGGCCTGCTTTTCGCCTTCCGCCAGCAGGATGCTGGCGCGCTTCTCACGGTCGGCCTTCATCTGCTTCTCCATCGCCTGGCGGATCTCCACCGGCGGCTCAATGTTCTTCAGCTCCACACGGTTGACCTTGATGCCCCAGCGGTCGGTGGCTTCGTCCAGGCTGGCGGTGATCTTGGTGTTGATGAGGTCGCGGCTGGTCAGCGTCTCGTCCAGCGTCATCGAACCGATGATGTCACGCAGGGTGGTGGCAGAGAGGTTCTCAATGGCCTGAATGGGCCGGTTCACGCCATAGGTGTAGGCCTTGGCGTCAAACACCTGGAAGAAGACGACGGTATCGATCATCATGGTCACGTTGTCCCGCGTGATGACGGGCTGGGGCGGGAAGTCGGCGGCCTCCTCCTTCAGGCTGACCTTGCGGGCCACCCGCTCGACGAAGGGGGTGCGCAGATGCAGGCCCGCGCCCCAGGTATCCTTATAGACGCCCAGCCACTCGGTCACATAGGCGTTGGACTGCGGCACGATGACGATGCAGCTCACGATGACGACGATAACAAGTACCAACAAAAGCGCGACGAAAATCAAAACGAATGGCATGGTCCTTCTCCTTTATATTCTCACGGGTTGTGCGTCATACCGTTTCCTCAACGGCGACGCCGGATACAATGAGGATCGCGCCGTCCACATCGGTGACGCGGCACTTGGTCCCCCGGGGCAGCGGCTCGGCGGCGCGGGCCTGCCAGTCCAGGCCGTCCACCCGGACGCGGCCCAGTTCCCCGGGGTTGACATCGCGCAGGACGACGCCCTGCTTGCCGATGGTCAGTGGCGAGCCGTTTGTGACCGGCGGGGCCTTGGCCTTGCGTCTTTCGTTCAATGCGGGTACCATGACCGCCAGCGTGATGCCGGAAACCACGGCGAACACCAGCAGCTGAACCCCCACCGAGGCGGTGAAGAAGCTGACGAACAGCGCGGCGGCGGCGCCCACCGCAAACCACACCGAGACCAGCCCGGTGGTGGCTGTCTCCACGGCGATGAAGGCTGCCACGGCCACCAGCCAAAGGATCGTATCAAACCACATCGAAAAGCCCCCTTTATCTCTATTTGATAATATTTTAACAGGTTATAGCGGGGAAGTCAAGCTCTTCCCGCAAAACGCGGCGCACGCCCGGCGGTTGGTTTCGCGGGGATGCTGCCGGGTGGCGGCCCCGCCTGCTCGGAGTCTGCTCTTATATTGACGCAACCGGTGCCTTTTGTCAATAGAAACGGCTTGTAAAATCTTTCCATTTTTCCCCGCACCGCGCCGTTTTCCGGCTGTGGCGGGGGGATTTTTGTCAGCACAGAGGCGCCAGCATCCGCAGAATGGCGGAGACAAAGCTGCCCACCATTCCGGTGCGGCAGTCCGCCTTGGTCAGAAGCCGGCTGTCCCGCTGGATCGAGACAAAATCCCTGTGGATATCCGCCAGCGCCGCGCAGTCGTACAGCACCGCGCCGCACTCAAAGTGCAGGTAGAGGCTTCGGTAGTCCAGGTTGACGCTGCCCACAACCCCGATATGCCCGTCCACCAGCCAGGTCTTGGCGTGCAGGAAGCCCGGCAGATACCGGTAGATCTGCACCCCAGCGTCCATCAGCGGCGGGAAGTAGCTGCGGGTCAGCCAGTAGATGGTTTTTTTGTCGGGGATGCCCGGGGTGTAGATGCGCACATCCACCCCCCGCTTGGCCGCCAGGCGGAGCGCGCTGAGCAGATCGTTATCCAGGATCAGGTATGGGGTGCAGATGTAGAGCGTCCGCTGCGCCTGCCCGATCAGATCCAGGCAGAGGTATTTCGCCACCGATTCCCGATCCACCGGGCTGTCGCAATAGGGCTGTAGCAGACCGTCCGCCGGCACGGCCCCCGCCGCCGGGCGGAACCGTTCCAGGCTGCCGGTATCCGGCTTGTTGGCCTCCCAAAATTCCAGGAACATGGTGGCCAGGCTCCAGGCCGCCTCGCCCTGTAACCGGACGGCGCTGTCCTTCCAGTAGCCGAACCGTTCCCGGCGGTTGATGTACTCGTCGGCCAGGTTGATGCCGCCGGTGAAGGCGGTCACGCCGTCCACCACGACGATCTTGCGGTGGTCGCGGTTGTTCATAACCAGGTTCAGCCAGGGGACAAAGGGGTTGAAGGTCAGCGCATGGATGCCCTCGGCCTCCAGGGTTTTCCAGTAGCCGTTCGGCAGCACGGTCAGGCTTCCGGCGTCATCGTAAATAACCCGAACCTCCACCCCGGCGGCCGCCTTGCGGCGCAGGATGGCATGGATCGCCTCCCACATTTCGCCGGTCCCCAGGATAAAGGTCTCCACAAAAATGTACCGTTCGGCGCCCTCCAGCGCCGCCAGCAGGTCGGGGAACATCGCCTCGCCGCTGGGGTAGTAGGCGGCGCTGCTGCCGCCGTACACCGGGCAGGGGCCGTAATCCCGCAGGTAGCGGGCGGTGGCCGCCGCGCGGGGCTGCCTTTCCTCCAGTGCCCGCTGGGGCGCGGGGTCGCTGACCCGCAGCGGCTCCACCCGCCGGGCCGCTCGCTCCAGCCGGCGGCGCATCGGGTAAGCTGGGCGTTTATCGCCCCACAAAAGGTAGAGCAGCCCGCCCTGCACCGGCATAATCATGAACAGCACCATCCAAGAGATCTTGAACTCCGGCACGGTGGAGTCCTTGCGGATCAGCACCATGCACATCAGCACGCTGCAAACCATGCTCAAGGTGTTGAGGACTTTGGAATAGTCCGCCAGCCATCCCCACAGAATCACCAGCCAAGCCGCCTGCAAAAGCAGCAGAAGCACCGTCAGAACGGGGCGGCTGAACAGCCTGCCCAACCATTCCTTGAGGACGCGGCGCGGTTTGTTCATTTTATTTTTCCTCCGTAAATGTGTTCACGGCGTCGATGACCGCCCGCTGCTGGGCGTCGGTCATACCGTAATACAGGGGCAGGCTCAACTCGGTGGCGGCGATCTCCTCCGCCAGCGGCAGCGCCCCCACCCCCAGGCCCAGCTCTGCGTAAGCGCCCTGGCGGTGGATCGCGGTGGGGTAGTGCTTGTTGGTGGCGATCCCCCGGCTGTGCAGATGGGCCTCCAGCGCATCCCGCTGCCGGCAGCGCACCGCGAAGATGTGCCATACCGGCTCGCAGCCCACCGCCACAACGGGCAGCGCCACGGCGGGGTTGGCGATCTCCGCCAGGTAGCGGGCGGCAATGGCTCGACGCGCCGCGTTCATCCGATCCAGATGGGGCAGCTTGGCGGCCAGGAAGGCAGCCTGCATCTCGTCCAGCCGACTGTTCTGGCCCTTGTAGATGTGGTGGTACTTGCGGTCGCTGCCGTAGTTCCCCAGGGCGCGCACCTTGGCGGCCAGATCGCCGTCGTTGGTGGTCACACAGCCCGCGTCGCCCAACGCCCCCAGGTTTTTGCCGGGGTAGAAGCTGAAGCCCGCCGCGTCCCCCAGGCCGCCGGTGCGGCGGCCCTGCCAGGCGGCCCCGTGGGCCTGGGCGGCGTCCTCGATTACCTTGAGGCCGTGGGCGCGGGCGATGGTGTTGACGGCGTCCATCTGCGCCGGCTGGCCGTACAGATGCACCGCTATAACCGCCTTGGTTCGCGGGGTGACGGCGGCCTCGATGCGGTTTGGATCGATGTTGTAGGTGGCCAGTTCCGGCTCCACAAAAACCGGCTGCGCGCCGCAGTAGCTCACCGCAAGCGCGGTAGCGATGAAGGTGTTGGAGGGCACGATCACCTCGTCCCCCGCGCCGATGCCGTACGCCTTGAGGATCAGCACCAGCGCATCCAGGCCGTTGCCGCAGCCCACGCAGTACTCTACGCCGCAGTAGGCGGCGAAGGCTTTCTCAAAGGCGGCATCCTCCCGCCCGTCGATATACCAGCTGTTGCGCAGCACCCTGTCAAAGGCGGCGCGCAGTTCCGCGTCCAGTTCCGCCTCCATAGGCCGGAAGGATACGAAAGGCACTTCCATCTCACTCTCCCCTTCCCTGCACATAGGCTAAGAATTGGCGGTAATCCCGGATATAATCCGCCTCGTCGTAATATTCGCTGGCTGCCACGCAGAGCACCGAGCCCTCCTGCTCCCAAAGCATCTCCCGCCACATGTCGTGCTCGACGATCAGGCCCAGGGACGGGTCAGAGAGCAGCACCTCCGCCTTCTCGCGCCCGTCGTCCAGCTTGATGCGGATGCGTCCATAGGGACACCACAGCAGCTGGCGCAGCTGTTTGTGCGCATGGCCGCCCCGCTGCACCCCCCGGGGTACCTCATAGATGAAATAGATCCGCTTGATCTCAAAGGGCAGGTCGCGCCCGCCGCCCTCAAACACACCGAGCTTGCCCTCCAGCGGGCGCTCATTGGTCTTGATGCGGATGGTTTGTACGTCCATACCGGCAGTTTCTCCTTTCCCCGGTCCCGGCGGGCTCCGCCGCCCCTCTTTTTAGATTATCTTCTATCATACACCGCCCGGCCGCTTTTTTCAACCACAAAGGGGAATTCCCCAACGCCGGCGGTGCGGCGCAGCCGGCAAGCTGCGTGCCAAGCCCACAGGGCGGGATTTGTTCAGAGCTTCCCTAGGTTGTTGAAACCGGCGGTTATCTTCTCCGCCAAAAGATTCTGCACACCGTAGGTTCCCAAAGCGACCAGCTGCCGTGTATTTTATCCGGCTGCTCCAGTTCCACCATCGATGCGCTGGAAAACTGCTGCCAAAATCTTGTCCATCACATCTGCCGGGGCGCCATGGTGTTTCAGGAAGCGCTGGGTTTCGGCCTGCTGGGGGGCGGAACCCGCCTGCATGGCCGGCCAAACCAAAACCACGCTGGATTACCTGCTGCTGGGTTTGAACCAGAGCGCCAAATTTTTCCTCCTCACGCTGGCTCTCGGCTATCCGACCGGCCATCTGCGGGAACGGAAATTCCGCACCAGATAAGTCGCAGGCCGGGAGCCCCGCCCTTCCGTCTCACTCCCTTGGCAACAGGTTGCTTTGGTAGGCGGTCCTGCCGACCAGCACGTCGCGGTAGAAGTTCTGCCCCTCGCAGGTCATCCCCGTCCTGACGCAGACTTCCTTCCCCGCCGCGAACTTTTCCTCACCACCAAGGTGTGGGTGGAGCATTATGACCGCGAACAGACCCGGGCCGCGGTGCTTCGTTCGATGGAGAAGCTGAAAACCGACTATCTGGATCTTATGCTGCTGCACCAGCCCTTCTCCGACGTGTACGGCGCCTGCCGCGCGCTGGACAAGGGCCAAAGCGCCTTCTTCTCCCACCAGGGTTCTTCCATGGTGGAGTGGTTCGCCCAGATGGTGGAGCAGCGCAAAACCCAGCGGGGCGGCGGGCAGTAAAAGAACCGCCCCCACATAACGCTTCACCCCCGCGCATACACTGCTGCGGGGGTGATTGTATGTTGGGTGTTCTGGGTATCTTCCTGCAGGCGGCAGCAGGGCAGGTGCTGTATTTGGCGCTTCATCTGGAGAGCGGCAGCTTTCCGCGCCCGCTGCCCCCGGCGCAGGAGCAGGCTGCTTTTGCCGCTATGGCGGCGGGGGATACCGCCGCCCGTGACCGGCTGATCCGCCACAACCTCCGCCTGGTGGCCCATGTGGCCAAAAAATACTACGCTGCGCCAGACAATCAGGACGATCTGATCTCCATCGGTACCATCGGGCTGATCAAGGCGGTGGATAGCTTTGACCCCGCCCGCCGCGTCCGTTTTGCCAGCTATGCCAGCCAGTGCATTGAGAATGAGATCCGCATGCATCTGCGCCGGGTGCGGCGGGAAGCGGGAACCGTCTCTCTGCAGGAACCGCTGGAGGGGGATGGCGGACTTCTGACCTTGGCGGACACTCTGCCCGACGACGCCGTGATGGAGGACGACTGCGAGCGGCGCGACGCCGTGCTGCGTCTGCGCGCCCTGGTGGCAGCCCTGCCGGAGCGGGAGCGCCGCCTGCTCACGCTGCGCTACGGCCTGGACGGCGGGGATCCCCAGACCCAGCAGCAGGTCGCCGCCCTCTTCGGCATTAGCCGCAGCTATGTTTCCCGCCTGGAAAAGCGCGCTTTGGCCCGGCTGGCCGCGGAGTGGCAATAGCCTCTATAAAGATGGCGCGCGGCTACACATCGCGGCAGCCGCCGCGCCGCCGGCTGTTCCCGCCGTCACGGCTCCTTCCTGTGCGCCAGATCCTCAAAACGCCGGGGGGCGGTGAAGAAGCGGCGGTAGGGGTTTTCGGGCAGGAGCGGGGCGGCGGGTACGGCCGGGGCCGCCCCGCCCTTTTGCCGCGCTTTTTCGCCTTTTGCTGGGGCAGACCCGGCTGGCGGCGGGCCGGGCTGCCGGGCCGCCGGGCGGTAACGCTTTGTCACGAAGCCGCCCCCAGCGGCACTGCGCCGGCGGTGAGGGCGTCCCAAAAATCAGCGCAGCCCACAAAATTCTCTGCCTGAGACTCCGCCCAGATGCCGCGCCGGGCTACATATACGTCGGCCAGAATCTCCTGGCTGCTGCCCGTCTGATCGTCCATCAGCGTCAGGCCCACATAGTCGCCCAGTTCCAGGCCGGCCAGAACGGGGCAGTCCTGCCAGCGGTAGACCATATTCTCCCAGTCCAGGGGGGGAACGTCTGGGTCCCCCACCGTGCCGTCCAGATATTGCAGCGAGCCGGTCTGCTCCTGGAAGCTCTGCGGATCCTCCAGGAGGAAAATATAGCTTCCCTTGCCGGAGCTAAGATCGGCGCTCAGCCGGGTGATGCCCGCCATCTGGTTGTAGGCGTCGGCGTCGCTGCTCTCCCCCCATTCCAGGGTATATTGGTTCAGCTGCACCACCACCTGTCCGTCGCCGTTGAGGTCCACCCCGTATTGCTGCAGGGCCTGCTGCAGGGCCTCGGCGGTATCCACCGGCAGTTCGCTGCGGGCCACATAGGCCACCTGGTAGTCCGGCCGGATCTGGAAGACCGTATCCTTGATAACGGCCCCCGCCAGGCAGACTGCAGCGACCCCCACCGCCAGATAGCCCCAGTGGTAGTGCCACCAGTTGGTAGCCTTCTGCTTTTTGGTATATTCCGGCGGGGTCTCGTTCCGCTGGTACTGTTCGGTGCTGCTTTTTGTAACCCAAGCCATCGCTGTTTCTCCTTATACTTGCTGTGGCGCCCGCCGACGGCAGGCATATTTCTATTATACTACACTTTTTGCAGTTATTTGTAAATTTATTTTTACCGGCAGCGCGGCCCGCCTTGCAATGAGGGGGAAAACCGGGTATGATAAGATGGTAAAGTATAAAGTAAGGGAGCCGTTCTGCCATGCCTGAAGAAAATCTGCCCGATACCCCTGAAACGCCTGAAACCAATGCCGTGATGCGTAAGGTGGGTCTGCCGCGCTTTTTTGAGCTGCTGGGCCGCGATCTCTGGTCCTTTTACAAGGCCAGTTTCCTGTGCTGCCTGGGCTTCCTGCCGGGCTTTGCGCTGTTGGCCTGCGGCCTGATGGCCAAATCGCTGCTGCTGGGCGTGCTGGGCGGGGCGCTGGCCGGGCTGGTGGGCGCGCCCTTCCTGTGCGGCCTGCTGGATACCATCCTCCGCGCCCTGCGGGACGAGCCGGGCTACTGGTGGCACACCTACAAGGTCGCCTGGCGGCAGAACTGGCGGGACTGCCTGCTGCCCGGCCTGGCCTTCGGGTTGTTTTTCGGGCTGTGGGTCACGCTGATCTTCCTGCTGGCGGATGTCGCCGACGCGCCCGCCAGCGTATGGATCTGCCTGCTGCTGGGGCTGTTTTTGGGGCTCGGCTTTTTCGGCTACCTGTTCGCCCAGATCCCGCTGGTCAGCCTGCCGCTGGGGACGCTGATCAAAAACGCGGGACTGATGTTCCTGGGCTTTTTCCCCCGGACTCTGCTGGCCACCCTTGTCACCGGCGTTTACTGGGGGCTGATGCTGCTCTACGCGCCTTACACCGTGCCGGTGCTGGTGGCGCTGGGCTTTTGGCTGCCCTGCCTGATCTCCCTGATGATTTTGTATCCGGGGCTGGATAAGGTGTTCGACCTGGAGAAGACGATCCGTGACCGCCGAGCCGCCGAGCTGGCGGATCAGATAGCCCTGGACCAACCCGTCTTTGACCAAACCGACGACGAGGGGTGACACGATGGAGAGCAAAAGCACGGTGCTACTGCAGGATACCGAGACCTTCATGCACGGCGAGCTGGACAATGTGACGGTGGCCGAGGGGAGTATCCTGCTGGACATGGTGCAGGGCAGCTACGTCCCTTACGGATGCTACACCAGCCAGGCGCTGACTCTCCCCGCCTTTGACGCGCTGCGGATGAGCTGGAACGCCTTCACGCCCCCCGGCACGGCGGTGGAAGCCCAGGCCCGCGTACTGGTGGATGGCAACTGGACGGCCTGGGTGAGTTTTGGCCGCTGGGGTACCGGCATCCAACGGATAGGCGCCGTTCCCAGGACCCGCGGGCCTTTGGCGCTGGAACCGGATGTGCTCCGGCTTGACAGCAAGATAGCCACCCAGGCGCAGTTGCGCATCTACCTGTACACCAAGGCGGAGAAGGCCACCCCCCGGGTGCGGCTGCTCAGCGCGAGCGGCCGCGCCGTGGATGTGATCCCGGCGGGCGGGCGGCCCATCAACAAGCGGCTCCATCTGATGCCCTATGTGGTGGCGCGCCGCGCCCCGGCCCGCCGCCCCGTGATGGACCTGGCGGTCTGCCTGGCCAGCCTGACCAACCGCTGGGGGGCGGACATCCTGCCGGAGGAATTCGCCCAGGTTCTATGGGACCACCGCCCGGCGGACGGCTTTGACGTCCGCAACCTCTGCTTTGCGGCGGCGGCGGCAGGCGCCTGGGGGTTCCCCACCTGGGTCTGCTGGAGCGATCTTGCCCAGCTGCGGGCCGAACTGCGGGCCGGCTACGGCGCGGTGCTGATGCTGGACAGCACCCCCGCCCAGCAGGCGTCGGGCCTGCCGGCCTGCCGCTGCGTGACGCTGCGCGGCTTTGCCGGCGGTTCCGACGGAAGCCCCCAGGCACTTCTGTGCGATCCCTGGGCGGGCGAGACGGATTTTGAGGCCGAGACCACCCTGCCTCTGGACGATTTTCTTGTGGCCTGGAACAATCTGGCCATTCTGATGCGCCCCCGGCCCTTCGGTATGGAACTGCCCGACGGTTCCCCCCGCCGGCAGGGCATTTGGCTTCGCCGCCTGGACCGGGCGCAGCCGGAACTGTTCCAGCCTCATCTGGGCGGCAGCGCCCACCCTTTGCCGGAGGATTTCTGCGCCGCAGGGGGCATCCTGGCCTGGTCCACCCCCGACACGATGCCCCACGCCACCACGGCCCACCGCACGCTGCATTTTGTGGAGCCGGAGCAGGGCTGCGTCCGCCTGCCCCTCAGTGAGGGCAAGGACTGCAAATGTACCGTCTACGCCATCGATCCCACTGGCGATATGCTGGTGGGCGACGTGACGGTATGACGCGGGGCCTGCCTTCCGCTTCCGCCGCCGGCGGCGGGCCATCCCACATAAATACACAAAAGCGAGACCCGCTTGGGTCTCGCTTTCACGTTTTACCGTGCCTCTTCGGCCACACAGCGCAGTGTGAGGCGGGATTGCCCGTCATAGGTGCAGGTAAAGAGGATCAGGTCCCCCCTGTAGGCCGAACCGCTGTGCCGGCAGGGGGCCTGGCGGGAGACCGCCTCGCCCCACTCGTCCAAAACCGGCAGTTCCAGCCCCAGGGCGGGGACCGTAAGCACCCCCACATAGACTCCTCCGTTCAGCGGAACCAGCGCACGCGGGGTGAGCTGCTCTATTGACAAGGGGGCGGGCGGCCCGCTATAATAAGCGCAGCGGGCATGGCCGCCGCGCCATGCCTTTGCCGCCGCAGATACGCCCAACCCTGCCAGGAGGGAAAATCCATGCCCACTACCATCCAAATCCCCGTCCGGCTGGACAGCGCCGCTTTCCAGGAGTTCGCTCTCTTCGATACCATGCGGCTGCGCCAGCGCTGGCGCAACCCGGTGATCTTTGCCGTGCTGATGCTGACCTTCTCCGTCACCTGCTTTGCCCTGAACAACGGCGGCAACGGCGCCCCGCTGGTGGGCTGCGTTCTGCTTGCGGTGGGGCTGGGGCTGCCGCTGGTGTACTTTTTCCAGTTTTTCCGCTCGGTAAAGCGCCAGGCCAAAGCCATGGGGCTGGAGAATACGCGCCACGTTTACACGGTGCGCCTGGGGGATGACGGCGTTCAGTGCAGCCCTGCCGACGCCTCCGCCCAGGTCACGCTTACCCCCTGGGCGGATGTCTACGGCGCCTGGCGCACCGCCGGCAGCATCTACCTCTATGTTTCGATGCAGCGCGCCTATCTGCTGCCGGACGGCCAGGCCAACGTTCCCACCGAGGAACTCTGGCAGGCCCTCAACGCCCGGCTTGGCCCCCAGCGCTGCCACAGCGTCCGCTGAC
>CAZIVF010000071.1:0-10755 GCA_964542725.1 uncultured Subdoligranulum sp. | reverse complement strand
CCCTCTTTTAGTCCCCCGAAGGGGCGGCGTCAGGTGATTTTCAGCGCCCGCTGCACACGGTAGACGAGGTAGCGGAACAACCCCACGAGCAGGCTGCCCTCCACCCACACATAGTTGGGCAGATTGCGCCAGCGGAAGGGCGGCTTGTCCACCTTGGGCAGGGCGGTTTTCGCCTCGGCAAAGCCCTTGACATAGTCGCCTCCGAAGCCGCGCAGGCGGAACATCACCACCTTCAGCAGATAGCCCAGCGTCATCGGCAGCAGATTGAGCAGCAGCATCAGGAGGGGCTGGTTTTTGTAGGGCAGCAGGATGCTGTTGCGCCCGCTCTGGATGCTCTTAAAGGGATTGTAGCGCACCGCGCCGGTGGTGGCGCCGCAGATGTGGCGGCACCGCGCGGTGGGGCAGTAGACGTTTTTGTAGCCGAAATTGTTGGCCCGCCAGCTCAAATCCACATCCTCATAGTAGGCAAAGAACAACTCGTCAAAAACGCCGATCTCGTCCAGGATACTCTTGCGGTAGAGCGCCGCGCCGCCGCACGCAGAGAAGATGCGGCAGGGCCTTTGGTAGCGGCTAGCCTTCAGGCCGTCGCCCCGCTTGCAGGCAAAGCCCAGGATGGTCACATAATCCCCAGCATCGTCGGCCAGTTCCGGTTCGTAGTAGCGCAGCATCAGGCTGGACACCGCAAAGATCTTGGGGTCCGCCTCGGCGGTGCGGATCAGTTCGGCCAGCCAATCCGGCTCGGCAAAGGCGTCGTTGTTGAACAGCACCACATACTCGCCCCGGGCGATGGCGATGCCCTGGTTCACCGCATGGGAAAACCCGGTGTTGGTATCGTTCTCCAGCAGGGTATACCGCTCGTGGCTGCGGTAGCTGCGGGCAATCTCCAGGCTCTCGTCATGGGAGCCGTTGTCGATGACGATCAACTCAAAATCCTGCTCGGTCTGCGCCCACACGGATTCAATGGAATCCCGCAGCCAGCCCGCGCCGTTCAGGTTGGGGATCACGACGGTCGCTTTCATGGGAAGCCTCCTTACCAATAGTAGCCGCCCCAGTAGGACGTCTGCATGATGCTGACCAGGGAAAGGCCGATGGTCAGGGCCAGCAGCGCGCCCAGCACCGCCAGGGCCAGCGTGCGGATCAAATAGGCCTGGGCCAGCTTGCGCCGGGCCGGGCGGGTGGATGGGGCAAAGCTCCAGATAAGCATCAGCACAAAGCCCACAAGCGGGATCAAAAAGACCAGCAGCGTCAGCAGATAGTCCGCCATGGAAAGCCCGTCCTCCTCCGGCGCGGCGTCATAAAGCGGCGCGGCGGGGGCCTGGGGCGGTGCCGGCGGCACGGCGGGCAGCGGCGCGCCGCATTTGGGGCAGTGGGTCAGATGGGGGTCGGCGGCCAGCAGGCCGCAGTTGCTACAAAAACGCATAGAGCAGCTACCTCGTTATTCAAAAGCCGGTTGGCGGTCAATGTGGGTTGTCAGAATGATCTGGGTGTTGGTGGAGCCCATCTTCTGCATACGGGTCAGCAGATGCTCCAGCATATCGATGTTGGGGCAGCGCACCTTGACGATGAAGTTGTAGCTGCCTGTCACCCGGTAGCACTGCAGGACCTGGGGCTCGTTGCCGGCCATCTGCAGAAAGTCGTCCCGGGTGGCAGGCCCGGCCAGCACCGAGATCAGCGCCTCCACCTGGGTGGGCTGCTCCGGCTGGCGCAGCACCACGGTATAGCCGCCTATGACGCCATCCTGTTCCATGCGGTGGATACGGCTGGACACCGCCGGGCTGGTCAGGTTGACCTGCTGGGCGATCTTCTTCACCGGCATGCGGGCGTTTTGGGCCATAAGGCGCAGGATTTTTCTGTCAAGTTCATCCATATGGGAACCCTTCTTTGCTTTTCTTTGTTCAATGCGCACAAAAAAATAAAATGAAGAAAATAAATGTTGTAGGCTTTCACAATTTTGCCGAAGGTCAGATTCTTTGGTCAAAAACTGAATTAAATTAAGTCTCACCGGGCTAATTATAATAAAAAGAAAAAGAAAACGCAAGGGTTTCATTTGACAAATTAAGAAAAAATCGTATAATAGAGACATAACAGAGGTCGCCCCACGGCAGGCCGAAGTCCTATAAATGACATTCTCTGACCTTTATATACTTTCCCACCCCTCTATGCACAAACGCCCGCTTTTCAGCGGGCGTTTGTGTTTGCGGGGAAATTGCTGTATAATAGCGATAGAGAAGGCGGGCTGCCCAAGCCGCCTTTCCCCTTAGAAAGCGTCCGGCGGATGCCGGATCGGGGCGGCGGTCTGCCCTGCCCCGGAACCTGACAGAAAACGCAAGGAGGCGCATACGATGGAAATGCAGCAGATCACTGCCCAGGCGCGCCGTGCCGCTGAGGAACTGCTGGCCGCAGCCCGCCTGGAAGCGGGGGATATCTTTGTGGTCGGCTGCTCCAGCAGCGAGATCGTGGGCGGGCATATCGGCAGGGATTCCAGCATGGAGGCCGCGCAGGCCGTGCTGGCGGGGGTGTTGCCCCCGCTGCAGCGGCAGGGCGTCTGGCTGGCCGCCCAATGCTGTGAGCATCTGAACCGCGCCGTCGTGCTTGAAAAAGCCGCCGCCCGGGCCTACAGGTATGAGCGGGTGGCCGCCGTACCCCAGCCCCATGCGGGCGGCAGCTGGGCCACCAGCTGCTGGCGGGCCTTTGAGGATCCGGTGCTGGTGGAGGAGATCCGCGCTGCCGCCGGGCTGGACATCGGCGGGACGCTCATCGGCATGCATCTGCGCCGCGTGGCGGTGCCGGTGCGGCTCTCGCTGAACAAGATCGGGGAGGCGGGGCTGCTCTGCGCCCGCACCCGGCCCAAATTCATCGGCGGCGCCCGCACCGTCTATGGGGAGGAGGAGACACGATGATCCCACAGGAACAGCAGCAGCGCATGGCTCAGGCCGTGGCACAGATCCGTAGCAGAATGGCAGACGCTGCCCGCGCGGCGGGGCGTGACCCGGCGGAGGTGCTTCTGTGCGCCGCCTGCAAGACCCGCACGGTGGAGGAGGTGCGCGCCAGCGCCGCCCTGCCCATCGACCTTTTTGGCGAGAATCATGTGCAGGAACTGGTGGAAAAGACCGACGCCGGGGCCTACGCCGGCAAGCCGGGGCATTTCATCGGCCATCTGCAGACCAACAAGGTGAACAAGGTGGTGGGCCGCGCCGCGCTGATCCAGAGCGTGGACAGCGAGCGCCTACTGGATAAGATTGAGACCGCCGCCGCCCGCCTGGGCCTGGCGCAGGAGATTCTGCTGGAGATCAACATCGGGGAGGAAGCCAGCAAGAGCGGTATCACCGCCGAAGGGCTCTGGCCGCTGCTGGAGGCCGCCGCCGCCAAGGAGCATATCCGGCTGCGCGGCCTGATGGCGATCCCGCCCGCCGATGCGGGGGAGGCCGGGACGCGGGCTTTCTTTGCCCGTATGCGCGAACTGCTGGAGCAGGCCGCCCGGCGGTATGACCGCGCCCGGATGGACATCCTATCGATGGGGATGAGCGGCGATTACGTCGCCGCCATCAAGGAGGGGGCCACCCTGGTGCGCATCGGCACCGCCATCTACGGCGCGCGGGACTATTCCAAGAAGTGAGGGGGGAAAATCCCTCCCCAGTTCCCGTTCCTGTAATCGAACCAGGCCCGCAGCGGCAGCTGCGGGCCTGGCTTGTCTCAAGTTCTTTGCCCCGCTTTCTTTCAAGAAAGCGGGCGCTCCCACCAAACGCCTTCACTCAATCACGACGCCGCTGCTTTCCAGCAGGGCCACCACGTCGGGGAAGCTGAACCGCGCCCCCCGCAGCTGGTTCTGGGCCGGGTCGATGGCGTAGCCCTCGGCGTCGCGGAAGTCCGCCCGCTGCAGGTCGCAGCGGCTGAACTGGCTGCGGCCCAGCCGCGCCCCGCGGAAGCTGGCCCCCGTCAGCTTGCAGCTGTCGAAGGTACACTCGGTAAAGCTGCAGCTGGAAAAATCAAAGCCTGCCAGCGCCATGCCGCCGAACTCATTGTAGCGGAAATCGCAGTTTTTCACCTTGCCGAAGGGCTGCACAATGGCGCTGCGCCCCTGCAGGCCGCCCCAAGACAGCCCCCGGAAGCCGCAGTTCAGCAGCCAGGCGTCGCTCATTTGGCAGAAGCTGAACACCACGCCGCCGAGGGCGCACCCCTCAAAGGTGCAGCCCAAAAAGGCGCAGTTCTCCACCCGCACGCCGTTCCATCGGCAGTTTTTGAAGGTGCAGTCGTTGTACTCCCCGTCCCGCAGAACCGAGCCGGGGTCAAGACGGTCAAAAGTCTCGCCCTGAAAATAGTTTTTTGCCATCAAAAATCATCCTCGTGCGCTTTGAAAAAATCCCGGTAAGCCCGCACGTTCTCCAACTCCGTCCAGCGGCGGGGTTGCACCGGCCAGGCGTCCAGGTCGTACACCAGCGCGCCGGGCAGGGCCAGCAGAAAGGGCGAGTGGGTGGCGATGATGAACTGGCAGTTGTAAAACCGCGCCGAATCGCTCAAAAACTGCGCCAATTCCATCTGCCTTGTGGCGGAAAGGCTGTTCTCCGGCTCGTCCAGCAAATACAGCGCGTCGGACTGGATATGCTCGGTAAAATACCGCAGCGCGCTCTCGCCATTGGAGGCGGTGGGGGCGTTGTCCATCAGGTTCTGCCGCGCGTAGGCTTCCTTGCCCATCCGCCGCGCGGCGCTGACCTGCTTCAAATGCTCGTAATCCTCCAGCGAGTGAAGCTGGAATTTCTCGCTGCGGCGCTGGATCACTTCGTCGAACAGCTGTTCCCGCCGCAGGTCGATCCCCTCGTTGAGGGCGCGCAGATTGAGCATATAGTCAAACACATCGTCGCTGCACACAAAGCGGCTTGGCCGGGGGATAGCTCGCAGCGTGTGGGCGCTGCACAGCCGGATATAATCGTGGAAAAACCGGGTGGAGTTGTGGGGCGTATCCCGGTTGAGGTGCAGATGCTCCGCCATAACGTTGAGAGCGGTGGACTTGCCGCTGCCGTTGCCGCCGTACAGGATGGTCACTGCCTCAAACTCCAGCGCCTGCAGACGTTTTTGGGGGAAGAAACCAAAGGGATAATAGTTGGTATCCCACCGGCAGCGCTGCCCGGCAATATAGCGGGCGTCCTGCCCGGCAGAGACGAACTGGAAAGAAGAAAGATAGATCACCGCCGCGCCTCCCCGCCGTTTTTTCCATTGTAGCACAAAACACGCAGGCGTACAAGGAGGCGGGGTTTCGCCGGGCGCACAATGCCCCCGCCGCATGGCTGCGGGTTATAATTCAGGGCGATGCGCCAGATGGTGTCGCCGTAGTCCCGGAACAGCCGCTCGGAAATTTCTTTTTCGATAAGGCATCCTCCTTTCGGTTGGACCAAAAAGCGCTTTTTCACCCATAATACCCGGCAGGAGAGACTTTTGTTTCAACCCGGGCATAAAAAATCCCCGCCTATCAGCGGGGAGGGAAATCTTATTGCGCCTGCTTTTGGCGGCACCGGGGGCAGAGGTAGTGGATCGTCAGCTGGTAGCCGCGCACCTCAGCGCCGATGGCGGCTTCCATCTCCCGGATCAGGCCGATCACAGGGATGTCCTGCAGATCGCCGCAGCCGTCACAGAGAAGATGGCCGTGGGGGAGTACAGTCTTGTCAAACCGGTCGGGGCCGCCGGGCATCTCCAGGCGGGAGACGATGCCATCCTGCTCCAGCAGTTTCAGGTTTCGGTAAACGGTGCCGCGGGCGATGCGCGGCATCTCCTGCCGGGCAAGGCCAAAAATCTCATCGGCGGTCAGGTGGCCGGGGGATTTCTGCATGATCTCCAGGATCAGCGCGCGTTGACGTGTCATGGGCTTGGTCCTTCCTTTTTGGGGATTCCTGCAATCAAGAATGATTCTTGATAGTATCATAGTATATCCTAACGCCTTTTGTCAAGTCTTGACGAAAAAATCTGCAAAACCTGTTGACAAAACACCCGGGGAAAGGATATACTAATAACGAGATTAAGACTTAATCTTAATTTTGTATAGGAGAGCTTATTATGGAACTGAAAGGAAGCAAAACCGAAAAGAACCTGTGGGAGGCTTTCGCTGGTGAGAGCCAGGCCCGCAACAAGTACACCTTCTTCGCATCCAAGGCCAAAAAGGAGGGCTATGAGCAAATCGCCTCCATCTTTACCCAGACGGCTGACAACGAGAAGGAACATGCCAAGATCTGGTTCAAGCTGCTGATGGAGGGCGGCGAGATTCCCGATACCCTGACCTGCCTGAAGATGGCTGCCGCCGGCGAGAACGAGGAGCACACCTCTATGTACCCCCGCATGGAGGCGGAGGCCCGGGAGGAGGGCTTTACCCGCATTGCCACCCTCTTCAAGATGGTTGCCGCCATCGAGAAGGAGCACGAAGAGCGCTACAATGCCCTGACTGCCAACATTGAGGCGGGCAAGGTCTACGCCCGCGAGACCGAGCAGGTCTGGATCTGCCGCAACTGCGGGTATGTCTATATCGGCACCCACGCCCCCGCCCAATGCCCCGTCTGCGCCCATCCCCAGTCCTACTTCGAGATCAAGAGCAATAACTATTAAGGCTTACCCATTACAGCCAAAGCGCCTGCCCAACCGGGCAGGCGCTTTGGCTGTTTTTCGGTTTTACTTAGCGTACTCGGTGGCGCGGCTCTCGCGGATCACGCTGACCTTGATCTGGCCGGGGTAATCCAACTCGTCCTCGATCTTTTTGGCCACGTTGCGCGCCAGCAGGATCACCTCGTCGTCGCCGATCTTATCCGGCTGAACCAGGATGCGCACCTCGCGGCCCGCCTGCACGGCGTAGCTGCTCTCGACGCCCTCGAAGCTGTTGCAGAGGGCCTCCAGCGTCTCCAGCCGTTTGATATAGCTCTCCATGTTCTCGCGGCGGGCGCCGGGGCGGGCGGCGCTGATGGCGTCGGCGGCCATGATGATGAAGGCCAGCGGCGTTTTCGGCTCCACATCGCCGTGGTGGGCCTCGATGGCATGGATCACCGCCGGGTTTTCGCGGTATTTCTTGCAGATATCCACGCCGATCTGGACGTGGCTGCCCTCGATCTCATGATCCAGCGCCTTGCCGATGTCATGCAGCAGACCGGCGCGGCGCGCCTGCTGGACGTTCACGCCCAACTCGCCCGCCATCAAGCCGGCCAGCCAGGCGACCTCCAGGCTGTGGCTCAGCACGTTCTGGCCATAGCTGGTACGGTATTTCAGGCGGCCGATGAACTTGACCAGGTCGGGGTGCAGGCTGTGGATGCCCAGATCCATCACGGCCTTGTCGCCCTCGCGCTTCATTTGGATCTCCAGCTCGCGGCGGCATCTCTCCACCGTCTCCTCAATGCGGGCGGGGTGGATGCGGCCGTCGGCAATCAGGCGTTCCAGCGCCATGCGGGCGACTTCCCGGCGGGTCTGGTCGAAGCTGGAGAGGGTGATGGCCTCCGGCGTATCGTCGATGATGAGGTCGCAGCCGGTGGCGGTCTCCAGGGCGCGGATATTGCGGCCCTCGCGGCCGATGATGCGGCCCTTCATCTCGTCGCTGGGCAGCGGCACCACGCTGACGGTGGCCTCGCTGGTGGTATCGGCGGCACAGCGGGCGATAGCCTGGCCGATCATCTCCCGGGCCAGGGCGTCGCACTCGTCCTTCATGTTGGCCTGGTAGGCGCTGATCTTCATCGCCTTCTCATGGGTCAGGGCGTCGTCCACCTGCTTGAGCAGCACGGCGCGGGCGTCCTCCTGGTTCATGGCGGCGATGGTCTCCAGCTTTTCGGTCTGGCGCAGCTTCAGCTGTTCCAACTCGTCCAGGCGGGCCTGCACCAACTCGGCGCGCTTTTTCAGGTCATCCTCCTTGCGCTCCACGGCGGCGGTACGCTTATCCAGCGCTTCCTCCTTCTGGTCCATGCGGCGCTCCTGGCGGGTGATCTCCGCCCGGCGGTCCTTGATCTCCTTGTCGGCGTCGGACTTCAGCTTGAAGGCTTCGTCCTTCGCCTCGATGATGGTCTCCTTACGTTTTTGGTCGGCGGCTTTGATGGCATCATTGACGATGCGCTTGGCTTCCTCCTCGGCGGAACCGATCTTGGCCTCGGCGGTACGCTTCCGGTTTTCCCCGCCCAGATAAAAGCCCAGCGCCCCGCACGCGGCGGCGGCAACGACGATCAATGCCACAGCAACTAAGATGGGCATTGCCTTTCACTCCTCGAAGAATTGATGATTCGTATGAGGATGCCACCCGGGCGGGACGCTTTTCTATGGATATTCCGTATTTCTGTATAAAAATGGAAGCAGAAGGCCCTTTATAGACAAAAAAGCTTCAAACACGCCAGGCGCGCTGCCGTGCCATTCTATCTCAAAAAAGCGGCGCACCCACAGGCGGCACCCTTTGTATACTGTATTTAATTTTATCCGCATTTGTGGTAAATGTCAAGAAATTGTTACAAATCATTTTACAATTACCGGCTTTTACCAGGAAGAAGGCTTAAAATCGAACAAAATGCGCCGAATCACACAATTTTTGCCACTTGACTTTCCCGCCCGGGCGGGCTACAATAACAATAACTTCATCCTGCTGAAAGCTGTGAGGCGGACAAACGGATGCGGTCTGTGCGCACAAGAGAGGGCTGCCGCTGAAAAGCGCGCTGCAAGCGGCCTGGCGCGAACCCGCTTCCTACCACCGCTGAGCGCGGGGGCGAACCCCCGCCGGGCCGCGCCCCGTTACCAACGTGACGAGCGGCGCCGCAAGGCGCAATCTGGGTGGAACCGTGGAGCGAACAGACGCTTCATCCCTGTTGTGCGGGGATGGAGCGTTTTTATTTTTCCTTTTCAGGCATTTTCCATCATGAAAAGAGGAGTGGTAACATGAAGATCATCTACAAGGACGGTTCCGTGGCCGAATGCCCCCAGGAGGAGGAACTGCACGTTCTGCGCCACACGGCGGCCCACATCATGGCCCAGGCCATCAAACGGCTCTACCCCCAGGCGGACTTCGCCTTCGGCCCCGCCACTGAGAACGGCTTTTACTATGACGTGGACCTGGGCGACGCCAAGCTCACCGACGAGGATCTGGCGGCCATCGAGAAAGAGATGAAGAAGATCGTCAAGGAAAATCTGCCGGTCAAACCCTTCGTCCTGCCCCGCGCCGAGGCCGTCAAGCTGATGGAGGAGCGGCAGGAGAACTATAAGATCGAGCATATGGCCGACCTGGCCGGGGAGACTGAGTTCAGCTTCTACCAGCAGGGCGAATATATCGATATGTGTATCGGCCCCCATCTGACCTACACCAAGGCACTCAAAGCCTTCAAGATCACCCAGCAGTCCGGCGCGTACTGGAAGAACGATAAAGAGAACAAGATGCTCACCCGCATCAACGGCGTGGCCTTCCGCAGCCAGGAGGAACTGGACGCCTGGGAGAAACAGCAGGAGGAGGCCCGCCAGCGCGACCACCGCAAGATCGGCAAGGAGATGGGCCTGTTCATGACCGACGATCTGGTGGGCCGCGGTCTGCCAATGTTCCTGCCCAACGGCTACATCGTCTGGCAGGAGTTGGAGAACTATATCAAAGCCAAAGAACGCGCCCGGGGCTACCAGCATGTGATGACCCCCTGCGTGGGTACCGTGAACCTGTACAAGACCTCCGGCCACTGGGAGCATTACCGTGAGAATATGTTCCCCGCCATGGAGATGGAGGGCGAGAGTTATGTCCTGCGCCCCATGAACTGCCCCCACCACATGATGATCTACGCCCACCGGCCCCACTCCTACCGCCAGCTGCCCATCCGCATCGGTGAGGTGGCCCACGACTTCCGCTATGAGTCCAGCGGCACGCTGAAGGGTATCGAGCGCGGGCGGCATTTCTGTCAGAACGACGCCCACCTCTTTGTGACCCCCGACCAGATCAAGGCTGAGGTGGCCGACGTCTGCAACCTGATCTTTGAGGTCTATAAGGACTTCAATATCACCGACTACCGCTGCGTGCTGTCGCTGCGCGACCCGGCGGATAAGAAGAAGTACCACGACGACGACGCTATGTGGGATCATGCCGAGAGCGCCCTGCGCGAGGTCCTGACCGACCTGGGCATCCAGTTCACCGAGGAGATCGGGGAGGCCGCCTTCTACGGACCCAAGCTGGATGTCAACGTCAAGCCGGCGGTGGGGGCGGAGTACACCCTCTCCACCTGCCAGCTGGATTTCTGCCTGCCCGCCAAGTTCGATCTGAAATATGTGGACAAGGACGGCGGAGAGAAGACCCCCGTGGTGCTGCACCGGGCCATCCTCGGCTCGCTGGACCGCTTTATGGCCTACCTGATCGAGGAGACCAAGGGCCGCTTCCCCGCCTGGCTGGCTCCCACCCAGGTCAAGGTGCTGCCCGTGAGCGAAAAGACGCTGGACTACGCCCGCGCCGTCACCGCAAAGCTGGAGGATGCCGGCGTCCGCGTGGTGCTGGACGAGAGCAACGAGAAGATCGGCTACAAGATCCGCCAGGCCCAGCAGGTGGACCGGGTTCCCTATATGCTGGTGCTGGGCGCCAAAGAAGTTGAGGCGGGCAACATCAGTGTGCGCAACCGCAAGGGCGAGACCACGGCCATGGAACTGGAAGCCTTTGTGGAGCAGCTGCTCACCGAAATTCGGGAGCGCCGCGCCTGAAAAGGCCTATACAAATCGGCAATTCTCTAGGATTTATCCGGAATGTAGACCAGAAAATGCCCGCCGGGGCGCACGCCCGGCGGGCATTTTCTG
>CAZIVF010000070.1:0-10806 GCA_964542725.1 uncultured Subdoligranulum sp. | reverse complement strand
AGCCGGCGGCCTGGGTGGGTTCGCCCAGACGGTCGGCTGTTGAAAACTCTTCCTACTCCCTGTGGTCAATTCCACTTCCGTCAGTTATAGGAATGGGGGCATTGTAGCACGGCAGGGATCGGTAAGTCAAGGCTAACT
Organism: uncultured Subdoligranulum sp.; assembly: GCA_964542725.1. GTDB lineage: Bacteria > Bacillota > Clostridia > Oscillospirales > Ruminococcaceae > Gemmiger. Next base: position 10,668 of record CAZIVF010000070.1, on the reverse strand, counting down.
GATTGTAAACTTTTTCGATTGTTTTGGTTGACAATCGGGCCGGAGTTTGATATACTGGGCCTGGTTGGGGTTCCGGCGGGTGCGGCCCCCTCAAAGGTATCGTTTTGCCGCCGGCGGCGCGGGCGGCGCCGGCGGGTAATGCCCGCCCCTACGGTCTCAGCGGCAAGCCGCCGCGTCGCCGGGCGGCCCATTCAAAATTGCGCCCGCAGGGCGCACCGCAATTCCTGATATTTATACCATTCTTACCATTCCTAACTTTTCCCCAGGAGGTTCCCTATGCCGAGGCAAAACGTCCGCGACCAGGTGCTGGCGCTGCTGGACGCCCACCGGGGCGAATACTATTCCGGCCAGGAATTGGCCGGCCGGCTCCATGTGACCCGGGCGGCAGTCTGGAAGGCCATCACAGCTCTGCGGGAGGAGGGCTACCGGATCGAGGCCGCCACCAACCGGGGCTACGCCCTGGCGGCCTCCACCGATCTGCTCACCGCGCAGGCGGTGGCCCGCGCCCTGACGCCGGGGGCCGCCGCCGCACTGCGGGTGGAGGTGTGCCAGACGGTCTCCTCCACCAACTCGGCGCTGCGGGATCGCGCCGTCGGCGAGGCCGAGGGTCTGGTGCTGGTGGCCGGGGAACAGACGGCGGGCCGGGGCCGCCTGGGCCGGGCCTTCTACTCGCCGCCGGGCAGCGGGGTCTACCTGAGCCTGCTGCTGCGCCCCGCGCTGGCCGCGCCCGATGCGGTTCTGCTCACCGCCGCCGCCGCGGTGGCCGCCGCCCGCGCCGCCGAGACGCTGCTGGAGCGCCCTGGCGCGGTGCAGATCAAGTGGGTCAACGATTTGCTGCTGGATGGCCGCAAGATCTGCGGCATCCTCACCGAAGCCCAGCTCTCTCTGGAGAGCGGCGGCCTGGATTACGCGGTGCTGGGGGCCGGCTTCAACCTGGCCCCGCCGGCGGGCGGCTGGCCGCCGGAACTGGCCCCGGTGGCGGGCAGCCTGTGGGGCGACGCCCCGCCGGGGGCGCGGGCGCGGCTGGCGGCGGCCTTCCTGAACGAGTTCTGGCCGCTCTACCTCGGGCTGCCGGGCAAGCCCTTCCTGGCGGAATACCGCGCCCGCCAGGCGGTGCTGGGCCGCCGAGTGAAGGTGGTCGGGGGCGCGCAGCCGCCCCGCCCTGCCACGGCCCTTTCCATCGACGATGCCTGCCGCCTGGTGGTCCGCTATGACGACGGAACCACCGCCGCCCTGGCCGGCGGCGAGGTGAGCGTGAAGGGGTAGGGGCCGGTGATCCTCCGCTGCAGGGGCAGGGAGGAAAGGTATAAATTTTAGGATTGTTACAAAGTGAGGTGCGGCTGCGCCGCTTTTGAAATTTGCGCCCGGAGGGCGCACCCATCATTCATAACATTTCTATCTTTTATCTCTTTTATACCATACGCCTTTGCGCCCCTTGCTTTGTTTCTGTTTTTATTTCACAGAGGAGAGATCAATTATGCAAACCACCAACACCCGCGTTCACAACCTGGTTCTCTGCGCACTGTTCGCGGCGCTGACCGCAGTGTGCAGCCAAATCTCGGTGCCGCTGCCCGGCGGCGTTCCCATCAACCTGGCGCTCTTCTCGGTCTATATGGCCGGCACAATGCTGGGCGGCGCGCTGGGCCTCACCAGCCAGCTGGTCTTTGTGCTACTGGCCGCCGTCGGCGTGCCGGTGCTGGCCGGCTTCCAGGGCGGCCCCTCCGCCATCTTCGGCAAGACCGGCGGCTACGTGCTGGGCTATCTGCTGGCCGCCCTCGTTGTGGGGCTGCTCTCCCAGCGCTGGGGGCGCAGGGTCTGGCAGCTGGCCGCCGCCATGGTGTTGGGATGCGCCGCCTGCTACCTGCTGGGAACGGCCTGGTTCATGACCGTTACCGGGGCCGATCTGGCCTCCAGCCTGGCCTGGTGCGTCATCCCCTTTCTGCCCGGCGACGCGGTCAAAATCATCCTAGCCGCCTTGCTCACCTCCCAGCTGGACAAACGGCTCCCCAAGCGTCTCTGATCCCGCGCTCCATGCGAAACGCCCCGGAGGAATTCTCCGGGGCGTTTCGCTGTATGAAGGGAGGACGATGATAGCAGGTGGGGAAGCGGTATCCCGCCCGGGGGCGTTTACGGCTTCTTGATCTTGGTCAGCTGCTCGTTCAGGGCCTGCTTGGCCTCGGCGGTGACGGACTTACCGCCCATCTTGAGCATATCGCTCAGGCGCATCATCAGGAAAAAGTTTGCCATCGGGTTATCCTTGTCAAGAACCTGGCTCTTCTGCTCGGGGCTGGCCATCGCGGCCATCGCGCCGCCGCCCATGGCCTTGCTCAGGAGGTTCTGCACGATGGGGGCGGTCTCGGCGTTCTCCAGCAGGACGCCGATCTTATCCTTGATGGAGTAGTACCCCTCGGGGAAGGTCATCTTCTTGCGCGCGGCGATGGCGGCGGGGTCGTTGAACCAGTTGGCGCCCTCGTTGCCCTCCGGCAGATCGTAGGCGAAGTTGTGCTCGGCCACCGCATTGAGGGTGATGGTGTTGGCGGTCACCTCGCCGCTGACGGCAGTGACGGTGTTGGCGCCATCCTTCATGGGGACGCTCTTGAAGACGACGGCATGATCCACCGCCGCCTGGGTGGCGACGGCCTCACCGTTGACCACCAGCGTGACCTCGTCGCAGTTGGTGTAGACGGTGATATCCCGCTCGTCGGGGGCGCGGTCCACAAACCGCTCGCCGCAGACGTGAATCATCGGCGCGGTGGTCCAGTAAGCCTGGTAGATGTAGAAGGCATCCTTGCGGGTCTTGCGGTCATAGGTGACCAGGCCCTTGTTGTTGCGGCCCTGCACGCCGCCCTCATCGCGGGCGTCGGCGGCAAAGTCGAACATATTCCACACATGGGTGCTCCACAGGTAGGGGCGCGCGGCAAAGGTCTTGAGCATCTCGTGGTGGTAGTGGCTGGCATACTCCTCGGTGTAATCGTGGTTGTCGGGGTAGGCAGAGTGCCACTTCAGGATGTTCTCGGCGCCGTACTCCGAGACGCCCAGGCAGCGGTCAGGGTTGAGAGCGTGGAACTTATCCAGCCAGGGGCCGTTGTCCTCCACGTCGCCCACATACCAGCCGAAGTAATGGTTGTAGCTCAGCACGTCGGTGATATAGACATGCTCGGAGTCCATCGGGACCATGCTGACCTCGGCCATGGTGGTCAGGCGGCTGGGATCCAGCTTCTTGGCCAGGGCGTGCAGGTCGGTCAGGTTGCGGTAGAGATCCTCCGTCTCACCGCCGATGGTGATCTCGTTGGAGATGCCCCAGAAGAAGATGGAGGGGTGGTTGTAGTTCTGGGAGATCAGCTCGGTCATCTGGCTGACGGTATTGTCGTAGGCTTCCTTGCCGGGGATGAACTGGCTGATGAAGGGGATCTCGGCCCACAGGACAAAGCCAGTGTGGTCGCACAGATTGTAGAAATACTGGTCGTGCTGGTAGTGGGCCAGGCGGATGGTGTTGGCGCCGACCTCCTTGATGAGGGCGATATCCTCCTCGTGATCCGCCTTGGAGAGAGCCCAGCCCTTGTCCTGCCGGTCCTGGTGGCGGGAGACGCCGTGCAGCGGCAGGTTCTTGCCGTTGAGCCAGAAGCCGGTGTTGGGATCGACGTGGAAGGAACGGTAGCCGTAGGTGACGGCGACGGTATCCACCGGGGCGACGTTCAGCACATCGACGCCGTTGTAGAGGCTGGCCTCACAGGTGTAGCAGCAGGGGTCGGCCATGCCGTTCCACAGCTGCGGGTTCTTCACGTCCAGCTTGATGACGGTGTGCGCCTCGGCCTTGGCCTTGCCGGAAGCCACAACGCTGCCTGCGGCATCCTTCAGGCTGACGGCGACGGTGTACCCCTCGGCGCCCACCGGGAAGAGGTCGACGCGGGTCTTGCCGTTGGAGCGGGCGGTGACAAAGACGGCGTCGGTGCCGTTCTTGAGCAGATCAAAGTGAGCGGGATCCGTCTCGATGAAGTTCACGTCGCGGTAGAGGCCGCCGTAGAAGGTGAAGTCGGCGTTCTGAGGGTAGATATCACTCTGGGCGTTGGTGACGACGACGGTGAGCACGTTGCCCTCGGGTAGCATGGCGGGGGTCAGGTCATAGCGGAAGGTGGAGAAGCCGCCCTTGTGGGTACCCATCTCCCGCCCGTTGCAGTAGACGGTGGCCACATGGTTGGCGCCCTGGAATTCAATGTACTGTTTCTTGCCCTTGGTGGGGTTCGGCAGCTCGATGCGGTAGGTGCCGATGCCGCGCCAATAGTCGTTGCCGCCGTCCTGGCCGTCAAAGGCGTTCCAGGTGTGGGGCAGCGCCACCTGGGCGGCCGCGTCGCCCTCCTTCGCAAAGAGGGCCTGGGTCATAAGAATCTTGTTGCGCATACTGTTGTCTCCTTTCAGTGTTACCAAAGGAATCTTCGTTCTGTTCAGTATATACTGTTTGCGGGGGAAGGGGAGAGAAAAAAATCACTCTGTTTTAGTATAATTTTACGATGTTTTTCCCGCCGGGCGCGCGGCAAAGATCTGCCCCCGCCGCAGACGGCAGGGGCGGACGGTCTTATCGTCAAAAGGGGCCGCGCCGTGCGGCGGTTCAGCTTTCCGCCACGGCGACAAGGTACTTGTAGATCTGGCTCTTGTATTCCTCATACAGCCCCAAATGCTCGTACAGTTCCTTATAATAAGCGAACAGCGTCGCCCGGGTGGAGACCACGTTCACGGGGTTCAGCGCGGTATGTACGGCGCTGTGGGGGTTGTTGTAGTAGTTGTAGACGGGGGTGGACAGCGCATAAAACCGCTCTGCATAGCGGATATAGCTCAGGTTAAAATAAAGGTCCTCCGACCAATCCATATCCTCGGCGCAGACCACATCCTCATGGGCGCGCACCAGATCGGCGCGGTAGAGCTTGTTCCACATGACGCCGTAGTAGAAGGACGCCGGCTCCTGCATCAGCCCGGCGGCAAACTGCGCCTTGTCCATCGGACCTTCCAGCAAAAAGCCGAAGGTCTGCACCTTGGCGGGGCGCTTGATCTCGTGCTCCTCCTCGCCGGGGCGCAGGCGGGGCGGGCGGATGCGGTTGTAGTGGGCAATCACCAGATCGGCGCCGTGTTCCTCCGCCCGCTGCACCAGCAGTTCGGTGGCGTAGGGCTGGATCGTGTCGTCGGCATCCACAAACTGCAGGTACTTGCCCCGCGCCCGGCGCAGGCCCAGGTTGCGGGTGGCGGCCACGCCGCTGTTGGCTTTATCGATCAAAACGATGCGGCTGTCTACCCGGGCGTACATCTGGCAGACATCCAGGCTGATATCCAGGGAGCCGTCGTTGAGCAGTAGAATCTCCAGGTTGGGGTAGGTCTGGCGGCGGATACTCTCCACACAGCGGGCAATGTGGTCGCGGGCGTTGTAGATCGGCACAATGATGCTGACCAGCGGTTGTTCCATAGGGGGCCTCCTTTGGTAGGTTGAGCGGTTTGCTCTTATCATACCGCAAAACTTGTAAAATCGCAACATTTGCACTACAATAGAAGAAAAACAGAAAAGAGGACTCTGCCATGCAAGAGAGTATCCGCGCCCTGCGCGCGCTGGAAAACCAGCTGTTTGCCTATCAATATGCCATGAGCGTCATCAGCTATGATGAGGCCACCGCCGCCCCGCCGGATGGCGCCGCCGGCCGCGCCCAGGCCGCCGAGGCGCTGAGCCGCGCCGCCTTTGACCTTCTGATCAACGACGGCACCGCCGCCCTGCTGGCCCGGGCAGACGCCGACGCCGAGACCGAGCAGGAGCGGGCCGAGGTGCGGGAACTGCGGCGGCAGTACGACCAGATCGGCAGGATCCCCGCCGAGGAGTACGCCGCCTTTGAGCGGGTCAAGCAGGAGGCGATCCCCGCCTGGGGCAAGGCCAAGCGGAGCAACGACTTTGCCTCCTACGCGCCCTATCTGGAGAAAATCGTCGAGATGCGCCGCCGCCAGGCCGCTTACATCGACCCCGACCGGGACCCCTATGAGGTGCTGATGGACCAGTACGAGCGGGGCCTGACTATCGCGGACTGCGACGCCTTCTTCGCCGCGCTGCGGGCCGCCGTGGTGCCGCTGTTGGCGGATATCCGCGCCCGGGGCAGCGCCGTCCGCACCGACTTCCTGGAGCAGGACTGGCCCTTGGAGGGGCAGCGCGCCCTCAGCGCCCACATCATGCAGCTTTGGGGGCTGGACCCGGCCCACTGCGCCCTGGGCGAGAGCGAGCATCCCTTCACCGTGGGGCTCTGGCGGGGCGATGTGCGCATCACCACCCACTACCAGCCCCGGGATATGGTTTCCAACCTGTACAGCGTCGCCCACGAGGGCGGCCATGCCCTGTATGACAGCGGCAGCGACCCGGCGCTGGACTTCACCGGCCTGTCCGGCGGGGCCACCATGGGCCTGCACGAGAGCCAGAGCCGCCTGTTTGAGAACTATGTGGGCCGCAGCCGCCCCTTCATCCACTGCCTGTGGCCCAAGCTGCTGGAACTGTTCCCCGGCCAGCTGGCCGACGTGAGCGAGGAGGAATTCTACCGCGCAGTCAACCGGGCGGAGCCGGGTCTGATCCGCACCGAGGCGGACGAGCTGACCTACGGCCTCCACGTTATGGTTCGCTACGAACTGGAGCGGGAACTGATCCGCGGCACCCTGGCGGTGGCCGACCTGCCCGCCGCCTGGAACGCCAAATATAAGGAATACCTGGGCGTCGACGTGCCGGACGATACCCGCGGCGTCCTGCAGGATATCCACTGGGCGGGGGGCGATATCGGCTACTTCCCCAGCTACGCGCTGGGCAGCGCCTACGGCGCTCAGGCGATGGACGACCTGCGCCGCACCCTGGACCTGGACGCCCAGATCGCCGCCGGCGACCTGGCGCCTCTCAAGGATGCCCTGCGCCAGCGCCTGTGGCGCTACGGCAAGCTGAAGGAACCGCAGTGGCTGGTGCGCAGCCTCTGCGGCGGCGCCTTTGACCCCCGGCACTACACCGGCTACCTGCGCGGCAAGTACACCGACCTCTACGGCCTGTAAGGAGCCAGGGCGCCCCGCCCTTGGGCTGCCAACCGGCCGGAAAGGCGCTACAATAAGAAAACGATACCATGCTTCAGGAGGCGCCCCCTGACCATTGCCGAAATCGCCGACCGCGCCCTGACCCAAACGCTGCTGCTGGGCGCTATGAACGGCGAGCCGGGCATGGGCCAGCATATCCGGCTGGGGTAAGAGATCCTCCGCCAGGGATCCACAAGCGCCTGATCCTGCCAAACCGAAGCCGCCAAGCCCCCGGGCGAGAAATTCGCCCGGGGGCGCTTCTGCCGCCCGCGCCGTTCCGGCGCGGTTTTTCTTTGGGCAAAGTGCTGAAAAGGGGGCGGACGGCGTTGTACAAAAACACTAAGAGTCAATTTCACATTTTTTGGATATCCAGCACATTTTTTGGAAGAGGTTGCGCCCGAAAAACAAACCTGTTAAAGTGAACTTGTCAAGGAAAAGCGCACAGGACCCCCTGCGCGCCCCTGCGGCAAACGACCTGCCAAGGGGGACGCAATGTGCGCATGGTCGTTGTTTTTTTCTGCGGCAGCCGTGGGGGGGCGGCTGCCTTTGCATCAAGGAGGAATTTTTACCCATGAAAAAAGCAATCTCTGCCCTGCTGGCGCTGAGCATGATGCTCGGCCTGGCCGCCTGCGGCGGATCCACTTCCACCGCTGCCTCCACCTCTGAGGCCGCCCCCGCCGACAGCACCTCCGAGGCGGCCGCCGATGCCGGCGACGTCGCCAACGATCCCCATGTGAAGCTGGTCTACGCCGAGGTCAACCCGCTGGATTCCATCGTCGGCCAGACCGCCACCGCCTTCAAGGAGAAGGTGGAGGAGCTTTCCGGCGGTAGCATCGAGATCGACATCCAGGCTTCCGGCGTCCTCGGCTCCGAGAATGACGTCCTGGACAACATCCTCGCCGGCGGCGACACCATCGATATGTCCCGCATCTCCGCTTTCGCCCTGACCAGCTACGGCTGCGAGAAGTCCAGCCTGCTCTCGATCCCCTTCACCTTTGAGAACCGCGCCCATTTCTGGAACTTCGCCAACTCTGACCTGGCGTCCGAGTTCCTCAACGAGCCCCAGGAGCTGGGCCTGCCCGTCCGCGGCGTCTTCTACGGCGAGGAGGGCTTCCGCCACTTCTTCACCAAGGAACCCATCTCCGGCATGGCGGACCTGGCCGGCATGAAGCTGCGCGTCTCCAACGACCCCATCATGAACGGCCTGGTCGAGGGCCTGGGCGCCTCCCCGACGGTTGTCTCCTTCGCTGAGCTGTACAGCGCCCTGCAGACCGGCGTTGTGGACGGCGCCGAGCAGCCCATCGCCAACTACAAGTCCAACGCCTTCAACGAGGTGGCCAACAACCTGATCCTGGACGGCCATACCCTGGGCGCCGTGCAGGTCGTCATTACCGACAACGCCTGGGCCAAGCTGACCGCCGCCCAGCAGGAGTGCATCATGGAGGCCGGCAAGTACGCCCAGGACTTCAACGCCAACCTCTCTGAAACCGAGGAGAACAAGGTCCTGGAGGAGTTGAAGGCCTCCGGCTGCAACGTGATCGAGGTTTCCGATAAGAGCGAGTGGGCCGAGGCCTGCGCCAAGGTCATCGAGGAGAACACCAGCAGCCAGGCCGAACTGTACCAGCAGATCCTGGATCTGAAGGACTGATCTTCCCGCCGAATCCGCAACGCCCAGCCTTTTTAGGCGGTTTTCTCCTTCGGGTGCGGGGAACAACAGCCCCGCACCCGCTTTTTTGCACATTTCCACAACAGAAAGGGGCTTTTTATGCCAGCTGTGTTTACTGCCCTAGATAAACTTAAGCCGGTCTACAATGTGGTCTACAAGGTCTTTCTGTTCCTCTGCAAGATCCTGCTGATCGCTGATATCGCCATCACCTCTATGGCGGTGGCGGGCCGCTACATTCCCTTTATCCCCGATCCCTCCTGGTCCGAGGAGGTCGTTCTGACGCTGATGAGCTACATGGCGGTGCTTTCCGCCGCGCTGGCCATCCGCCGGGGCGCCCATATCCGGATGACCGCCTTTGACAACTACCTGCCCAAAGCCATCCTCAAGGGGCTGGATATCCTGGCCGATGCGGCGGTGCTGCTGCTGGCCGTCATCATGCTCACCTCCGGCTGGAACTATGCGTCCACCCTAGGCGGGCGCGGAACCTATGTCTCGATGCCCTGGCTCTCCCGCTTTTGGATGTATTTCCCGGTGCCGCTGGCCGGCGGCGCGATGATCGTCTTTGAGCTGGAAGCCCTCTACAACCATATCAAGAGTATCTTTGTAAAGGAGGCGGATGCGTAATGGATGCACAAGCGATTGCGATCCTTATCCTGTTGGGCAGCTTCTTCGTGATGATCCTTCTGCGGTTCCCCATCGCCTACGCGGTGGCTTTGTCCACGGTGTTCTGCCTGTCTTGCCAGGGGCTGAGCCTGGCGACCCTCTGCCAGCAGATGGTCAAGGGCATCAGTTCCTTCAGCCTGATGGCCGTTCCCTTCTTCATCACCATGGGCGTGCTGATGGGCTCCGGCGGCATCAGCGAGAAGCTGATCGCCCTGGCCAACGCCTGCGTCGGCTGGATGCGCGGCGGCATGGCGATGGTCAACATTGTGGCCTCCTACTTCTTCGGGGGCATCTCCGGCTCCGCTGCGGCGGACACCGCCTCCATCGGCTCCATCATGATCCCCATGATGGCCGACCAGGGCTATGACGTGGACTTTTCCACCGCCGTCACCATCACCTCCTCCTGCGAGGGGCTGCTGGTCCCCCCCAGCCACAATATGGTCATCTACGCCACCACCGCCGGCGGCATCAGCGTCGGCAGTCTCTTCCTGGCGGGCTACCTGCCCGGCGCGCTGCTGGCCGGCTGCCTGATGGTGGGCTCTTACATTATCTCGGTCAAGCAGAACTACCCCAAGGGCGACCCGTTCAGCCTCAAGGGCTTTGTGAAGCAGCTGGGAACATCCATCTGGGCGCTGGCGGCCGTCGTCATCGTGGTGGTGGGCGTCGTGGCCGGCGTCTTCACCGCCACCGAGAGCGCCGCCATCGCAGTCCTCTATTCCCTGTTCGTGTCGGTCTTTGTCTACAAGGGCCTGGACTGGAAGGGCGTTTGGCACGCCCTGGACGAGTGTGTCAACACCCTGTCCATCGTGCTGATCCTCATCGCCACCTCCAACGCCTTCGGCTACTGCCTGACCACTCTGCATGTGCCTGATCTGGCGGCCAACGCCATCAACGGCCTGACCAACAACCCCATTATCATTGCCCTGCTGCTGGACCTGATCATCCTGGTGCTGGGCTGCATTATGGATATGGCGCCCATCATTCTGATTGCCACCCCCATCCTGTTGCCCATTGCCACCTCCATCGGCATCGATCCGATCCAGTTCGGCATCATCGTGGTGCTCAACTGCGGCGTCGGCCTGCTGACCCCGCCGGTCGGCGCGGTGCTTTTCATCGGCTCCGCCGTTGCCAAGCGCCCCATGGAAAAGGTGGTCAAGGCGACGCTGCCCTTCTACGCTTGCATGCTGGTGGCGCTGCTGCTGCTGACCTTTGTGCCGGATGTGAGCCTGGCGATCCCCAAGCTGCTGGGCGGTTATGTCAGCCCCATC
>CAZIVF010000069.1:0-11176 GCA_964542725.1 uncultured Subdoligranulum sp. | reverse complement strand
TTTTATCGGTCGTTTCGCGGTCAGGTCATGGCCGCGCCATCCACCGAGAGGACCTCACCGGTGACGTAGCTGGCCAGATCGCTGGCCAGGAACAGGAAGGCGTTGGCAACCTCCTGAGGTTCGCCCATGCGGCGCAGCGGGATGGGCGCGGTGATGCGGGCCACCATCGCCTCCGGCAGGGCGGCCACCATGTCGGTGCGGGTCACGCCGGGGGCCACCGCGTTGACGCGGATGTTGTCCGGCCCCAGTTCCCGGGCCAGCGCCTTGGTTAGGCCGTTGACCGCGAACTTGGAGGTGGGGTAGCCCGAACCCGAAGCCTGGGCGTACAGGCTCACCATAGAACTGGTGTTGAGGATCACGCCGCCGCCCTGCTCCTTCATGATGGGCGCTACGGCGCGGCAGGCGTAGAAGACCGCGTTGACATTCAGCTTCATAATGTTGTCGAAGGCGGCGGGGTCGTACTGGTACAGCGGCTCCCGCGCCGAGATACCGGCGTTGTTCACCATGATATCCAGATGGCCGTAGGTCTCGGCCACCTTTTTCAGGGCGGCTTCCACCGCCGCGTAGTCGGTCAGATCGGGCGCGTCGCCGGTCACAGGCCAATCGGGGTTCTGGGCCTTCAGCTTACCCAGAGCTTTGTCCACCGTCTCCTGGCGGGAACCGAACAGCACCACGGTGGCGCCGTTCTTCAAAAAGGTCTCCACAACGGCATAGCCGATGCCTCTTGTGCCGCCGGTCACGACGGCTACTTTGCCTTGCAGCATACAATTTGCCTCCTTATATAATAGGAATAAAATATGGTAAAGCCGGTTGGCCGGCGATTCCCTTTTTAAGATGCTCTGTTTTCCGCCTGGGCCAGCCGCCCGGCCAGCCAGCCGCGCATATGGGTGCGCAGGCCGTCAAAGGCAGCGGCGGTTTCGGGGTTGTCGGTGCCAAAATCCAGCAGCTTCCACAGCCAGCCCTGCTCGGCGGCGGCGCGCAGGCTCTCTGGGTAGACCAATTCATACACCAGCGAGGCATGCCCCACCGCATTGTCCGCCGGGTACTGCTTGAGGGTGCGTAGCACACAGTGGTGCTCGTAAAATGCCTGCAGCACCGCGGGGCTGACCGGGCTTTGGCGCAGCGCCTCGGTGGTCACGCTGTAGATATCCTCCATCGGCACCTCCACGTTTACCCGCAGGATGTCCACCTTGTCGGCATCCCGCAGGATGTCGCAGAACATCCGGGTGCGGTCGTCCAGCCCGCCGGGCAGGCGGTAAGCGCTGTGCCAGGCCACCGCCGTGCGCAGCAGGCCATCTTCGCTGGGGTCATCCAGATAGGCCCGGATGCGCCCCTCCTCAAACAGCACCTCGGCGCTGCAGGCGGCGTGGTCGATGGAGACCGCGTCGTTGAAAGTGCCGTACCGTCGCAGCTGCTCAAAGCGGCCCACATCATGGAGTAGGCCGCACAGCCAGGCCAGATCCACGTCCGCCTCGGGCAGGCCCAGGCTGCGGGCGATCCGCTCACACAGGGCGGCCACGCGCCCCGTATGGGCGATCTTCAAGGCTACCTTGGGGTCCTGGGCGTTGTAGGGCGCGGTGTAATCGGCAAAGGCACGGGCGGCGCGGCGGCGGTCAAGGATCATGGTATCACACTCCTTCCTTAGTATAACACAAACCGGCCGGTTTGACCAGTGGTACGAAAAAATGCTTTTTTGGGGGAATAATTTATAAATCTTCCCGGATTTAGCTTGACAATTCACGCCGGAACCTCTATCATGAAAACAAGGAAGAATCGCGTAGTCATGTCAAGAATTGGCAAGCCGCCCTGCGGGGAGGCCCCTTCCGGCGGCTGCGCGCCAAAATAGCGCGGCGGCGACGGCGCCTGCCGCAGAATAGGAAAGGTAGTGAGAACTATGAATGCCAAAGGCGATGCCAACCGGAGCGTGCGCATGACGAAAAAGCGGTTGAGCGCCGCACTGGTGGGGCTGCTGCTGCAGAAGCCGGTGCGGGAGATCACCGTGCGGGAACTGACCAACCAGGCCAAGGTTAGCCGCGGCACCTTCTATTTCCACTACGCGGACATCTATGACCTGATGCACCAGGTCGAGCAGAACCAGCTGGACCAGCTCAGCGGCCTGATGTGTACCCTGCTTCCCAAGATGGGGCAGGACAGCCCCCCGGAAGCCCTGGAGACTCTCTTCCGCTACCTGGAGGAAAATAAGGATGTCTGCAGCGCCCTGTACGGCCCCAACGGCGACCCAGCCTTCGCGGAGAAGGTCAAGGCCGTCATTGCGGAAAGCTGCATGGACTATATGGGGCCGGCAGCCGGCAGCGACCGCCGCCAGTACCTGATGGACTTTGCGGTCAACGGCTGCTTCGGCACAGTGCAGGCCTGGTTCAGCCGGGACCGCCGCCCCTCGCCGGAGGTGATGGCGGGCATCACCTGGGAAGCAATCTGTGCGGTGGAGCAGCTACTGAAAAGCAGATAACGATTGATTTATTCCGCCGTATGCGCTATAATAAGCAGTGTAGAAAAAAGCGGCGTGCGCCGCCGCCCAACAAAAGGAGCAATTGCGTATGGGATTTTTTGATTTTCTGAAAAAACAGGATAAGCAGGAAGCCCCTGCTGCCCCGACCTGGCCGGCTATTCTGGCGGCGGACGCCAAAGGTACCGTGGTCCCGATGGACAAGATTCCCGACGATGTCTTCGCGCAGGGGATTCTGGGCCAGTGCTGCGGCATCGACCCCACCGAGGGCAAGGTCTTCGCCCCCATCGACGGCGAGATCACCCAGGCGCCCGACAGTGGCCATGCGCTGGGCATCTTGAGCACCGGCGGCATTGAGGTGCTGATCCACGTCGGCGTGGATACCGTTGAGATGAACGGCGACGGCTTCAGCCCCAAGGTCAAGCTGGGCGCCAAGGTCAAGAAGGGCGACCTGCTGCTGGAGATGGATCTGGCCAAGATTGCCGCCGCCAACCACCCCGCCGTGGTCATCACCGTCGTCACCAACACCGACGACTATGCCGCCGTGGAACAGGTGGCCGAAGGCAGCGTCGCCCCCGGCGACGACCTGCTCAAGGTGAGCAAGTAAAAAGGCGGCTTGAGAGCCGGAGCGCTGCCGGGCGGGGTGCTTTCCTGGCGGACGCGGCTCCCCAAAAAGCCGGGAATACGCCGAAGGAGCCTCCGCGCTGCGGTGCGGGGGCTTTTCGTTGGCAAGCTTGCCCCGTCCCAAACACCTGGAACAAAGGAGTCGATGCCGATGAGCGCCATTTTAGCCGTCTGCGGCGATGCGTTCTGCGCCATGGTCAGCGATGGCCGGATGGTGGAGGAGCCTGTTCAGCAGGCGAAACCGAAGATTATGACCGAACAGCTGCCGAAGGTGCGCAAGGTCAACCGCAGCGTTGTAGTGGGCTTTGCGGGGGATACGCTGGCCGCCGTGCAGATCGTCAATGCCCTGGATGACTACGACACCCAATACCTCACGCTGGAGAAGATCGTCAAGATCCTGGCCGAAAAAGGCCGGGCTACCCCCTGCCAGCCGGTGGGGGTTCGCCTGCTGGTGGGAGGCCGGGGCCGCAAGGGGGATTTCCTGCTCACCACCCTGGGCAGCGCCGACGGCTACCAGCCCCAGACCCAGCCCGCCCGGCCGGGGGCCTACCTCATCGAGGGCGCCTGCTCCCACACCGAGATCGCGCCGCTGTTGGAGGCTTTCGTCAAGCCCCGGGCCGCCGGTTGGCGCAGCCTGGACGATGTGGCCAAAACGCTGGACGCCTGCATTGCCGAGATCGCCAAGGCGGACAGGACGGTCAACACTACCTATTACCGCCAGCTGATCCTGTAAACGCGCGGGCATGGCCCGCATCAGATAGAAATAAAGGAGTTGCTTACCATGAAGATCGCTCTCATCAACGAAAACAGCCAGGCCGCCAAGAACGGCCTCATCCTCGCCGCCCTGAAGAAGGTGGTGGAGCCGATGGGCCATACCGTGGACAACTACGGCATGTACGCCGCCGATGATGCCGCCCAGCTGACCTATGTGCAGAACGGCATTTTGGCCGCTGTGCTGCTGAACTCCGGCGCGGCGGACTATGTGATCACCGGCTGCGGCACCGGCGAGGGCGCCATGCTGGCGCTGAACAGCTTCCCCGGCGTGCTCTGCGGCCATGTGGAAGACCCGGTGGACGCCTACACCTTCGCCCATGTCAACGACGGCAACGCCGTGGCCCTGCCCTTTGCCAAGGGCTTCGGCTGGGGCGGCGAGCTGAACCTGGAGTACATTTTTGAGAAGCTGTTCGGCTTCGGCCACGGCCAGGGCTACCCCCGTGAGCGGGTTGAGCCGGAGCAGCGCAACAAGAAGATCCTGGATGGCGTGCGCGCCGTGGCCTTCCGCGACCTGTGCGATATCCTGCGGGAACTGGACCGCGATCTGGTCAAGGGGGCCTTCGCGGGGGCGCAGTTCCAGGAATTGTTCTTCGCCAACTGCAAGGACGAAAAGATTGCCGCCTGCGTCCGGGAACTGATGGCGTAAGAGGGCCGGAAGCCCGCATCTTGTCGGATCTATTATTTGAACGTTTTTTTGCAAAATGTCTATTGTTCTGCGCTGCGCCGCGTGGTACAATCAAGGCAGACCAGAAAAGAAAGGACGGTGGTTTTGCCGTGGATAACCCCAGTAGTCCCGTAAACCGATGCAAAACCCAATATGGCAGCCACCGTTGCGGTAAGTTGGCAGGGCAGTGACCCAGCCGGCTTGGCCGTGCCTGCTTTGTGCAAAAAACTTCGATGGCTGCCGCCCGAAAGGAGGCAGCCATTTTTATGTCTGATACTACGATCCAGACCCTCAAAACCATGCTGGCCAACCTCGATGACGCCAAGAAGTACCAAAGCCTGCGCGACGTGATGCAGACCCTGCCCGCGCCTGATCTGGCCGCCGTATTCGAAGATCTTCCCGCCGAAAAGATGCCCGTGATCTTCCGCCTGATGCCGAAGGACCTTGCCGCCGAGGTGTTCGCTGAACTGACGCCGGACACCCAGGAGGCGCTGATCTCCGGTCTGACCGACCGGGAACTGAAGGTCGTCATCGACGAGTTGTTTGTGGATGACGCCACTGACCTGGTGGAGGAGATGCCCGCCGGCGTGGTCAAGCGCATCCTCAGCCAGGCCGACCCTGATACCCGCAAGATGATCAACGAACTGCTCAAATACCCCGAGGACTCGGCGGGCGGCGTGATGACCACCGAACTGATGGAACTGGCGCCCGATATGACGGTGCGCCAGGCCATTGCGGCGATCCGCCGCACCGGCGTGGATAAGGAGACCGTCAACAACTGCTACGTTACCCAGGCGGACCGGACGCTGATCGGCGTCGTCTCGCTGCGCAGCCTGATCCTGGAGCGGGACGAGGACCGGCGCATCGAATCCTTCATGGATACCAATGTGCTCAGCGTTACCACCGGCACCGACCGGGAGCAGACCTCCCAGCTGTTCGAGAAATATGGCTTCCTCTCCATCCCCGTGGTGGACAGGGAAAACCGCCTGGTGGGTATCGTCACGATCGACGACGCCATCTCCATCCTGCAGGATGAGGCCAGCGAGGACTTCGCCAAGATGAACGCCGTCGCCCCGACGGACAAGCCCTACTTCAAGCGCACCCTGGGGGAACTGTACAAGAGCCGCGCCCCCTGGCTGCTCTTCCTGATGGTCAGCGCCACCTTCTCCAGCCTGGTCATCCGCAGCTACGAGAGCGCCCTGGCCGCTGCCACCGTGCTGACCGCCTACATCCCCATGCTCACCGATACCGGCGGCAATGCCGGCAGCCAGAGCACAGCCACCATCATCCGCGGCATCGCGGTGGGGGAGCTGCGCCCCCGCGACCTGCCCCGCATCCTGTGGCGGGAACTGCGGGTGGCGCTGCTGTGCGGCCTGACCCTGGCCGGCTGCAATTTCGTCAAGCTGCTGGTGTTCGATCAGGTGGGGGCTACCGTGGCGGCTGTCGTCTGCCTGACGCTGGTGATCACGGTCATGGTGGCGCAGACGCTGGCCTCGGTGCTGCCGTTGGCGGCCAACAAGATCGGCTTCGACCCGGCGGTGATGGCCTCGCCCCTCATCACCACCATTGTGGATGCCACCACGCTGCTGGTCTATTTCAATATCGCCCGGTTGCTGCTGCATCTGTGAAGATTGCACATCATGTCAAAAATTGTAAATTGTACCGCGCTCCACAGCGTGGTACAATTTTTTTACCCACTGTGCAAAGTTTGCAAAAGAAGGAGAGACCCTCGTCTATGGATCTGCAAGCATTTTATACTGGCCATGCCTTTGACGCCTACGAATTCTTTGGCGCCCACACCTACTTTGGCGGCACCCACTTTGCCGTCTGGGCGCCCGCCGCGCGGGAGGTACGGCTTGTCACCAGCCACCGCACCGACGGCAGCTGGGCCGAATACCCCATGCACCGCCGCGCCGACGCCGGCGCGATCTGGGAGTGCGACTGCCCCGGCGCAGACCGCGGCATCTGCTACCAGTACCGCGTGGTAGGGGCGGACGGCTCGGCGGTGGATCACTGCGACCCCTACGGCTTTGCCATGACGCTGCGCCCCGACGGCCGCAGCGTGGTCAGCGATTTGCCCCAGTACGCCTTCACCGACGAAGCCTGGATGGCCAAGCGCAGCAAAAACTTTGATAGACCGCTGAATATCTACGAGGTGCAGGCCGGCAGCTGGCGGCGCAGGGGCGAGGATAGCCCCTACACCTACGCCGAACTGGCGGAGCGCCTGCCCGCCTACTGCAAAGAGTGCGGCTACACCCACATCGAGTTCATGCCCCTGGCCGAATACCCCTTTGATGGCAGTTGGGGCTACCAGACCATCGGCTTCTACGCCCCCACCAGCCGCTACGGTACGCCGGAGGAACTCTGCGCCCTGGTGGATGCCTGCCACAAGGCGGATATCGGCGTGATCCTGGACTTTGTGCCGGTGCATTACGCGGTGGACTATTACGGCCTCAAGCGGTTTGACGGCACCGCCCTCTATGAGTACCCCGCCGCCGCCGTGGGGGAGAGCGAGTGGGGCAGCTGCAACTTCATGCACTCCCGGGGCGAGATCCGCACCTTCCTGCAGTCCTGCGCCGATTACTGGCTGCGGGTGTTCCACTTTGACGGCCTGCGCATGGACGCCGTCAGCCGCCTGATCTACTGGCAGGGGGACCCGGCCCGGGGCGTCAACGGCTCCACGCTGGAATTCCTGAAGGGGATGAACCAGGGCCTGCAGCAGCGTCACCCCACCGCCATGCTCATCGCCGAGGATTCCACCAACTACCCCAAAGTCACCGCACCCGTGGAGTACGGCGGCCTGGGCTTTGACTACAAGTGGGACCTGGGCTGGATGAACGATACGCTGGACTACTTCAAGAAAACGCCGGAGGAACGCAAGGCCAACCTGGGCAAGCTAACTTTTTCGATGATGTACTGCTGGAACGAGCATTACATCCTGCCCTTCTCCCACGATGAGAACGTCCACGGCAAGGCCACCATTGCCCAGAAGATGTACGGCGAGTACGGGCAGAAATTCCCCCAGGCCCGCGCGCTCTACCTGTACATGGCCATCCACCCCGGCAAGATGCTGGACTTCATGGGCAACGAGTTCGCCCAGCTGCGGGAATATGACGAGAAGCGGGAGCAGGACTGGGATATGCTCCAATACCCAAACCACGACGCGTTCCTGGCCTACCGCACCGCGCTGCACCAGGCGTATCTGCAAAATGACGCCTTCTGGTCGCGGGAGTATGACCCCGCCAACTTCCTCTGGCTGGACTGCGCCCACCCCGAAAAGAACGCCTGCGCCATCCTGCGCAGAGGGAAAAAATCCACCGTCTTCGCGGCCTTCAATTTTGGGGATACCCCGCTCACAGACTACGAACTGACGCTGCCCGCCCCAGGCAGCGTTACCCTGCTGCTGGACACAGACTGGCAGCCCTGGGGCGGCGGCACGCCCCGGCCCGCCAAGGCCAAGGCTGCCCGGCACAAGGGCAAAATTACCCTGACCCTTGCCCCGTACAGCGCCCAGCTGTACCTGGCCGAAGAATAACGAACGCCCGCCCCGGCGCACACCTCAGCGCCGGGGCGGGCGTCTTTCAGCGCAGGGCGCTACTCTTTCCGTTGGAATTCCAGGATGTCGCCGGCCTCGCAGTCCAGCGCCTCACAGATGGCGGCCAAGGTGGACAAGCGGACGGCAGTGACCTTGGATAGGTTGGAGATTCCCACCCGCTCCGCCAGTTCATTCAGCGACATCTTGCGCTCCACCATCATGCGGTCCAGGCGCAGAACGATCTTACCCATTGTCCATCCTCCTCACAGCAAGCCATCCACATCCCGCTCCAACGCCTCGCCGTAGCGGAAAAACTCGGTCAGGCAGAGCACCAGCAGGCCGATGAGAAGGCTCCCCAGGTTGACGCTCATCTCAACCCGGCTGGTAGGGGAGGAGGTCGGCAGTGTGCCGCTGGGCAGCCCGGAACTGCCCGGCGATGGCTGCGCGCCGCTGGTTTAGCAGGAGGGAAAGGACGAACCAGCGCAGCTTCTTACCTTCCCCGGCTGATATTTTGTACAAAATCCGGACCAAAAAGGCGGCGGCGGAACACGAAACGACGAAATTTGTTTTTATGCATTGACAATGCATAAATATGAAACTATACTGAACCTTATCCCCACCATTATGGGGAAGAACACAATTTTTTGAGAAATAGAGGGAAATACAATGAAAAAGAGTATTGCACTGATGCTCAGCGCCCTGCTGGCCCTGAGCCTGGCGGCCTGCGGCGGTTCCGCCAGCACCGCTTCCGGCGAAACCTCCGAGGCCGCTTCCTCCGAGGCCGCTTCCTCCGAGGCCGCTTCCTCCGAGGCCGCTTCTGCGCAAGCCCCCGAGGAGACTGCCGAGCTGACCACCGTCAACGCTGGCAAGCTGACCATGTCCACCAACGCCGCCTTCCCCCCGTACGAGATGACCACCGACAGCGGTGAGTTTGAGGGGATCGATGTGGAGATCGCCGGTGCTATTGCCGAGAAGCTGGGCCTGGAACTGCAGATCGACGATATGGACTTTGACGCCGCCCTGCTGGCCGCCCAGAACGGCAAGAGCGATATGGTCATGGCCGGTGTCACCGTCAATGAGGACCGCCTCAAGGTCATGGATTTCTCCAACACCTACGCCACCGGCGTGCAGGTCATCATCGTGCCGGAAGGCTCCGAGATCGCCGGCGCCGATGATCTGGCCGGCCATCTGATCGGCACCCAGCGCGGCACCACCGGCAACATCTACTGCACCGACGATTTCGGTGAGGACAGCGTTGTCGCCTACGACAACGGCCTGACCGCCGTGCAGGCGCTGAACAACGGCCAGGTGGACTGCGTCGTTATCGACAGCGCCCCCGCCGCTGAGTTCGTCGCCGCCAACCCCGGCCTGGTCATCCTGGATACCGAGTACGTCCAGGAGGACTACGCCATCGGTATGGCGAAGGGCAACACCGCCCTGGTGGAGGCTGTCAACGCCGCCCTGGCGGAGCTGCAGGCCGACGGCACTGTGGACGAGATCGTAGCCAAGTACATCGCGGCGAACTAAACGCCATGAAAAACGAAGAGGGGACGGCTTCCCCGGTGCGGCCCGCACCGCCCGGCAAGGAGCCGCCTCCTTTTCTGTTACCGCAACACATCGAAAGGTGGATGGGCCTATGGCCGCACAATATGAGATCCTCTCGGAACTGGCGCGCAGCGGCGGCAAACTGAGCTTCGCGCAGAATTTTTTCGTCAAGTTCTACCAGGCTTTTCTGGAAAATGGCCGCTGGCTGCAATACATCCAGGGTACCGGTACCACGCTGATGGTCACGGCCATCTCCCTGCTGATCGGCGTGGCGCTGGGGGCTGCGGTGGCGCTGATCCGCGTCGCCCACGACCAGCAGCGCCCCGGGCATCGCAGCCCGCTGCTGGGGGCGATCAACCTGCTCTGCAAAGTGTATTCCACCGTGATCCGCGGCACGCCCATGATGGTGCAGCTGCTGATCATGAGCATGGTGATCTTTGCCAACAGCCGCAACTTCACCATGGTGGGCGTGCTGGCCCTGGGGATCAACTCCGGCGCCTATGTCTCTGAGATCATGCGCGGCGGCCTGATGGCGGTGGATCCCGGCCAGATGGAGGCCGGCCGCAGCCTGGGCCTGAACTACGTCACCACCATGGTGCAGATCATCATCCCTCAGGCCATCAAGTCGGTGCTGCCCAGCCTGGGCAATGAGTTCATCATTTTGCTCAAGGATACCTCGCTGATCACCGTCATCGGCGGCAAGGAACTGCTTTACGCTGCCAAGGGCATCATGAACCGCACCTACGAGGCGATGTACCCCCTGTTGGGTACGGCGGCCATCTACCTGGTGCTGGTTATGGTCTTTACCTGGCTGCTGGGCAAGTTTGAGAGGAGGCTGCGTCAAAGTGATCGAGGTTAAGCATCTGCAAAAGAAGTTCGGCGGCCTGGAGGTCCTCAAAGATATCAACCTCACGGTCAACAAGGGCGACGTGGTGGTGCTGGTGGGGCCTTCTGGCTGCGGCAAGTCCACCTTTCTGCGCTGCCTCAACCGGCTGGAGGAACCCACCGGCGGTCAGGTGTTGTTTGAGGGGACCGAGGTCAACGATAAGGACATCGACCAGGTTCGCGCCAAAATGGGGATGGTGTTCCAGCATTTCAACCTGTTCCCCCATCTCACCGTACTGAAAAACATCACGCTGGCCCCGGTCAAGCTGGGCCTGATGAAGCCCGAGCAGGCTGATGTCCGCGCACGGGAACTGCTGCGCCGCATCGGGTTGGAGGATAAGGCCGGAAGCTACCCCAACATGCTCTCCGGCGGGCAGAAACAGCGCATCGCCATCGTGCGGGCGCTGGCGATGAACCCCGACGTGCTGCTCTTCGATGAGCCGACCAGCGCCCTCGACCCCGAGATGGTGGGCGAGGTGCTGGAACTGATGCAGGAACTGGCTCGTTCCGGTATGACGATGATCTGCGTCACCCACGAGATGGGCTTTGCCCGCGAGGTGGCCGACCGGATTATCTTCATCGACGAGGGCGTCATCAAGGTGGATAAGCCGCCGAAGGAATTCTTCGCCAACCCGGAGAACGAGCGCCTCAAGAGCTTCCTCTCCAAAGTCCTGTAAAAAGC
>CAZIVF010000068.1:0-11431 GCA_964542725.1 uncultured Subdoligranulum sp. | reverse complement strand
AAAAATAAAATCAAAATCAAAACTGGTTGCTAAAGCAATGCAAATGTGGTACAATAAATACAAAAAATTGCATTGTGCGCTGACGCAACAGGAGGATACCACATCATGGATGTTCGCAATACGATTGGCGGAAGCCTTCAGATATCGACTGACGTTCTGGCAAAAATTGCCCGGCTGGCTGCGCTGGAGATCGACGGCGTGGCGGAGGTCTCCTCCGGCAGCAGCCAGAATGTGCGCGGCCTTCTTGGGAAGACCGGCCTGCAGAAGGCGGTTACGGTGGAGATGGAGGACGGCATCGCCTCGGTCGCGGTGCGTCTCATCGCCGTTTACGGCTGCAAAATTATGCCTGTGTGCGAAAAAGTGCAGGAAAATGTCAAACAAACCATCCAGAACATGACCGGGATCGCCGTATCCCGTGTGGATGTCATTGTGACAGGGCTGACCGAGCCTGCAGAGGAAGAATAAGGGGTTGGGGGAACGGAATGGGAAATAAGCTGACCCGCCGCGAAGCGCGGGAAAACGCCTTTTTGGCGGCCTTTGCGGCTACTTTTGAGCCGGAACAGGCCGACCTGGCGGCGGAAAGCGGCGTGGTGCTGGACGATTTTGCCCAGCGCCTGCTGGCCGATATGAACGCCCACGCCGCGGAGTTGGACGAAACGATCACCGCCCACCTGAAAGGCTGGACGCTGCCCCGCGTACCGCGAGTGAGCTTGGTTGTGCTGCGGTTGGCCCTGGCCGAGATGCTGTACGGTGAGGAGCGGAAGGCCGGCGTAGCGATCAATGAGGCTGTGGAGCTCGTCAAAAAGTATGGCGCCGATAACGATTACCAGTTTGTCAACGGGCTGCTGGGGACCGTGGCGCGGGAGCAGGACGGCGGGCAGCCATGCTAACACTGGGTCTGGACACCAGCAATTATGCAACCTCTCTGGCCGTGTTTGACACAAACGCCGGAGAGGTTGTTTGCGATTGCAAGCGTTTTCTTCCCGTCAAGCCCGGCCAACTGGGTCTGCGCCAGAGCGACGCGCTGTTCCATCACACCGCCGTCCTGCCGGAACTGCTGGCGGAAATGGGGGAGCGGGCCGACCTGACCTGCGTTGGCGCGGTAGGGGTTTCTGCCAAGCCGCGCCCGGCGGTGGGATCTTATATGCCCTGCTTCTTAGCAGGGGTCAGCGCTGCCGCCGCACTGGCTTTGGGGCGCGGTGTCCCTCTGGTGCGGACAACCCACCAGCAGGGGCATATTGCGGCAGCGCTCTTCGCCGTTGGGGACCGCACGCTTTTTGGAGGGCAGATTCTGGTATTCCATGTTTCGGGCGGCACCACCGATCTGCTGCTCTGCCGTGGGGCAGAGGATATCCGGCTCCTTGGTTCCAGCAGCGACCTCTATGCCGGCCAGGCTGTTGACCGCCTGGGGGTACGGCTGGGGTATTCCTTCCCGGCCGGCGTGTATGTAAGCGAACAGGCCGCGCTTTGCAGGGAAGTGATCCGCCCCAAGGCCAGTGTGCGCGGTATGACCTGCAGCCTTTCGGGGCTGGAAAACCAATGCGCGCGCCTTCTGGAGCAGGGGAGGGCCGCCCCCTATGTCTGCAAATACTGCCTGCTGTGCGTAGCAGAAACCCTGACCCGCATGGCCCAGGCTGCCCTGGCGGAACACCCCGGCCTGCCGGTAGTGTTCGCCGGAGGCGTGATGAGCAGCGGCATCGTGCGGGACTATGTGACCCGCCGCCTGCCGGACGCCCGCTTTGTGCCGGGGAAATTCGCCAGCGACAACGCCATCGGCGTTTCGATTTTAGCAGCCAGGGAGGTGGGCGCATGGATTACATCAACGTAACAGCGCTGAACCGCCTGGTCAAGCAGGTGCTGGCCCAATGCGAGCCGCTGAACGATCTGATTGTCTGCGGGGAACTCTCCAACTTCACCCGCCACTACAAGAGCGGCCACCTTTATTTCACACTCAAAGATGAAGCCGCCTCCGTCAAGGGGGTCATGTTCCGCGATAAAGCCCGCCTGCTGGGCTTTGAGCC
Source organism: uncultured Subdoligranulum sp. (assembly GCA_964542725.1). Lineage (GTDB taxonomy): Bacteria > Bacillota > Clostridia > Oscillospirales > Ruminococcaceae > Gemmiger. Next base: position 9,410 of record CAZIVF010000068.1, on the reverse strand, counting down.
GCAGAACGGCATGCAGGTGCTGGCTTACGGCCATGCCACCTTGTATGAACGGGACGGCGCTTTCCAGCTGTATGTAGATTTCATGCGTCCCTTTGGCGCCGGGGCAGCCCAGATGGCTTTCGACGCGCTGCGCCGCAAGCTGGAAGCGGAGGGGCTGTTCGACCCCGCCCATAAGCGCCCGCTGCCGCCCATGCCCCGCTGTATCGGCATCGTTACCTCCAAGACCGGCGCGGCGCTGCAGGATGTGATCCATGTGCTGTCCCGCCGGTGGCCGCTTGCCAAGCTGCTGCTGGCCCCGGTCAGCGTGCAGGGTCTGGAGGCGGAAGGCAGTATTGTGGCGGGGATTCGCGCACTGGATCACGACCCCAGGCCGGACCTGATCTTGGTGACGCGGGGCGGCGGCAGCAAGGAGGATCTGTGGGTCTTCAACAGTGAGCGCATCGCCCGTGCGGCCTACGCCTGCCGCAAGCCGGTGGTCTCGGCCGTGGGGCATGAGATCGACTACACGATTCTGGACTATGTGGCCGACCGCCGCGCGCCCACGCCGTCGGCCGCTGCCGAGATCTGTGTGCCGGATCAGGCGGAACTGCGGCAGAAAATATTCATTTTGGGGCAAAATATTCAGAAAAATATGCAGTCCCGCTATCAAATATGCTATAATAGCTTTGTCACCCTGGCGCCCCAGCAGTTTTTGACCCGCCGGCAGGGCGGCATTGCCGAACGTGCCGGGCAATTAGCCCAGCTGCAAAGCGCCATCCGGGCGGAGGCGCACCGGGCCTGCACCCAGGCGGAGGCCGGGCTGCAGAAAAACGCCGCCGTGGCTGCCAGCCTGAACCCCTATGCAGTGTTGGCCCGAGGGTATGCGATGATCAGCGACCCCCAGGGGCAGCCCTTGGAGTTGGAGACGCTGTACCCCGGCGATAAGATCACACTGCACGGTAGCAGGGCGCAAGCCAGCTGCACCGTGAACGCGGTAAGGAAGGAGAACGAGGATGAGAGCGCCCAAGAGCTTTGAGGATGGCCTGGCCCGGCTGCAGACCATCCTGACTAAAATGCAGGATCCCGATACCGCCCTGGCCGACAGCGTAAAACTCTACGCCGAGGCCGCCGAACTGATCCGGTACTGCAACGATACACTGAATGATGCCAAGCTGCGGATCGAGGAGATCGACGCCGCTCTGGCCGCCAAGACGGAGGCCGAATGATGGAATATCAAACCCAATACGCCGCCTGGGCCGCCGCCACAGAGCAGCGTCTTCTGACTTTGTGCGATCAATATCTGCCCGCCTATGCGCGCATTGCCCAGGCCGCCCGCTACAGCCTGCTGAGCGGGGGCAAGCGGGTGCGCGCGGTGCTGACGCTGGCCGCCTGTGAACTGGCCGGGGAAAGCGCCGAGGCGGCACTGGACTATGCCTGCGCACTGGAAATGCTGCATTGCTATTCCCTGATCCACGACGATCTGCCCTGTATGGACAACGATGATTTTCGCCGCGGGCGGCCCAGCTGCCACAAACAGTATGAGGAGTCGACGGCGCTGCTGGCGGCGGATGCCCTGGTCACAGCCGCTTTTGAGGTTATCGCCAACGCCGCGCTCCCCGCCGAAAGCAGGGCCGGAGCGGCGGCGCTGCTGGCCAAGGGCGGCGGCGCGCGGGGGATGCTGTACGGTCAGGAGTTGGATAAACTGTATGAAACCCACCGTGCCGGCGAGGAGGAATTGCTGGTACTGCACGCCCACAAGACCGGCGCTCTTATCATCACGGCGGTGCAGCTGGGATGCGCCGCCGCTGGCGAGAAAGGGGCGGCTCTGGCCGCTTTGGAAACCTATGCCGCCGAGGTGGGCCTAGTCTTCCAGATCGTGGATGATATCCTGGATGCGACTTCCACCACGGAGCAGCTTGGCAAACCGGTTGGCAGCGACGCCGCCAACGATAAAACGACCTTCCTCACCCTTTACGGCCTGGAGGGGGCGCGGGAACTGGCCGCTGCCCACAATGCGGCGGCGCTGGCCGCCCTGGCGCCGCTTGGGGAGCGTGCCGCTTTCCTGAACCAGCTGGCGCGGGACCTTTTGCAACGAGACAGATAAGGATGTGAGCCACTTGAATCTGCTTTTTACAGCCTTGAACTGGAATTTTGTGCTGGCTACCTCGATGATCGCCGCCGTGACCGCCCAGATCATCAAGGTCATCATCAATCTTATCATCTTCGGGCGCTTTATACCTGAGCGGGTTTGGGGTGCCGGCGGTATGCCCAGTTCCCACTCCGCCACGGTGTGCGCCATGGTGGTTTCAACCGGGCGATATGCGGGCATCCACTCCACGCTGTTCGCCATCGCCGTTGTGGTGGCGGTCATCGTGATGTATGACGCCATGGGGGTCCGCTACGAAACCGGCGAGCAGGCCAAGGTCATCAACCGGCTGCTGAGCGAGTGGCTGGACCAGAGCAGCGAAGCCTTGCCCCTTCTGGGCGATAAGAAACTCAAGGAGATGGTTGGCCATACGCCGATCGAAGTCTTATCCGGCGCGACGCTGGGCATTGTGCTGGGCTTTGTTATGCCCGTTGTATGATGCCCGCCGCACCGTTGTGCGCCTGTTTGACCCGCTTCCGTTTCCCAGGCGCACCGTGGGAACGCTCTGACCGCGCTGCCCCAAGAATGAAAAAAACGAGGTAAGGACATGAGTTATCCAGTATTGGACCGTATCTGCAAGCCGGGGGATATCAAGAAGCTGTCGGCTGCGGAGCTGCCGGCTCTGTGTGAAGAGATACGCGCCTTTTTGATTCAAAGTGTCTCCGCCACCGGCGGTCATCTCTCCTCCAACTTGGGTGTGGTGGAGTTGACCGTGGCGCTGCATCGCGCGCTCACCCTGCCGCAGGATAAGATCCTGTTCGACGTGGGGCATCAGTGCTATACCCACAAGTTGCTGACGGGCCGCCGCGCCGGCTTTGCGGAACTGCGCCGCAAGGACGGTATTTCCGGCTTCCCTCACCCGAGAGAGAGCGACTGCGACGCTTTTGTGGCCGGGCATGGCAGTTCGGCCCTTTCCGCCGCCATTGGTATTGCCCGGGCCAAAAAACTCAAAGGCGAGGAGGGCAAAGTGGTCGTCATCATAGGGGATGGCGCTTTCACCGGCGGCATGGTCTATGAGGGGATGAACAACATCAGCACCCTGAACAACCTGATCGTCATCCTCAATGACAACAAGATGTCCATCTCCAAAAACGTGGGGGAGATGGCCAACTACCTGACCCGGTTGCGCACCGATCCCAAGTACTTCCACGCCAAAGCCTATATGGAGACGGCGCTGGGCCACATCCCGCTGCTGGGCGGCGGCATCGTCAAGGTCCTGCAGGATGGCAAGCAACTGATCCGGCGCGGGATCTATCACTCCACCATGTTTGAGGAGATGGGCTTCCAGTATATCGGCCCAGTGGACGGCCATGATGTGGTGCAGCTGAGCCGCATGTTTACCAATCTGCAGGAGCAGTACGCCCCGCTCTTTCTGCACGCCGTCACTCAGAAGGGCAAGGGCCTGAAACCCGCCGAGGAAAACCCCGGCGAGTTCCACGCTGTCCCCGCCTTCGACCTGGACCACCTGACAAACCCTGAGGTCTCCCCCAAGGATTCCTTCTCCACCGTTTTCGGCACCCGCCTGGCGGAGTTGGGCGGCACCAACCCCCGGCTGTGCGCCATTACCGCCGCCATGAAGTACGGCACCGGCCTGCAGTTTTTCAAGCACCGCTATCCGGATCGTTTTTTCGACGTAGGTATGGCTGAGGAACATGCCGTCACCTTTGCCGCCGGGCTTGCCAGCCAGGGGCTACTGCCGGTAGTGGCCATCTACTCCACCTTCTTTCAGCGCGCTTACGACCAGATCATTCAGGATGTCAGTCTGCTTCAGCTGGATGTACTGTTCGCCGTGGACCGCGCGGGCCTTGTGCCGGGCGACGGCGAGACCCACCAGGGCCTGTATGATCCGGCTTTCTTCAGCCAGATCGGTATCCCCGTGTACGCCCCCTGCAATTATGCCGAACTGCAGTATTGGCTGGGCTACCTGGTCGAGAAGGTCAGCGGCCCTCGGGCCATCCGCTATGCCCGCGGCCAGGAGGTTCCCGCGCTGGCCACCCTGGGCTGCACCGGGCGGGACTATGACTTTATTGACCGGCAGGAGAAAGCCGGGATCGTTCTGGTCAGCTATGGCGCCGAAACGGAGGAAATCCTGACCGCCGCCGAGCGGCTGAACAACGCCGGCATCGCTGTGGATTGCTGCAAGCTGGTGCATGTGTTTCCGCTACCGGAAGGACTATGCGAGGCGCTGGCCGGGTACCACACCATCCTCTTTGCCGAAGACACCATCCGCACCGGAGGCATCGGCGAGCATCTTGGCTTTGCCCTACAGCAGGCCGGTTGGCAGGGCCGTTATCTGCTCCATGCGGTGGATAACAGCCATCTGCTCCACGCCAGTGTGGCTGAACTGCGCGCCGACCAGCAGCTGGACGCCGCTTCGCTGGCCGGGCATATCCAACAACTGCAAAAGGCGGATTGATGTATGAAGATTCGTTTGGATCAATACCTATGCCAGAACGGCCTGGCCCAGAGCCGGGAGCGCGCCAAGGCGCTGATCATGTCCGGTATTGTCTTCGTGGACGAGCAGAAGGCCGACAAAGCCGGCGAAATGATTGCTGAGGACGCCAAGGTGGAGGTGCGCGGGCATGATATCGGCTACGTGAGCCGGGGCGGCCTTAAGCTGGAGAAGGCGATGCAGGTCTTCCCCCTGCGCCCCGAAGGCAAGGTCTGCATGGACATTGGCGCATCCACCGGCGGCTTCACAGACTGTATGCTGCAAAACGGCGCGGTCAAGGTCTACGCCGTGGACGTGGGCTACGGCCAGCTGGCCTGGAAACTGCGCACCGACAGCCGGGTCGTCAATATGGAGCGCACCAATATCCGCCATGTCATCCCCGGTGATCTGGCCGAGCCGGTGGCGTTTTTTAGCGTAGATGTGTCTTTTATCTCTCTCAAGCATATCTTCCCGGTGGCGGATGCCGTCTGCACACCGCAGGCAGTGGGCGTCTGCCTGGTCAAGCCCCAGTTTGAGGCGGGCCGGGAAAAAGTGGGGAAGAAGGGCGTCGTGCGCGATCCTGCCACCCACCGGGAAGTTTTGTATGCCGCCGTGGGCTACGCCAACACCAACCATTTTACGGCGGCCGGGCTGGATTTTTCCCCCATCAAGGGGCCGGAGGGCAACATTGAGTTCCTGCTTTACGTCCGGCACAGCGATGCCCCCCAGCCGCTATCGGAAGGTCTGATCGAGGCGACCGTTGCTGCCGCCCACGATGCGCTGGATATGGCGCCCAATTTGCACTGAAACATCCCACTACAAAGAGGTCTGCCGTATGGCTGTTTTGCTGATTCCCAACCGAACCAAAGACATTGATTTGGCAGTGACCCGCCGGGCCGCCGCCCTGCTGCACGATTGGAAAGTACCCGTGCTGATGCCGGCGGAATTTGCCGCCGATCTGCAGGTGCCGGGTGTCCGCTTCCTGCCGGAAAAACGGGCGCTGGCCGCCGCCGATCAGGTTGTGACCATTGGCGGCGACGGTACCCTGCTGCGTGCCGGCGTGGCCTGCGCCGCACAAGATAAGCCTGTACTGGGGGTCAACCTGGGGCGCACCGGTTTTTTGGCGACCTGCGAGGTGCAGGAACTGCCGGAAAAGCTGCGGCGTCTCTCACAGGGCGCGTTCACCGTCACTAACAGGGGGCTGCTGGCAGCCCGGGTAGACAGCCGGGGATGGCAGGCCACAGCCATGAACGACGTGGTTCTTTTTGGGCGCACCCGCCTGCACCCCATGGATTACAAGGTTTTCTGCGACGGCACCTTTGTCAGCCGCTACCGCAGCGACGGGCTGATCGTTGCCACCCCCACCGGCTCCACCGCCTACTCCTTTTCGGCCGGCGGGCCGGTGCTGGATGCCGAGGCGCCCGTGATGGTTCTGACGCCTGTGTGCGCCCACAGCATCCACGCCGCGCCGTTGGTCTTTGCCGCCCGGCGCTGCCTGACCATCGTGGCCGAGCAGGACAACCGGGACGAGGTCTACGCCTGCGCGGACAGCGGCGCCCAGTGTACGCTGACCCCCGGGGAGACGCTGCGCATCACCGCGTCGGACCACTGCCTAAAGCTGATTACCTTCGATGACGCCGAGCAGTTCTGCGCCATTGAAAACAAATTGATGAGGAGATGAAAACCTGTGAAAAGCGCACGCCACCAGGCTATTTTGGATCTGATTGAAAAGCACCCCATCGACCGGCAGGAGGAACTGTTGGCTCATCTGCGCGAAGCCGGGTTTGAAGTGACCCAGGCCACTGTCTCCCGCGATATCCGCGAGCTTCAGCTGGTCAAAACCGCCACTGGCGACGGCAGATACCGGTATATGCCCGCTTCGGGCGCGGGCAAGGTCAGCCATTCCCCCAACCGGTTTGAGATGATCTTCCGGGAATCCGTCATCAAGGTGGATTATGCCGGGCATATGGTGCTGGTCCGCTGCTTTTCCGGCATGGCGAACGCCGCCTGCGAGGTGTTCGACGCCAAACAGTGGGAGGACGTGGTCGGAACGCTTTCCGGCGACGATACATTCTTTATCCTGATGCGCACCGAGCAGGCCGCTGCGGAAATCTGCCGCAAGCTGCAGCAGTATGCCCAGCGGCGCGGCTGAAATAAACGTCAATAAGCGGGGGAGGGCTGGCCTATGCTGGCAAACCTGAAAATCGAAAATGTGGCGGTCATCGAAAAAGCCGAGGTGTGCTTTACCCCTGGCTTCAATGTGTTGACCGGCGAGACCGGCGCGGGCAAATCTATCCTGATCGATTCCATCAACGCCATTCTGGGCAACCGCACCTCCCGCGAGTTGGTGCGCAGCGGCGCGTCCAAAGCCTGCATCTGGGCCACCTTCGAGGGCATCCCGGTTGGGGTTCGGGCCAAACTGGAAACGTGCGGCTATGAGGCCAGCGACGATCTGCTCCTCTACCGGGAGATCAATGCCGAGGGGAAGGGAAGCTGCCGCATCAACGGTATGCCCGCCACCGCAGCGGTGGTGCGGGATATCTCGGCGGGTCTGCTCTCTATCCACGGCCAGCACGACAGCCAGAGCCTGACCAACCCCGCCCTGCACTTAGGGCTGCTGGATCAGTACGCCCAAAACCGTGCCTTGTATGAGGATTATCATCAGTTGTATCGGGAACTGGTCGCCGTCAAGCGTCGCCTGGATGCTCTCAATGCCAGCGAGGCGGACAAGCAGCGCCGCATCGACGCCCTGACCGAGGAGATTGAGGCCATCGACACGGCGGCGCTGGTCCCCGACGAGGAGCAGACGCTGCAGGAGCGCAAGACCATCATCACCCATGCGCAGAGCATCCTGGATGGGATCACCGCGGCCCATCTGGCACTCTCCGGCGACGAGGAGGGGGAGCAGCAGGGCGCAGCCGATCTTTTGGGCGGCGCGACCTCCGGCCTTGCCAACAGCGCCCGCCTGGACGATAGCCTGACCCCGCTGGCCGATCGGCTGAACGAATTGTATTACGGCACGCGGGAACTGGCGACCGATCTGGCCGACCGGCTGGACGCCTACGGATTCGACGCCGGGGAGTTGGATCAAATCGAAAGCCGCCTGGATGTGATCTACCGCATCAAAAAGAGATTCGGCATGGATGTGGAGGAACTTCTGGCCCACCGTGAGGCCGCCGCCGCCGAACTGGAAGGCTTCCAATCCTCCGGCAGGCGCATTGCCGAACTCAAGGAAGAGATGCAGGACCTTTATAAGCAGGCCCGGGAGGCCGCCGAAACGCTGACCCAAAGCCGTCTCAAGGGGTTCACCGCCATGAACCGGCAGATGAAGGCGGCGCTGGAATTTTTGAATATGCCGGGTATCCGCTTCGCACTCAGGCATCAGCGGGGGCCGCTGGCTTCCTCCGGGCAGGACAATGTGGAGTTCCTCATCTCCACCAACCCAGGCGAGGAACCCAAACCGCTGGCCAAGATTGCCTCCGGCGGCGAGTTATCCCGCATCATGCTGGCCTTCAAGAGCGCACTGGCTGACCGGGATGCCTTCCCCACCGTAATCTATGATGAGATCGACACCGGCGTTTCCGGTTTGGCGGCGGGGCGCATCGGCCAGCTTCTGCACCAGACGGCGGCAGGGCATCAGGTGCTCTGCATCACCCATACCCCCCAGGTGGCCGCCTTTGCGGATAACCAGCTTCTGATCCAGAAAACCGTCCGTGATGACCGGACCTACACCCAGATCCACACCCTTGACCTGGAAGGACGTGTGGAGGTGCTGGCCCGGATGATCTCCGGCGACAAGGTCACAGACCTAAGCCTTGCCAACGCCCGGGAACTGATTGAGAAATCCAGGGACTGAGCCATCGCTCCCTTCCCGCACGGCGGGAGGGAGTTTCTTTTTGCTTCAAGAATAAGCTGCCGGCAACCCAAAGTTGCGCGATAGTTGGTGGACGCAACCGCCCCGGATGCGGTAAGCTGGCGGCAAGGAGGTGAAACCTATGTTGATAAATTTTGGCGTTTCCGTCATTGCCACGATCGTTATGCTGATTCCTACGGTGCTTGGGGGGATCATCGCCATCCTGCTCATCAAAGCGCTCCTCAAGTACCTGCGCTCCGGCGAGGTGCGCAGAGAGAAAAAGGTCATCCGCAAATCCCTGGCCGAAGCCCTGCGGGAAAACCGCCGGCGCTGCAAGATGACCCAGGAGTTTGTGGCGGAAAGTTTAGGCGTCAGCCGCCAAGCTGTCTCTAAGTGGGAGAACGGCACGTCCGATCCCAGCACATCCAACCTGTTTGCCCTGGCAAAACTCTACAGCATACCGGTGGAGGAACTGCTCAACGCCGTCGAGAGAGGGGAGGGCGCTCTGTCTGAAAAGGAGGCCGGCGATGAAAAGGACGCTTGACTTTTTGAGAAGGCTTTTTATCGCGCTGCTCTGCCTGCTTCTTGTATTGGGGCTTGGCCTGGCCGCAGTTTTGAATTACAAAGCCCTCTCGGCAAGGCGAAGGCTGCCGGCTGTTGATTCTTACGCCGCCGCCGTGGAGGAACTGACTGTTCCGTCTCAAAGCAAGGTGGTGGCTCTGGGCGAGGCGACCCACGGCAACCGGGAGTTTCAGGAATTGAAGTTGGAAGTGCTGCAAAATCTGGTGCGGAACAACGGCTGCCGCGCCCTGGCCATGGAACTGGACTTTGGGGAAGCGCTGGCCGTTGATGCGTACATTCAGGGCGGCGCAGGGGAAGCCCACGCGTTGGCGGCTTCGCTCTCTTATCCGATCTACCATACCCAGCAGATCGCTGAACTCATCGACTGGATGCGCGGCTACAACCAGACGGTGCCAGAGGAGGAAAGGCTTCACTTTTAT
>CAZIVF010000067.1:8204-11673 GCA_964542725.1 uncultured Subdoligranulum sp. | reverse complement strand
AGCCTGCAGAATGCCGTGCTGGGAACCAACTCCCTCAGCGGGGATATCACGGTCGACACCGACAAGCTGCTGGTGGTGCAGCTGCCCTATTCCACCGGCTGGAGCGCCGCTGTGGATGGCCAGCCCGCCGAGCTGCTGCGGGCGGATACCGCCTTCCTGGGCCTGATGCTCACCCCCGGCGCCCACCACATCGAACTGACCTACCGCACGCCGGGGCTGCGGGCGGGAGCCTGCCTGTCTCTGGCAGGGCTGGCGGCTTTCCTGCTGCTGACACTGCGGGGCAAAAAGCGGAATTCCGCAAAAAATACTGTACAAAACGCGCCAAAACAGCTATAATGCCAGTATCTATCAAAATAGAGGAGAAGGAATATCCATGGAAAGAACCGAACTCAGCGCCCTGTATGCGGCCACCCCGGCGGACGGCACTGTCGTCACCGTCTGCGGCTGGGCCAAGACGATACGCGACTCCAAAAAGATCGGCTTCATCTCGCTGACCGACGGCAGCTGCTACAAGCCGGTGCAGATCGTCTTCCAGGCGGACAAGCTGGAGAATTATGACGAGATCGCCCACTGCGGCCTGTACACCAGCTTTGAGATCACCGGGAAGCTGGTGCTGACCCCCCAGGCCAAGCAGCCCTTTGAGATCAACGCCGACTCCGTCACCGTGCTGGGCGCCTGCGGACCCGAGTATCCGCTGCAAAAGAAACGGATGAGCGTGGAATATCTGCGCACCATGACCCATCTGCGCCCCCGCACCAACACCTTCAACGCGGCGTTCCGGGTGCGCGGCCAGGCGGCGTTTGCCCTGCACAAGTTCTTTAACGAGAACGGCTTCACCTACGTCCACACCCCCATCTTTACCGGGTCGGACTGCGAGGGCGCCGGCGAGATGTTCCAGGTGACAACGCTGGATCTGAATGCCGTACCCAAAACCGAGGAAGGTGCGGTGGATTTCAGCCGGGACTTCTTTAAGCGGGCCGTCAACCTCACCGTCTCCGGTCAGCTGGAGGCGGAGGCCATGGCAATGGCGCTGGGCAAGGTCTACACCTTCGGCCCCACCTTCCGCGCCGAGGAGAGTTACACCCCCCGCCATGCCGCCGAGTTCTGGATGATCGAGCCGGAGATGGCTTTCGCCGACCTGAACGACTATATGGATACCGCCGAGGCGATGACCAAGTACGTCATCCGCTATCTGCTGGAGAACTGCCCCGACGAGCTGGCCTTCTTCAACCAATTCTTCGACAAGGGCCTCATCGAGCGGCTGAAACTGGTGGCGAACTCCGAATTTGGCCGCATGAGCTACACCGACGCGGTGGAGATCCTGAAAAAGAACAACGACAACTTCCAGTATAAAGTGGAGTGGGGGACCGATATCCAGACCGAGCACGAGCGCTACCTCACCGAGCAGGTCTTCCACAAGCCGGTCTTCGTCACCGACTACCCCAAGGAGATCAAGAGCTTCTATATGCGCCTCAACGACGACGGCAAAACGGTGGCCGCCGCCGATATGCTGGTGCCGGGCATCGGCGAACTGATCGGCGGCTCCCAGCGTGAGGAGCGGCTCGACGTGCTGCTGGCCCGCATGCGGGAATTGGGCCTCAAACAGGCGGATTATGAATGGTATCTTGATCTGCGCCGCTTCGGCACCGTCAAACACGCCGGGTACGGCCTGGGCTTTGAGCGGCTTATCATGTATGTGACCGGCATCCCCAACATCCGCGACGTGCTGCCCTTCCCGCGTACCTGCGGTGGCTTTTGATGCGGCCCGTCGCGCCGCCGCTGCTGGATTGGTTCCAAAAGAACAAGAGGCTCCTGCCCTTCCGGCAGGAGCCTTCTGCCTACCACATCTGGGTCAGCGAGATCATGCTGCAGCAAACCCGCGTGGCCGCCGCCCTGCCTTATTATGAGCGGTTCATCGCCGCCCTGCCAGACCCGGCGGCGCTGGCCGCCTGTGAGCCGGACGAGTTGCGCCGCCTGTGGCAGGGCCTTGGCTACTACAACCGGGTCAACAATATGCAGAAGGCCGCCCGCGTCGTCTGCGAGCGGTACGGGGGCGCTCTGCCCGCCGACTATGCGGCGCTGCGGGCGCTGCCCGGCATCGGGGACTACACCGCCGGGGCCATCGCCAGCATTGCCTTCGGCATCCCCGCACCGGCGGTGGACGGCAACGTGCTGCGGGTGTTTGCCCGCCTGTATGACGACGACAATGACATCACCAAACCGGAGACCAAACGTCTTTTCACCCAGCGGGTGCTGGACCAGATGCCGAAAGACGCCCCCGGTCCCTACAATGAATCCCTGATGGAACTGGGGGCGCTGGTCTGCCTGCCCGGTTCGCCACGGTGCCTGGCCTGCCCGCTGGTCTCCCTCTGCCGGGGCTTTGCCGCAGGGCGGGCGGCGGAACTTCCCGTCAAACCCGCCAAAAAGGCCAAGACGGTACAGCCCGTCACGGTGGCGCTGGTGGAAAGCCCGGCGGGGTTGCTACTGCAGCGCCGCCCGGAGTGCGGCCTGCTGGCCGGGCTGTGGCAGCCCGCCGCCTTTGAGGGTGCGCTGGACCGGCAGGCGCTTGCCGCCGCCCTGGCGCAGGTGGGGGTACAGCCGGTGTGGGGGGAAGCCCTGCCCCCGGCGCGGCACGTTTTCACCCACCGCATCTGGCAGATGAACGGCTGGCGGGCCGCCGCCCCCGCCGTGCCTCTGCCGGAGGGCTGGGCCTGGGGGACGGCGGCGGATCACCCCATCCCCAGCGCCTTTGCCGCCTATGCGGGCCAAAGCAGGCCGGAAAAAAAGAAGTAAATTTCACATCCTATCTGTTGAATTAACGGGCTGGGTCAGGTATAATATAATTGTATAGAAGTATGCGCGTCCCTGCGCGCCCAAACGGGAGGAAAACGACCATGATGAATAAAACGACCTTTGGCGCTGCCCTGGCATTTCTGTTTGTTGCCGCCGGTGCCCTGACCGCCGCTGCCCTCTACCTGCGTCGCCGTGAGAAGGAATTGGACGAGTATGAGCGCCTGCTGTTCAGCGACGACCTGGACGATCTGGCGGACGATGCGGATGACCTGGACGAAGCCGAGGAGCAGACCGTCTATGAGCCGATCCCCACCGAGGAGCCTGCCGGCGAGGAAGAGAGCGCGGAGTAAACGCAAGACAAACAACGGCATTACGCTGTTTGCGACGGGCCGTACCGGGGGCGGCGGTATGCGCCGCCTCGCATTTTTTGTGCTGCAATCGTGGGGTGAGCGTATGGAGGATAAAGAGCGGCTGGATGCGCCGACCGCCGAGGGCGAAAGCGCCGCGGCGCAACCGTCCGCGCCCGATACAGGGGAAGCAGTGGCCGAACTGGCGGAGGCTTTGACCCGCGTTATCGAGCAGAAGGAGGGAGCCGCCCCGCCGCAGGCGGAACCGGCTTCCGCCCCGGATCAGCCCGGCCAGGAGGCGGACGCCCCTGAAGGCGGGGAAGACTGGG